>NZ_JACSLY010000013.1:0-72006 GCF_018618375.1 Exiguobacterium sp. E4787 | reverse complement strand
ATATCGAATGAGAGAAAAGAAACGGGCCGGCATCCAACCGGCGCGTGTCGATAGTTTCCAAGAGTAATGTGTAAAAAAGGGATTTTTAATCCGTTATTAAGAGGGAATTTTAAACCGCTGTTGACACTTTTCCCTAGCAAGATGTCGAGCGTGCTTGCCGGCGATAACATCAACCCACGGAGTGTGTTCTTCTCTTTCTCTTCGGCGATCAAGGCACACTGGACGAACGTTGCGACGAGGCTGAACGTGATGTTGATGACGAAGTACGTCACGTCGATACCTCCGCCGCCGAGCTGTGAATAGAAGACGGCGAAGAACAATGGCATGATCAACGTCGAGGAGACGAATAAGTTCCGCGACAAGTCTTTATAGTCTTTCTGGAAAATGGCGAGTGCCCGTTTCATTGAAAATGTCATGATAATTTCCTCCCTGTCACTTCGATAAAGATGTCCCCGAGCGTCGGCTCGTTCGAATGGATGGCCGCGATGTTTTGGTCACACATCTGAGCATGGAGCCAGTCGGCCCCGTCTTTTCCTTGCTTCAATTCAACCGTTTCCCCGTCATGCAGTTCGACGCGCATCGAGCCGTTCGCATATTTCCGGCGCAATCGTTTCGGGGCGTCGAGCAGTTGAATCTCTCCTTGATGTAAGAAGGCGACACGGTCGCACAGTTCTTCGGCCTCATTCATGTCGTGCGTCGTCAAGAAGATGGTCGTCCCTTTAGCCTTCAACCGTTCGATGCCTTTATAAATATGACGCGAGTTGACTGGATCGAGCGCGGACGTCGGCTCATCTAAAAACAACAGCTCCGGTTCATGTAACAACGCCCGGGCCAGTGTCACTCGTTGCAGCATCCCGCGTGATAAGGCGGAGATGCGTTTTTTGCGTTCCCCGGCCAAGTTCACTGTCTGGAGCACATCGTCGATTCGTGTGCGTGGCTCGTCGTATAGGTCGCAGTAGAGCTGTAGATTCTCTTCGATCGAAAGGCGCGTGTATAGGCCGCTGTTATCGGTCAACACACCGATCCGCTTCCGATACTGTTCTTGTTTCAATTCCGAGACCGGGACGCCGAACACGGTGGCGTCACCTGACGTCTGCGCGAGTTGGGACGTCAAGATTTTGATGGTCGTCGTCTTCCCGGATCCGCTCGGTCCGAGGAACCCGAACACCTCTCCTTTTTTAACAGAAAACGTCACGTCGCGTAACGCTTCTTCGTTCCCGAACAGCTTTTTCAATTGATTCACGGTGATAATATCCTGCATCGCTCGTTCCTCCTTGGTGATGTCGTATTTCCTGCTTACATCATATCGAGAGGAAGAGTGGGGCGCATTAGAATGGCCATAAATGGCGCTTCTTGAGGACTGAGTGGAGCAAATCGGACAGTGAATGGAGCCTATTTCAGCCCAATCATCGTCTTCAATTCGGCCATTTTCGTCTTCGAGAGCGGGATTGTCGTCTTCGCCGCATCATCGAGCACGAGGCTGAAACTGTTCTTCGTGTACGTGATGACTTCTCGCACCCGTTGAAGGTTGACGATGTAGGATCGGTGACAGCGGAAGAAGCCGTACGGCGTCAGACGCGCCTCGAGCTCGTTCATCGTAAAGACGCTCGGGAACTGTTCCGATTGACTGTGCAATATGGATTGTCCGTCCTGACTCTCGATATAGTCAATTTCCGGAGGATCGAGTAAGACGATCTTCTCGTTCACTTTTGTCGGAATCTTCTCGAAGCGGACGTGCATGACGTCAGGGGTGACGTCTTCGTTCGTATCCGGTTCATCCGGTTCGACGTCGAGTAGGCGCAAATGTCGATGATCGATGCGATAGACGGTCGACGTGACGAACAGGGCGCTTTCCATGTTGCTCGTCAGAAGCAGGATGACTTTTTGTTGTTGCTTCAGTTGCATCAAGACGGTCGCGAACAAGTGCCGTGTCTCTTGGTCGACATTTTGATCCGGTTCTTCGAGGACGTAGATGTCGCGATTATGTAGAAGCAACGCCGCGTATTGGACGCGCCGGACGAGCGATAAGCTGAGCCGATTCAACCGTTTGTTCCGGTATAGGGTGAGTTGAACGGTTTGCAGGACGGCATCCAGCGATTTCGTCGATTCGTAGAGCGTGTGCGTGAAACGCAAATATTCCTCGACCGTCAGGCGGTCGTATAAGCCGTCACGGATAGAGAAGACTGAGAGCGTGCGATTCGCTGTATCGATGGTCCCCGAGTAGTTTGCGTGCGAGTCCGTCAATAAAGCGAACAATATTTCCCGGGAAGTGACGCCACAATGAATGGCTGCGATTTCACCCGGATTGATGGTGAAGGAGATATTTTCAAGGATGAGCGTGTCCTGTTGGCGAACAGAGACGTTGTCGAACGTAAGCACCGAATCCCTCCCTTTTTAGTTGGAGTATACCATTGATTCAGGAAAGACTTGAGTAATGAATTGGAATAAGGCTATGCTAAACTGGAGATAATTTGAAATTAGATGAGGGTGTGTCAGTGAAGATGATTGAGGTCATTCCGTTAGATTTTGATAAAACGAGTATAGATGAGATTGATCGGACAGCCGATTATTTGAACTATCCGGTGATTTATATTTTGAACGGACAGAAGGAAGCGTATATCGGGGAAACGGTGCATTTCCAAAAACGTATGAAACAACATCTGAAGCTGAAACAAGCTGATCGGAAAAATGTAGACCAAATCAATCTCGTGAAGCATGAGACGTTCAATCGATCGGCGACGTTTCATCTTGAGACGAAGTTGATCAACTACTTTTTAGGGGACGAGAAGTATACGTTACAAAACAAAAGCAAGACGGCAAGCGACTTCACACACAATTATTACAATAAATCGTTCTACGACAATGAGCTGTTTCCTGAGTTATGGGGTGTGCTACATAAGAATGGGCTCGTCGAAAACGACCTGCACGCCATCGAGAACAAAGACATCTTCAAATTGTCGCCGTTCAAAGAACTATCCGTTGAACAGATGGATTTAAAAGAGCGTGTGCTTGAGTTCTGTGAGACAAGGATTGCGAAGTCCAAGCCCGAAGATACATATGGAGACTTGTATGTCATTGAAGGAGAGGCCGGTGTCGGCAAGAGTGTCGTGCTCAGTTCTATCTTCAATACGATTCAAGCGCGGACGAACGAGGCGGGTTCGAATCTGCATCAGACGGAGAACTATCTGGTCGTCAATCATGAGGAGATGCTGAAGACGTATAAAGGGATTGCCAAACAAGTCAAACACTTGAAGGCTGTCAACTTCGTCAAACCGACGCCGCTCCTTAACAAGTTAAAAGATAGGAAAGTCGATATCATCTTGGTCGACGAGGCGCACCTTTTGTTGACGAAGTCAGATGCATACAACAATTTCCGGGCGGAGAATCATCTCGAAGAATTGATGAAGATTGCCAAGGTTGTCATTGTCATCTTCGATCAAGACCAAGTGTTAAAGCTGAAGAGTCGGTGGGATCAAAGTAAGTTGGATGAGTTTAAAGAAAAAGCGAAGTGTTTGAAAACATATAAACTGACGAATCAGTTTCGGATGCAGGCGGATGGGGATGTCATCGATTGGATCAACGCCTTCAAAGCTAAGCAGATACAAGCATTCCCAGCTTCTAAAAACTATGATTTACGTGTGTTTGAAACGTTGGAAGAGATGCACCTAATGATTATCGAACAAGACAAGAAACATGGGCTCAGTCGAGTCGTGTCGACGTTCGATTACCTTCATAAAAAGGACGGGGAAACGTATTACGTTTACGAGTCGAACGGTGAGTATAAGATGCCGTGGAATACGACGGGAGGCAAGACGACGTGGGCCGAGAAATCGGAGACGATTGCCGAGGCTGGATCGATCTATACGATCCAAGGTTTTGATTTGAACTACGTCGGCGTCGTGCTCGGTCCTTCGGTAACGTACGATGAGACGAAGGATTGCTTGGTGATTGACACGAATCTTTATAAAGATACAGGAGCTTATGCTGGGATTGACGGTGTCAAGGATGTCGAGCTGGCGAAAGAACAGATTGTCTTGAACTCGATTAATGTGTTGATGAAGCGAGGCGTCCGAGGACTTTATTTGTATGCGAGCAATCAAGCGTTGCGAGATAAGCTGTTACACATTCAAAGAGAGAAGGTACAGATATGAACGAAGTACAACGACTGATGGACAAAGTGATTGAATTCCGTGACGAGCGCGATTGGGCGTTTCACCATAATCCGAAAGACTTGGCGTTATCGCTATCGCTCGAGGCGAGCGAGCTGTTGGAGTTGTTCCAATGGGTGTCGAGCGAAGAAGCGCTCGAGACGAAACACGTCGAGATGAAAGAAGACCTCGCGGATGTACTCATCTACGCGCTGACGTTCGCCCATGCGGCAGGGATTGATGTGTCGCAGGCGATTGAAGAGAAGCTCCAGAAGAATGCGGTGAAGTATCCGAGTCCGAACGCATAAGTTGCAGTCGACCGATTAACCCTGACCATTATTTTCACTACTTTTTGATATGAAATCGGATAAAGTGGTGAAAGAATAAGTCTGGAGAGGGTTAATGAATATGGGCATCTATTATACGTGTCAGCATGGAGACGCTTGGAAAGTAGCATTAGAGCGAGGGTATCTACAAGGTGATCCTCACTACGCCATGTTCAATGACGAAGGATTCGAATTTTTCAAACCGGCCTATGACTGGATGGTTGAACAATATGAGCAACGAATTGGAATTTCGCTAAACGGAAACTATCCGGTTTGGTGTCGGGACGAGTTTCCTGATCTAGGCACCGGCAAAGGGATTGGATCGGGGGATAAAGGTGTGGTGTTGACGGTTGAATTACCGGATGATCAAGTGTTGGCTTCGGAAATTTCATTTTGGGATTTTGTTCTACACAACTCTACTTTATTTGATACAGCCGAAGCATTCGACACCGAGGAAGAACCCACTCCAGCGTATACGCGAAAGTCTTGGGAGAAACTCTTTGACCAGAAGTGGTGCGAAAAGATGGCAGTCAATCGGTCGATAGCGGCACCTAGCTATCAATACGTGATTCATCGCATCGAGCTGCATCACGTCCGGGCCCTCATGTCGTTTCAAGACTTGAGTGACAGTTGGGTGGACCGGATTCGAGGATTGGGATGGCGTCTCGGCTATCGACTTGGTTCGAAGAAATCGATACCGTTCCAGTGGCGAGACCAAACTGGGTTGAAAGAAATTAGTTGAACAAAAGGAGTCTGGTTCCATGACGCAGCGCGAACGGTTCAATCATTTGTATGAAAGCGGCAAGCGCTCGACCCGTCAGGCAATCATTCTGTTTGCACTGATTACAGGAATCAGTGTGACCTTGATGATGATTGGCGAACGTCGTCTCGCTGAATTCATCTGGTTCCTTCTAGTGTTTCCATCTGTCGGTCTCGTGAAAATAGGGGCTAGGACGAACACATTGCTGCGCTTCAACCAGTCCGCCGAGTATAAGCGGCTTGTGCGTCTCGAATGGTGGACAGCATTTGGACTGATTGGAGCATATGTTGTATTGATCTTGACGCTACTGCTCAATCCGGAACTAATCAGTGTGACGGTTGTCGCAACCGGTATGTATGCAATCGGAATCATTGCGTCGTCTCGGCTCGATCACAGACTTGGCAAAGTTGACCCTGAGCACGTGACGCACAAAATGTACGCCAGAGGAAAAGTCGGTTACTTCAACTCATAAAAGCCGGCAAAAGGGAGTAGCGCGCGCTACTCCCTTTCGTTTACCCGATCGACCAATTGTTTCGCTTCAAGCAACGACAGGTCATATGTCTCACGCAAGAATTTCACGGTCGGAATCATGCCAATCGTATCGATTTTTTCTTTAATTGACGCATGAAACTCAGCATCTTGCACGATTGGTTCGGTATGGGGTTGTTTTCGTTTCAATGCACTCATCTCTTTTGCTTGTTGCGCAATGATATTGAGCAAGAAGGCGTTCAAAATCAATGAGGCAGTCAACATGATCGTGGTCCAATCCATTTAACCACTCCTTTCGATTTAATCCTCGATGATATCGAAACTGTAAGTATTGGTGAGCGGATTATGAATAATCAACTCGTAGCTTAGCTGTTGTTCGTCCGCCGTACCGATCAACAGATTAATTTCTGAGGTGTTAAAGGCGCGTTGGCAGGCAATTGTCGCGACGAGCAACACACTGTAGATGATGGCTGTGGTGACGAGACGTTTCGTCCATATCGTGAGTGATGTCGACATTAAGGACGTGTCTCTATTTTTTCTTCGATTCGCTCGAGGCGCTCCACTAAGACGTCGAACTGTTGTTGCTGCTGAGCCACGGTTTGACGCTCCAATTCGAGTCGCGCGTCAGCCCGCTTCTCATAGCGACCGATAAATCGAACAATCATCACGATAACCGCGATGAGTAACGCGAGTGGGACAATTATTGCCAATAAACTAAATAGTAAGGTGATTAAAACATTCATCTTCTTTCCTCCTTTATGTAATTCATACGGCTAGTATACTTCCAAATTCAGACAAACCCAAACGATTCCCACAATGGATAAGGAAACGGCAGGTCAGTTATGCTAAAGATATTAACAAGAAAAAGGAGTATACCCATGGCAATTTACTATACATATCAACATGCGGGTGCGTGGAAAGCCGCAAACGAGCGAGGTTATTTGTTTGGTGATCCGGCCTACGGTATTTTTCAAGACGAGGACTACGCGTATCATCAGCCTGCCTACGACTGGCTCGCAGAACAATATGAACAGCGGACAGGGGTCTCGCTTCATGGAAACTATCCAGTTTGGTTGAGCCAAACACGGCCAGAAGTCGCACGGGGCGGTTACTTGGAACCTGGAGAACCGGGCGTTGTGCTGACGGTTGAGTTACCTGACTCACACGTGCTCGAAGTCGAGGCCGGTTATTGGATGTTTGCGTTGAACCGGTACTTTCTTTCGTTTGAAGACAGGGAAGCTATAGACGAGGAAGAGTTAAAAAAATCTTGGGAGAAGATGTTCGACCGCGACTGGTGCGAATCGATTGTCGAGGAGTATCCGGAGACGAACACAAAGTATCACTATCTCGTTGCCCGGATTGATCTCGGGCAAGTGCTCGATGTGACGACGTTTGTCGAGGAAGGGGCAGCACTATGAACATCGCTATTATCGGGGCGGGCGTGAGCGGCTTGTATGCCGCGTCGCTCCTCACTGAAAAAGGCTATGACGTCACCGTGTTCGAGGCGCGTGACCGTACCGGGGGACGTGTGTTGAGCCATGACGGGTTCGACCTCGGCCCGACCTGGTATTGGCCAGAGACGGAGACGACAATCACGCAACTGATCGAACGACTCGGTCTCCCGACGTTCTCTCAACACACGGCCAGGGATTTGATGCTCGAGCGCCAGTTCGGTGTCATCGAACGCCATACGCTCCCGCCAGGTCATATTGTTCCATCGATGCGACTCGTCGGGGGCATGGCCAGCTTGACGACGGCGCTCGCTTCGACACTACCGGCAGGGACAATTCAACTCGAGTCGACGGTCACCTCGATCAAACAGACCGAAGATGAGATAACGATTGAACTCGAAACAGGATGGTCCCAAGCTTTCACACACGTCATTATGGCCATCCCGCCACGACTCGTCTCACGTATCAGCTTCCAACCAGAACTGTCTGAAACGACGAAGTCGAAGCTGGCAAACACGCCGACCTGGATGGCTGGACAGGCGAAAGTACTCGCCGTCTACGACCGCCCGTTTTGGCGAGACAATGGTTTATCCGGTCAAGGCATGAGCTGGGCCGGGGTGTTGCAGGAGATCCATGATGCTTCGCAGCCGGGTGGACTTGCGGCGTTGTTCGGCTTCTTCCGGTTGTCTGCTGCCGAACGCTCGGTATTCGACCAAGACGAACTGAATCGTCGCGTCATCGATCAACTCGTGCGCCTATTCGGGGAAGAGGCGCGGCAGCCGCGTGAAGTTATATACGTCGATTGGTCGAGTGATCGGCATACGGCCACGGTTCAAGATGGGGTGCCGTTGACCGACTTCCCTGTCTATGAGCCGATCGCACTCGATTCAGCATGGGAAGGACGGCTCTCACTCGCCGGGACGGAGACGGACTCCTTGTTCGGCGGTCATATCGAAGGCGCGCTCCGGGCAGCGGAACGTGTCGTCAATCAACTCTAACTAAAAATGCGTATCCTCCCGAGTCAGGGACGATACGCATTTTTCATTTGAACTTTTTAATCATCAGCGCGAGTGAGCGATTGATCATCGTCATCTCATCATCTTCGAGCACGGAGAACATCTCTTCGGCGAGCCGTTCTTCAATCGCATCGATTTGTTTCGAATATGCCATACCGATTGGGCCGAGACGGATGAAACTCTCACGTAAGTTGTCCGGGTTCTTCTCTTTTTGGACGAACTCACGTTGTTCGAGCACTTTGAGCACTTGGCTGACCGCACTTTTCGAGATATTCATCTTCGTCGCAATCTCGGTCGTCGTCCATGTGTCTTTTCGTTTGAACAGGAGCAACATCTGTTCTTGCTGGTAACTGAGTTCGAATTCGTTCAACTCGGTAAAATATTTGGTGAACAACAAGTCGAGCTCGTCAATTTGACGGTACATCTCGATGACTTGTTGTTTGCGTGTATCATTCAATCGTCGTTCTCCTTTCATCGCGTGTCACGGAACGTCTGGCTCCGCACGTATAACACGATACTGCATACTAATCCGATTATACCAAATGAGATGAGCAACGTTTGAATCGGTACGGCCAGGGCGACCAAAATCGACAGGACAGCGAACGCAATCGGTTCTAGTCCCGATGCGGCGAGCGCCATGATGCTCATGACGCGTCCGATTTTGTCGTGGTCGCTATGTTCTTGCATGAGTGTGACCGTCGGCAAATAGACGAGCATCAACATGAATCCGCTCGCGGCCGCAGCCAAGGCGAGAAGCGTGATGGACTGTGCCTGTGTATAGAGGAAGAAGGCTCCAATCGTCAAAAACAAGACGCGGAAGACGAAGCGTCCACGATGGACCGAGCGGAACAACAGGACGAGAAAACTCGCCACGAACGTCCCGACGGCAAGCCCACCTTCAATCAAACTCAAGTCAAAAGCATTCCCGCCTCGTTCACCGACGAGAATCGGGATGCTCATGATGAGCGGTCCCATGACGAACAAGTTGACGATGGCGATGGATAACGTCCCGCTCCGTAAAATCGGTGTGCTCGAGACGTAACGAATGCCTTCTTTCAAGTCGACGATGACATGACCGAGCGACATCGCGCGGGCGAGCGGGATCGAGTCGCGAATCAATCGCGGCATGATCAAGATAGCTGCAATGAAAATCAAGACGGCCGCTGTCCCGAAGCTGAGCCCGAAGCCGCCCCATGTCAGTAACGCTCCGGCGAGGAACGGGCCGAACACGAACATGAGTTCAAGCGTCCCTTGGAAGAGCGAGTTGGCGCGCTGCAGCTCTTCTTGTTTGACGAGCGACGGGATCAAAGAAGACAACGCCGGATAGGACATGCCGTCGAGGAGTCCGAACACGATGGAAATCATAATCAAGGCGAACACTGAATATGCGTCCGCGAGATGGAGCGCAACGACCGCGACCATGAGAAGACCTTGTCCGAGGTTCGTCAAAAACAAGAGCCGACTCTTTTGGAATCGGTCGGCGAACACGCCTCCGAATACCATCATCACGACACGCGGCAACGAAACGGCAGTCATGATGATCCCGAGGAGGGCGGGTTGCTTCAGCACATCGATCGTGAGCCACGATACGCTCAGGAAGAAAATCGAGAAGCCGAGCGTGAGCGTCATCCCGGATAACCACGTGAACACGAAACGTGTATTTTGTAGCAAATTCATAAAGAAAACCTCAGTCTTTCTGACTTTTAATATAGTTAAGTTAACTAAACTATATAGCGAAGTCACGGGTTCGTCAAGCGAGTTGGCTACTACAAGACAATTGTAAAAAAACGGAACTTTTTTCTGGTGGAATCGTATAGTGAGATAAGAGGTGAATGAGATGAGTAAACAAGAACGATTACATAGCGTGAAACGTATGAACGTACAGTGGATGTTGTCACGGCTCGCCTTCGCCCTTCCGACCGGTGTGCTCGTTTATTACTTTTTACAGTCGCAAGGCTCACCGATGATTATGGCAGCGTTCCTTCTATCGTTGACCAGTGCGGCAAGTGTTTTGTTTATGAGGGAAGCGCGCTTCGTCAGAGCATTAACGGCGCATGATCAAGCGAAGAAGGTGATCGGTATCCAATATCAACTCGATTACTTGTTCGTCATCATGATGGCCGTGATTTTTCCGATGATGATGCGACTGAATATCCTGACCAACCTGATTCCTTTCCTTCTATTCGTCAGTGGCAGCGCATTAATCTGGTTTACGCAGCATAAACTCGATCAACAGTTGAGCTGGATGGATACAGAACAACCGACTCGTCGCGAGATTCAACGCACGAGATTCACGTGGTGAGGTTGAAAAGACACGAGGTTAGCGTGTGAGTCCATCACAATTAAAGGAGTAGCTTATGAATAAACATCAGCGTTTGAAGCAAATGGTTACCGCAAACCGGAAATGGCTTCTCGTCAGGCTCGGTTTTGCGATTCCGATTGGGGTATTGCTTTTCTTCTTTCTGCAAACCGAGACACGATCGCTCGTATACGGAAGTTTGATGGTGCTGTCGCTGTTAGCGTACGGCGTGATGATCATGCGGGAAAGTCGATTCATGAGCAGTTTCACAGACCACATTCGAGCGAAGCGGGTCATCCACATTCAATATGTGTTCGACTATATGATGGTTGTCTTCGGCTGTTTGTTTTTCCCGTTGCTCTTGAAGCTCGAAACAATCAGTTGGGTCCCATTTTTCATCTTCTCCCTTGCAGCGTTGGCGCTGGTGATTGTCGAGCGGCTGCTTGATGAGAAAGTAAAGCGGATCGATCCTGAGCAACCGAGGCGTCGCGACGTCAAACGAGAAAGCTTTTAAGGGGGGGATTCGATGACCAAACAAGAACGCATCAATCTGATTTATAAAACCAATATAAAGACGGCTGTTCTTCAAAGTCTGCTCACGTTTCCGATGGTGTTTTGTCTCGTTGGATTGATTCAGTCGGATTCATGGAACGGTTGGTACGTGGCCGGCGTACTCGTCTGTCTCTTGCTGCTGGGAGGAATCTTCTTCAAGGCGAACCGAGTCGAGACCGAGTTAACCGAACGAGAGAATGCCAAAACCATCATCGCCCGTCGGAACGGATTTGTCTTTGCGCTGTTCGTCGTATTCATTTTATCGTTTGCGCTGACGCTTAACCTCGGTTGGATGTATGCGTGGATAGTGGTGCTGACAATCGGTGTGTTGTATGGGGGATACCGTTTGATTCGAAAACAAGACGAGCGATTGAGTGACATCGACCCGGATCATCCGATGCTGCGTGAGATTCGACTCGACAACGTCAGAGACTGAGGAGGTACTCGATGAATAGGGAAGCCCGGACTGAAGCGTTGTTACAAATCAACACGACATATCGTCGTTTTATGATTGGAAGCAGTGTCGTTATCTTTGTGAGTGCGCTCTATTTCATGATGCAGACGACTTATTCTGGCGTGATTGCGGTGGTCAGTCTCATCCCGACGTTGTTTTTCGAATGGAAGCAGACGACGCTCTATCTTCAATTCAATGACGACTGGACGTATCGACGTCTCATTAAGCTACAGTTTTCCTCACTCGTTTTCACGTTCATCTTATTGTTCAGTCTGATCGCCCTGTTTTTAACGGGACAGATCCATCCGGACGTGTTGATGTGGGCGGTGGTCATCGGGGCACCACCTTCTGTGTTGTTACCGCTGTGGATCGATCGAAAACTGCTCAAACTCGACCCGGAACACGTCACGTCGAACATGCTGGCCAAAGCCAATCGCGAGAAGTTAAAACGTCGTCTTGACGGAATCAATGATTAGAAAAGGAATGGAATCGTATGACGAAACAACAACGGATTGACGAAATGAACCGATACCGTGAGCAAAGGAAGCGGCGACGAGACGTGATGTTCGCTCCTGTCCCTGGACTATTGTTTGTCACGTTGCTCGCGGATCATATTTGGTGGGTTGGCTTAGGATTGATGGGTTTGTTCGCCAGCGGTTCAATCGTGTATTTGCTGAAAGAAGGAGAGACGTTTGCTCGTCTATCTGATCAAAGCGGAGCACGAATGGCGACGCGGAATGTCTATCGAATTTTAAGCGGATGGTACGTCTTCATCGTCGGTAGCGTGGCGAGTTATGAACTGGCGGCCCCTTGGTGGGCATGGATTCTCGTCCTTGGGATGGCGGTGCTGTTGCCGCTTCTGTATAAACGCTTCAATGAAACTGTCCAAAGCGCAGATGCAGCTCAACCGATCCGCTCTGAATTGGCAACGGCGAGTGGATTGCTATGAAGATGTTGACGAAACAGGAACGAATCGAGCGATTGCTCGCACACGACGATGCTACGTGGCACTGGCGCTATTGGGGTCTTTTCTTCAACCTTATCGCCGTCGCGTTCATCTCGTATCAGACATCGATTTACTTACCGTTGATCGTATTCACGCTGTACTTGCCGCAACTGTGCGTCGAATGGAGGAAGACGAAACTGTTGCTCAGTTTCAATCCCGAGTCTCGGTATCGGCGCTGGGTGTATGCAGATTATGCCGTGCAGTGGTTCGCATTTCTCATTGTTCTCTGTGCGCTAGCTTGTTATCATACTGGCGTCACTAACATTTGGACACTAGTGACCATCTTGTCGGGTGGCATGATCGGCGGTTTGCTGTTCCCATATATGGTCAACCGAGTGGTGCTGACGTTTGATACACACCACGTCACGAATCGGATGTTCAACGAAGCGAAAACTGAGCGCCATACACACCAAAAGACGAGTTTCTGATAGTCGGAACTCGTCTTTTTTCACATTTCAGGACATCGGTCCTTTATGCTAAAGTGTGTGAGGAGTAAGCTTAACACGTACACAGCATATAGAGAGAATCGAGGAAGAGACTATGTTAGCCATTGTAATTGGACTCGTCATCGGGATTTTGTTACCGATGCAGACGAGCGTGAACTCGCGTCTGCGCACCATCGTCGGGTCACCATTTGTCGCGTCGTTCCTGTCGTTCGCGATTGGGACGACCTTTTTAACGCTCACGTTACTGCTTACCGGACAGTCGTTCGGGATTGAATCATCCATTTTCCAAGGAGAACCGCTTTGGATGTGGTCGGGTGGTTTGTTGGGGGTCATCTTTTTAACGGGGAACATTTTGCTGTTCCCGAGGCTCGGTAGTGTCCAGACCGTCATCATGCCAATCTTTGGACAGATTTTGATGGGACTCTTGATTGACCACTTCGGTTGGTTCAACTCAACCGTCAATGTCCTCACACCGTGGCGTGTGTTCGGTGCCTTGCTCGTGTTGCTTGGGGTCGTCGGGACGGTCGCGCTCACGGATTGGATTAACCGTCGCCGGGGTAAACTCGTCGCCTCATCGCAGACAGGAACGGGCAATTTGAACGTCTGGCGTCTCGTCGGAATCGGGACCGGGATGATGAGCGCGACACAGACGGCCATCAACGGTTATTTAGGAACGGTGCTCGAATCAGCTTTGAAAGGGGCGCTCGTCTCGTTCGTCGTCGGGACGGTCACGTTACTGCTCATCTTGCTCGTCTTGCGGCCGAGCGTCGAATGGCGCGGGCTACGCGGTCAGCCGTGGTGGATTTGGATTGGTGGCATCATCGGGGCACTGTTCATCGGCGGGAACGTCTTAATCGTACCGATGGTCGGGACCGGCATCGCCGTCGTCATCGTCATTGTCGGCTTGCTGTGTGGGAGCCTGCTCATCGACCGTTTCGGTTGGTTTGGTGCTGCGAAGAACCCGATCACTGGAATACAACTCGTCAGTTTACTCGTCATGGTCATCGGGATCATGCTGATTCGATTGTCATAAGGGAGGAGAGACATCATGCGCGGAGTACTGTTCGCCATCAGTGGCGGCTTCTTTTTAACGCTACAGAGCGTCGCCAACGCTCGCATCAGTTCGAGTATCGGGACGTGGCAAGCTGCGACGTTGACGCAATTGACGGGCTTCGTCGTTGCGCTCATGATTATGCTTCTCGTTCGCGACCGGACGTACGTCCACATGCGTCGCGTCGAGCCGCTTTATTTGTCAGGGGGCGCGTTCGCTGCGTTCATCTTGTTCAGCAATATGACGGCCGTGCATGAACTCGGCGTCACGTTGACGATTTCATTGTTTCTCATCGCCCAGCTTGCCCTCGCACTTGTCATCGACTGGCGCGGCTGGTTCGGGATGTTGCGCCGTGACTTGAACCGGACGCAACTGCTCGGGGTCGTCATGATGATTGTCGGGATTCTCGTATTGAAAGGATGACGCGTGATGGAACAGATTGACCGTTACATGAAGCGGTATGGGTTGGATGGGGTGCTCCCATTAGCCGTTCGACCTCAACTTAAGCTCGTCCGTTACGCGACAGGGGAGGCGATTTGCACACAAGGCGCTAAGGCCGAACAACTCCACTTTCTCGTCAGTGGAAAGATTCGGGTGGCCCACACGTCAGCGGCCGGGAAGCGGCTCGTCTTGTCGTTCAAATATCCGCTCGATTTGATTGGCGACATCGAGTACGTCCGACGTACACCGTTCTTGAACACGGTCGAGGCGGTCACGCCGGTCGAGATGATCGTCGTCCGCTTCGAGGACCTCGCGCGTCACGCCAAAGACGATGTCACGTGGTTGCATTATTTGCTCGAAGGCATCACGAAGAAGTTTGAGATGAAGTCGCAATCGCTGAGTTTCAACTTGTTCTATCCGGTCGACGTGCGACTCGCAAGCTATTTGTTGTCGATGACACCGGAAGAGACGACGCTCGGGTCGACCGTCGATGAGTTGACCGATATCGCCGATTTGATTGGGACGAGCTATCGCCACGTCAACCGGACACTCAAGCGGTTCGTCGAGCAAGGATTGATTGAACGGGATCGTCGGTCGATTGCAATCATTGATCGCGCCGGGCTGATTGCCGTTGCTGGGGAAAGTATTTATGAATGAGGAGGACACGTCATGGCACTTGGAATGATGCTCGCGGTCATAGGCGGCATGCTCGTCTGTGTGCAGAATACGTTTAACGCCAAAGTGAAAGAACGGGTCGGGGCGTGGGCGACGACGACGCTCGTGCTCGCCCTCGGCTTCCTGGCGTCACTGCTCGTCGGATTGATCAGTGAAGGAGCGGGTCTGTTCGCCGTCACGGGGATGGAGACGTGGTATTGGTTCAGCGGCATCATCGGGGTCGGTGTCGTCATGAGTGTGACGCAAGGCGTCCAACAGCTCGGGCCGAGTCATGCCATCTCGATTGTCATGGTGTCACAAATTCTATTCGCACTCCTATGGGATACGCTCGGCTGGTTCGGGCTCGAAGCCATCCCGTTCACGTGGAAGACAGCGCTTGGCATCGTGTTGATTGTCGGCGGGGTGCTGTTGTTCCAGTTGAGTGGGAAAAAAGAGACGGTCCACCAAAAAGCAAAGCAAGTCGTCTAAAACCATTTCCGACAAGTTGAACAAGTTTGCCCGTGTTCCTGCCGTTTGACGACGGTTTGGCAATGCGGGCATTTTGTTGTGAGCGAGGCGCGTGGTTGGACGGATGAACGGTCTCCGAACGATGACGGATAGATGGTATAGGAACGAGTCACAATGAAGCCGACGATGCCGAGCAGGATGGCTAAAATGAGAATATCCATCGAAATACCTCCTAATTATTGGTATGCTACTTGTATATACGGTAAATGGTCCGAATTGGTTTCAAGGAGGAACAAATGATGATGACGCGAGAAGAACGAATCGAGCAGTTACAGATACGACCGAAAAAAGGGGTCTTTAAATTATTATGGGCTGCCGCGGCTGGACTAGGGCTAGGGTGGTGGATTTACGCCAATGCGTCGTTGCCACTACTAGCCATACTCTCCTTTTTGATGATGACGGCTGTCCCGCTCAGTCATGTAGCTTGGAAGAAGACACGCGTATCTGTGACGTTCAATGAAAGTCGATCCTACAAACGGTTGATTCGGGCGAAAGGCGTCATCGCGATTGCGATGTTATGGGTCATGCTCGGTCTGATGGGCGGGTATGTATCAGGATACTTCGGATTGCCGGTATTCAGTGGACTGTCGGCGGTGTTGATTGCAGGCATGTTAGTGGTTGAGACGTGGCTCGATACCCGCTTGCTTCGGATCGATCACGAGCATGTCGTGGATAGCTTGCTTGGCTTTACGAAACGGGAGCGGTTGAAGCGGAGTTGGGATAAGAAATATAGCGATTGAAGAAAGCAGGGGACTAATGATCATTTGGAATGATATACCGGACGACCCGAATAGGTTGCCCACATTAACGGAAGAAGTGTTGAAGGAAGTGGAGACGCGACTCGGGGTGAAGCTGCCGGACGATTATCTTGAGTCAATCCGGATACAAAACGGGGGATACGTCGAACAGCGCGACTTGCCTATAAAATGGAATGGTCAAGATGACATCGCTCTCGTCGACTCGATTTCGGGGGTCGGGTTACATAATGGGTTAATTGAATCGAAGGCCTTGTTAACCGAATGGGGTGTCGAGGACGAGCGCTTGATTGCCTTCGCCGGTGACGGACACTTTTTCCTCGCGTTTGATTACCGGGAAGGAACGACGCCAAAGATTGCCTATATCGATACGGATACGGAAGAGATTGATGTCTTGTTCGATTCGTTCAGTCAATTTAGTGAAGCGATCACGACCGTTGACATGGGAATGTTTGCAGAAATGATTCCAGAATCGATCACTGAAATGAACCAGGGTAAAACACTCTTGGACGATGCACGACGCCTGCTCTATAGCAATCATCCGGAAGAAAAAATCGATGGCGCGATTATTTGGTTCAACGGGTTGGATTCACTCGAAGCGGACGAACTCGTTCGAGAACTGTTTACTTGGGTGAATGATAAGGTGCTACGAGATACCGCAATCAGCGTTATCCAAGAAGTCATCATTCGCCGGAAGCCGCTTCATCGAGAATTGTACGAAGCGTTTTTCGAGATGCTACGCCAACAAGACGATCGTGACAGTAAACAACGCTACGAAGAGACAATGTACATTCTCGATAACGATATTCGAGTCGAGTGAAACGTTTTGCCGTTTCCTTTCGTAAAAGAAGGTAATGAGGTTTGATGAGGGGGATTGGATGGTTGATCATAACACAAGACTTGAGCGCATGATGGAGAACGATCGAAAGCGACAAAAACAAATGTTGTACCCGACGATAGGAATCATCGCACTGTTCATGATCTATTTTTGGGTGACAGACGTCCTCTTGCTGTTGCCGATCATCTTGGTTGGACAGCTGCCCGTACTGTATAAAGGGTGGCATCGGATGAAGTTGCTTCTCACTTTCAACGACGATGCTCGCTACCAACAGAAAGTACGGTCCGAGTTCGGGTTGGCCGTCGGGAACCTCGTGTTTCTCTTGCTGTTGATCGCGAGCTCGATGCTCGGATGGATCACGCTACTCACGCTCGTCATCGTCGTTATCGTGGGTCTGATCACGTTCCTAGCGCTTGGGATTCGCATCGACCGTGAGTTGAAAACGATTGACCCGGAGCACGTGACCGCGACAGAGCTTGGCAAAGCGCAACTCGAGCGCGAAAAACGAAAGACATCATGATGGGAGTACTAACTATGATTGAAAAGAACGAACGATTAAAACAAATGGTCGAGAATGAGCGGAAAGTGAACCGGACAGCACTTCTGCTCACATTCGCGATTTTAGGAATCGCCTTTTACTTCATCTTCACGCAAGAAATCTCGTTATTGACGTTTGCCGTCATCATTATGGCGACCCAATTGCCGAGCCTCTATCGGGCGTGGCACCGGATGAAGTTGCTGCTCACGTTCAATGACGAGGCACGCTATCAGAAGTTCGTGCGTCTCGAGTTCGGTATCGTGCTCGCGAACGTCATTTTGCTTGGTATCTTCATCGCCATCGCCTGGGCGATTGAAGGCTCGCTCGTCATCTTCGCGGTCATGCTGCTCGCTTTGTTCATCCCGTTCATCTTCTTGTCGGTATGGGTGAACCGAAAAATCGAGTTGATTGATCCGGAACACGTGACGAACCATGAGCTGCGGACAGCGCATCGGGATGCGTCTAAAAATCAGTTTAAGTAAACCAAAGGGACGTGCAGATGGATGAGACGAAGACTAGTCTTCTTTCTAATTGTGGGATTACTATTTTTGAACGCATGTAATGAGAATGGTCGTGAACTCGTCGTCGGGACGTATACAGATGAGAGCAACATCGTCTATTCTGGCGATACGCTCACGGACGAAGCGGAAATTGGACGATTTCTTGAGTTGATTGAGACGAGTCCTTTGTCCGCGGCGGAGGTCGAGGGTATGCCCGACTACGTCATTACAGTGAACAATCCATCTGAGTTCACGATGGAGGCGACGGTGAACGTCTGGGTTTTAGAAGATGACAAGATGCTCTTCACTCGTGGGATGGAAGGGACCGATGTATTTGAAGTCGACTCGATGTACATTGAAGATGTGAACGAGATCTTGAGTCTAAATAACTTTTGAATGGAGTGCGTAGATTAAAATGGATATGCGAGTGGTTGACATGCTCTTTTTGCTTGGTACCTATGCTATCGTGTTAGGCGGAATCATTTTCGTGCTAAAGCTAATGATTGGAACAGCGAACAAGCAGAACTGAATAGAACCAAAAAGCCATAAAATTCGAGAGCCTTGACTTTTATGGCTTTTTAAATTGATTGGCGTTTCACTGCTTCTCCACTACCTGTATTTTAAACACACCTGTGCCCGAACGGTTCGTCAACAAGGTGATTAAAATCAAATCACCTTTGGATAAATCTGATAGAGAGAGCGTCTCCTCTTGTTTATAAATGGATACTTGTTCCTCAAAAACTTCATATTCCATAAGTGTTTGATTCGTTTCATCGTTAAATGAATTACCTTTAACCGTTATCTGATTGTCTTCGATTCCTTGAATTTCAGCATAAAATGTCTGAATATCAGACGGAGCGAGAACCCAGATATCTTCCTCATATGCTTTGTACGCATTGGTGTATCCCGCAAAATAACTAATCAACACACTGATTACTAAGAGAACAATTGACAGGATGACAGTGATTTTATAAGGCGGCATCATCGGGGAACGTGTTTTTAAGTTGCCAATTAGCGCTTGATTGATGTGTCGCTTGTAGGCCTGAAAATAAAGCGTGATAGTCACAATAAAGGTGAATAGAACGATGCATGTCGCGATGATGTAAATAGGGATGCTCATAAAGTTGTCTCCTTCAGATATGAAAATGATCTTTAAAGATATAGTAATAGCTCCTTGTCACATCAACGCGTTTTCCGTTCGTTAGAGTAAGGATAAATTTTGTGGAAAGAGTGGGTTTGATTTGTTTGATTTGATTTGTTGCAATGACAACAGAGTTACTGATTCGTAAAAAAGACGTCGGATCGAGCAAACTGACGAGCCGGTATAATCGATCAGTAGCGACATAAACGGATGCTTGCGTTTCAATTTCCACTGTATGGCCAAAGGATTCGATACAAATAATATCCGCTACTGGTAACACGATCCGTTCATTCGTGTCCTTCTCTTTAACAGTCAAATGCTGAACAAAAGGAGTAGATGTACTCAGTACCAGGTCGGCCGTATCATCTATTTCAATTCCTTTTTCCTCGAGCATAGACTTAATCTTGTCATAGCGCTCGTTACTAATATCGAGCTTGATTTTCATGCACGAACCGCCTTCCTCTGTACCAATCCATATATTTGAAATCAGTGTAGCAACTACCTCCTTGTTCATCAATACAAGATGAACACTTTACAGAAATATCCACATAAGTTGCATCATAGAGATTGAGTCTAATAAACAAAATGGATCATCGTATCTCGTCACGATAAAAACCCTATGGATGAATACAGATTGGTGAGTCCATCTGCTTCTCCATAGGGTGTTTTAAATTAAGATATAATTTGGCTTCGTTAGGCGAACATGCCCACCAAAATCCCGCAGATGACCATGCCAATCGTATAGAACTTGAAGCGGTGTCGTTCCCAAAACGAGTCGGTCATTGATTTGTGACTCCGTCACGCTTCGCAATCTTATCGCTCACTTGCTGGCCGCTCAATGTCACCATCGGCATGCCGCCGCCGGGATTGACCGTACCTCCGACGAAGTAGAGGTTGTCGTACAGCTCGCTCTGTTTCTTATGCTTGAAGCCGCCGTTCCGTTTTTTATCGGCGACGGTCCCATAAATCGCGCCCCGGTCCGAACCGTACGTGCGCTCGATGTCATGCGGCGTCCAGACGTCGCGTGTCACCGTATGTTCGCGCAATCCGTCCAAGCCCATCCCCTCGAGCTTATCGAGGACACGCTCTTCGAATGCGGCGTAGTCCTCTGGCGTGAACGGGTTGTCTTGAATGTACGGGATATGCGGCAAGATTTTAATGTTCTCATGCCCGGGCGGTGCCTGTGTCGGGTCGGTCTTATTGACGTTCACCAAATAAATGGTCGGGTCGTCCGGCAGTTCGTGCTGCTCGAAAATCTTGTCCATTTGCTCATGCAAGTTCTCCGAGAAGAAGAAGTTGTGGTGGCCGAGCGCCGGATACTCTTTGTTCACACCGAGATGAAGCACGAAGCCGGAACTGGCCGGTTCATACTTCTCGACGAGCTTGTCGACGAACTGTTCGTCGGCCTCGACCATCTTCTGATAGAACGGAATGACTTCCATATTGGAGACGAAATAGTCAGCAGAGCGTAGCCGTCCATCCTCGAGTTCAATGGCCGTCAGTTGGCCGTTCAGCGTGTGCGCGCGGACGACGCCTTGACCGGTATGGAGCTGAACGCCAATCTCTTCCGCGAGTTTCGTCAGCCCTTCCGCCAGTTTATGTGTCCCGCCTTCGACGTACCAGCAGCCTTGGGCGTGCTGCATGTAAATCATCATGTTCAGAACGGCCGGTGCGCTGTACGGGGACGACCCGACATACTTCACGTAATACGACAACATCGTCCGTAAATGCGGGTTGCTGATCCGCTTGGCGATGCCGTCGTACATCGTCGACGTCAAATCGAAGCCGAACAACGTCGAAAACAGACCGTTCTTCGCGACCGCTTCGCGCGGTGATTCAAAGCCTTCTTTCAAGTACGCTTTCTCCGTCGTGTTGTAAATCCGCTCGGCATATTTCAACAGCTCGCGGTACTCGTACATGTCTTTGCGGGACAACGTCGGGTTGGCGCGCTCCATCACGTCCAAATCATGGTAGAGATCGAGCACGGTGCCGTCCGGGAAGAACGAGCGCCACTCGAGGTCGAGCCGTTTGATTGGCACGTAGTCTTCCATCCGCTTGCTGCTACCTTCGAACAGCTTCTCGAAAATTTGTGGCATCGTTAAAATCGACGGGCCGAGGTCAAAGCCGAAGCCGTCTTGTTCGAGCCGGTTCACTTTCCCGCCGATATGGTCGTTCTTTTCGTATAAGGAGACGTCGTATCCTTTTTGTGCGAGTGAGATCGCCGCGGAAATCCCGCCGAGTCCGCCACCGATCACAATCACCGATTTGTTCACGTTTTGCATATGTGTTTCGCCCTTCTTCCACCATGTATTTTTTATTGTTAAGTAGGAACGCGTGATGTCTACTCTAACAGTTTGCCATCACGTCTCTTATTCCCTGCTTCGCGTAGAATGAACATGCATATCGGGCTCGAATGTACAAAATGATCAAAGTGGATGTTGGGAAAAAACTTACGGCTTCAGACCGCCGGCTGTCACCGGTCCTTCGAACGTGATTGTATAGATGATGCGGGCGATGTCCTCTGCGGTTTCGGGACGGTCGTTATACAGCCATTCGTAGATGACCCCCATATGGGCCGCGGAAATATAAGACACGAGATAGTCGGCCGGCACAAGTGCTTTCGTCGCATCGAACAACACCGTCGGGGAGCGTTGGAAGAGCGCCGCGTGCATGTACGACCGGAGCCGGGCTTGAAACTGGGGGTCACCGTTCGGGCCTAGGAGCGGTTTCATCAAGATTTTATCGTCTTCGATGAAGCGGATGAACGGGACGAGCAGTTCATGAGCGCCCGGTCCGCGCTGGTCACCAAAGACACGCGGAATCTGTTTGACCAGTTTCCGTTCGGCCTCGTGAAAAATGACTTCAATCAGCTTCTCCATCAAGTCGAACTTATCCGCATAATGACTGTAAAACGTCCCGCGATTGATGCCGGCCCGTTCGGTGACAGCTTTCACCGTGACCGCCTCGAACCCGTGCTCGTCAATCAAGTCTAAAAAGGCATTCTTAATCAATTGTTTCGTTCGCGTGATGCGTAAATCTTCATGTCCCATCTGTTTTTTCTCCTTTATCCAACACTTGGGTGTGAACTGTCTGATAACCGACACGATGGCCGATATTGCCGATTGTTGGGCTGTCGGACGAGGTCTATACTGAACGTATAAACCAACACGGTGTCTATTAATCAAGTGTACATGAATCGGGCATCGAAAAGGAGAATCGCTATGGACATCCAACTGAACGGCGTCAGTAAATCGTTCGGTGACCAATTGGCCATCGACCACGTCGACTTTACCATCAACTCAGGGGATATCTGTTGCCTGCTCGGCCCATCCGGTTCAGGGAAGACGACGCTCATCCGACTGATGATCGGTGCCTTGGCCACAGACAACGGTTCGATTCAAATAGGGGAGACGGTCATGCCAAACATGCATATGCTGCACAACATCGGCTTCATGCCTCAGAACGATGGATTGTATGACGACTTGTCGACCGAGGCGAACCTTGAGTTTTTTGGCTCCATCTATAAGCTCAGCAAGACGACACTGCAGCAACGCATCACGGAAGTGCTCACGCTCGTCGATTTGACGGCCGACCGCAAGAAACTCGTCCGAAACTTCTCGGGCGGGATGAAAAAACGGCTGTCACTCGCGATCGCTATCCTGCATCAACCGGACGTCTTGTTTTTAGACGAGCCGACGGTCGGAATCGATCCAATCTTACGCCGTCAGATTTGGGATCAGTTTCAAGCGATTCGGGCGAACGGGACGACGATCATCGTCTCGACGCACGTCATGGACGAGGTGCTCAAGTGTGACCGGGCCGCGCTCATCTATAACGGCCGTTTGATCGCTTACGACACCGTGCCGCATCTGTTAGATCAGACGGAGAACGGTCGCGTCGAGGAACTGTTCCTCATCGCCGGTCGGGAAGGTGGGACGGATCATGCGTAACTTGGCGAAACGCGTCATCTTTCAGACGCTCAACGATAAGCGGAGTGTCGCCTTGATTTTGATTGCACCGCTCCTTATCTTGACGCTCGTCTACTTCCTGCTCGGGGACTCGGATTATGTGCCGGTCGTCGTGCTCGATGAGAACGCACAAACGCAACTCGTCGAAGCGTTCGAAGCCGAGACGCTCGAAGTCCGGTTGGACACGGTCGACAATCCGTCCGGGTATTTAGAGGACAATAAAGACGTCGATGCGATTTTTAAAGCGACGCCGGAAGGAACGACGATCACGCTCCGAGAACCGTCGACAAAGTCTTCGAAGGCGGTACGAGAGATTCAAGCGGCACTGTCGGAGTTGAATCCGGCGGCCGATATCGAGATGAACTACGTATATGGAGAGGAAGGCCAATCGACGTTCGATTCGTTCGGCTACGTGTTCTTGTCGCTGTTCTCCTTCTTCTTCGTCTTCATCCTGTCGGCGATGGCGCTCGTCAAAGAGCGGAGCGGTGGCACGCTCGAACGGCTCTTGATGACACCCATCAAACGAGGTCAGGTCATCTTAGGGTATACGCTAGGCTATGGCGTGTTCGCGGTCGTCCAGTCCGTCTTCATCGTCCTCTATACGATTTACGTGCTTGGGCTGACGTCACTTGGGAATATCGGCTGGGTCATGTTGGTCATGTTGCTCATGGCCGGGACGGCCGTCTTGTTCGGTGCAACGATTTCGGTGTTCGCTCGTTCGGAGCTTCAAGTCGTCCAAATGATTCCGTTCACGATTATTCCGCAAGTGTTCTTCTCCGGATTGATTCCGCTCGACTTGATTCCGTACGGGCTCGGCAATTTGAGCTACATCATGCCGATTTTTTACGGGGCGACCGCGATTAAAGAAGTCATGGTGTACGGCAGCGGGTTCTCTGGCATCTGGGTCTACGTGCTCGGTTTGATCGTCTATGCTGGGGTACTTTACTTGCTCAACATGCGAGCGCTCGGGAAATATCGAGGGCATTAATCTCAAATGACAAAACCGACTCGTCTAACGACGAGTCGGTTTAACTTGTTTACGAGGTACTTACTTTTTGGCCGATATATTGCAAGACAGCCGATTCACCGTTGTGGAGTGAGCCTTCGTGTCGCTCCACGGTCCCGTCGAAAAAGTGGATCGTTTTGAATGAATCCATGAGTGTTGCGAAATCAGAGCGCGTGTAGAGCAACTCTTTTTGCTTCGGACCGCCCGTTCCGTAAGTGAGTTGCGCCTCGCTGTAGACTTCCGTCACGAAATAACCGCCGGGCTTTAGGGCACGCCCGACTCCTGCAATGACGGATTTTTTTACGTGATCTGGAAAATGTCCGTAAATACAGACGATAGCGTCATAGACATTTTCCGGCCGATCGGCCTCGGCCAAATCGACGAGACGGGTGTGAAGGGTGACCCCGCGACGTTCTGCTAACCGGTTTGCTTTGTCAAGACCGACTCGCGAGTAGTCCCACATGTCCACGGCGACTCCTTGTTCCGCGAGCCAAACCGCATTTCGTCCTTCCCCTTCTGCGATTGCGAGCACACGCATCCCCTGTTTGAACAGGTGTGCCTGTTGGTTCGCAAAGGCGTTCGGGTTTTCCCCGTACACATACTCATCCGTATTGAACCGTTTATCCCAAGTCGACATGCTTTATTCCTCCCTAACGGGCGTAGCGCGTACACGTCCTCAAGTTTGTTCTTTCAGTTTACATGAAAAAAGCATCCGGGCAGGTGCCCGAATGCCTGTTAACGTTTGAGTAGTAAAGCGACGCCGGTCACGAGAAGTGCGAGTCCGCTAAACAATCGTACTTGGTTGCAAGTCACTATCTTTCACCCCTGTAAGTCATTGTAGGTCATTCATTTTTTGGCGACGCGAAGTTTTGTCCGTTCTATCTCTTTGTAGATTGCAAGGACGTCGTTGCCATAGTTGCCTCTCGGTTGCATCGCCCACTTGCCTTGGAGGGCGGGCCATGTTGGTGCGGATGCTCGTTTCACGTAACGGAAGCGAGGGTCCACGAGCTTCATGTTCAGTTTGTCTTTCGAAGCGTATGCTTTCAGGTGCTGAATATGGGCCGTGACGCCTTGGAAAGGCGAGCGGAACGTATGGCCTTTTACCCCGTTACCGACCGTTCCGATGCCCGCATAATTATGTTGCCTCGGGAGCACGTCACCTTTGTAACTGAAGTAACCGGTCTCCTTCAATGCTTGCGCGAACGCGACATCGCCACGGACACCTTCTTTTGCACCGATGACGATGAACAGTTTGGCGAGCTCTTCGACGGTCACAGCTTGAAGCCGGACGTTTTTTGGATTTTTCTTTTTGACAAAGTCCGCCATCTGTTGAGGTGTTAATGCTGATGTTCCCATAATAGCACGATTTTCTTTTTTTGACGCAGCTGAAACGGACGGTGTCGAACTAATCAATGAAAATAGTATTAAAGTAACTCCTACCCAATAAACGACTACACGCTTCATCCTTATTCCTCCCATAATCAACGAATAAACTATGAAAATAATACCATATATTAGGTTTATTAATTATTTCATTTCGATTAAACGGGAGGAATCATCCAAATTTATGAAGGTGAATCATGAAGCATTTCTTTTAACGAAACTAAAACCAGTTTGCTCACGTAACTAAAGACGAGGTGATGGGAATGAAGAAACAAGCACGCATGCGTTCGATTCAATCGTATCAAAAACGATGGATGCCATTGCACGTATCAGTCGTCATCGCGGTCGGGATGTCATTTGTGTTATTAGTTATAAACGAGTTTCAAACGGGTAATGGAATCGTCTTCTTAGCGGCGCTCGTCGTGTTGATTTACCTGGAATGGCGCGAGAGCCGATTCATGCAACGGTTGACAGCCGAACCGTCCGTCCAGAAGTTCATTCGTCGCACGTATCTTGGGCGCAACGCTGTCTCGCTGTTCGGAGCCATCGGGTTCTGCCTGTTATTTAAACATGGATTCCAGTCAAATCTGTTCTTATGGATGATGATTTTCTTCGGGGCGGTTGCGGGCCAAGCGGCGACGACGATGTATTACGAACGCAAGATTCGCCAGTTCGACCCGGAACATCCGAGTCGGCATGACTTGAGTTTTACAAAGAGATAAACAGAAAACAAGCCGTCCTAATCGAACAGGACGGCTTGTTTTGTTAATTCGCTTTTTTGAGTTCTTCTGCGTCTTCTTTGAAATTGAGTTTTTTAACATCGACTCGTTTCACGAAGAAGGCGAGGACGAGCGCCAAAATGTTCATGCCGAGCGCGACATAGAACGAATACTGAATCCCTGAAAGTAACGCTTGCTGCGTCAACGCACCCATCGAACTCTCGGTGAGTGTCGCTGGGTCGACGCCGGTCATAAGTGACTCGGCTTCTGTTTTCGTCACCGAGTTCATGATGGTGACGAGGACTGCCGTCCCGATCGCACCGGATACTTGTTGGGCCGTGTTGTTAATGGCCGTTCCGTGCGGGTTGAGGCTCGTCGGTAGCTGGTTGAGACCATTGGTCATGATCGGCATCATCACCATCGACATCCCGAACATGCGGAGCGTGTACGTCGTGACGATATACGTGTACGTCGAATCGAGTTGGACGTGGGCGAGCATATACGTCGAGATGGCCGTAATCGTGAGACCCGTGATAGAGAGCAACTTCGGTCCGAATTTATCAAACAGCTTGCCGGTGATCGGTGACATGATTCCCATGATGATGGCACCTGGCAACAGCATGAGCCCCGAGTCGAGCGGTGAGATGCCGCGGACGCTCTGGACGTAAGCCGGTGTCAAAATCATCCCCGAGAACATGGCGACGGCGTTGACGACCGCGATGATTGAGGCGAGCGCGAACATTGGATATTTATATGCCCGTAGGTCGAGCAGTGGTTTCTCCATGTTGAGCTGACGGATGACGAAGGCGATCAGTGCGACGAATCCGACAATCATCGTCGTCAAGACGATTGGGTTATCCCAACCATCCGAACTCGCTGAGCTGACACCATACAAGACGCCACCGAAACCGATCGTCGATAGGACGAGCGATAGATAGTCGAGCGATTGCTCTTTATTTTGCACCATGACGTTCTCGGCTTTCCAAATGGCAAGCCCGAGCCCGATGATGGCGAGCGGGAGAATCATCTCGAACAAGACGCGCCAGTCGTAGTATTCGACGATGTAGCCCGAGAGTGTCGGACCGATGGCTGGTGCTGAAATCATGACGAGACCGAAAATCCCCATCGCCGTTCCACGTTTTTCACGCGGGAAACTGACGAGCATGACGTTCATCAAGAGCGGTCCCATCGTCGACGCCCCGACCGCTTGAATCATCCGACCGGCTAGTAAGACACCGAAGTTCGGAGAGAAAGCGGCGATGGCCGTCCCGAGAGCGAAAATCGCCATCGACGTGATGAAGAGGCTCCGGTTTGAGAACCGGGTGATCAAGTAGGCCGATGCCGGGACGAGTACGCCCGTCACGAGCATAAAGCCGGTCGCGAGCCATTGGACCGTCGAGTAGTCGGCGATTTCTAAGTCGACCATGATCGATGGGAGCGCGACGTTCAATAATGAGTTGTTCAGGAAGGCGATGAACGCCCCTGCAAAGAGAACCGCGAGCATGAGGTACGGCGGTTTCTTTTGGAATTCTGGTTTCATACGAGTTGCTCCTTTATGTTCTGAATAGTTATATACTAGTAAGTGTCGATGTGATGATTTTATACCCGTTGTACAAATAAATCAACCATTTTGTACTGCCAGTTCAAAATGATATACTTAAGGTACAAAACAAGCAGAACGGAGCCATGATTCTATGAAAGATAAGAAACGAAAAGTCGCTGATGTCGCCATGAACCTGTTCATCGAGAACGGGGTGCAGCAGACGTCGGTTCAAGAAATTATCGAGCGGGCCAATATCTCGAAAGGGACGTTCTACAACTATTTCGCCTCGAAGACGGACTGTGTCGCCAACATTCTCGAAAACTTGCGCTATGACGCCGGCCAACGCCGAATCGAGATGCAGATGGGACGGGACAAACGGGACAAGGACGTCTTCATTGAACAGATCTCGATTTTGATTCAATTGAATGAAGAGCGGAACTTGCACGCCTTGTTCGAGTCGATCATGTCGGCGAACGAGCCCGAGTTGAAGAAGCTAGTCTTGCAACATCGCGTCTATGAGATTGAGTGGCTCGCGATGCGTTTGACTGAGATTATTGGCGAACCGATTCGTCCGTATTCGGTCGAATTGACTGTACTTTTCAATGGGATGTTACAGCATGTCATGTTCACGCTCCGCATCACGAATACGGCGTACTCGATTCAAAAGTTGGTGCGAAACTTATACGCTTACGTGGAACTGATGGCAAACCGTATGATCGAGACAGGGGAGCACATTCTAAACCCGGTCACAGTTGATCAAATGCGTGGGACGACCGATAAAAATCTCGTCACGAAAGACGAATTGATTGAGATGGCGGAACGGATTCACGCGCATGTCAAGATGACTGAAGAACAAGAGGATTTGTTTGAGGCGATTACGTATGAGTTGCACCAAGACCGGCTCCGGAAAATCGTCATCGAGCAATTGCTCAAACCGTTCCAACGTCTGTTTAAAGGCGTGACCGGGGAGACGGAAGTGCAGAAATTTACGAATCTCGTTTGGTTGTATACACGAACACACTGACGACAAAAAGCAAGTCGATGCAGTAATATTGAAGAAACACGGCACGAAAATAAATCTCAAAATATTCCACGAAAAAGAATTGATTCCTACAAATTCGTGCGCTACAATCAAATTACCGAAAGCGCTTTCGGGAAGAGGAGACTGACATGGGTACGATTTATGATTTAGCAAAAAAAACGGGCTTTTCGATTACGACCGTCTCTAAAGCGTTGAATAACTATAAAGACGTCAGCGAAAAGACGAGAGCCAAAATATTAAAAGCCGCGGCTGAGATGGACTATCTGCCGAACGCGCACGCGCAGTCGTTATCGACGAAAAAGTCGTGGGCGATCGGGGTCATGTTCTCAGAAGCGAACGAAGTCGGAATGAAGCATCCGTTCTTCAATGGCATCATTGAAAGTTTCCGTCACGCCACCGAGGAACACGGATATGATTTAATCTTCGCCTCGCGTAACCTCCGCAACCGCGACATGAGTTACCTCGAGCACTTCAAACACCGAGCGGTCGACGGCATTGTCGTCATTTGCTCGGACCGGATGGATGAACAAGTACAAGAACTCATGCAAAGCGACATCCCGATTGTCGTGGTCGATATGGACAGCGCCAACTGTAGCGTCGTCTATTCGGACAACGCGGAAGGGGCCCGCATGGCTGTGAACTACTTGTATGAGTTAGGCCATCGCGCCATCGCACATATCGCCGGCGATTCGTCGATTGACGCTGGGGCGGCCCGGGTCAAAGGGTATGAGCTTGCCATGCACGCGCTCGATTTACCGATTCAACCAGGATACTTGGTGAACGCCGGGTTCTTCTCGGTCGAGGAAGGCAAACAAGCGATGGAGCAGCTATTGCAACTCCCATCTCCGCCGACTGCCGTCTTCGTCGCAGGTGACCAAATGGCCATCGGCGCGATTGAAGCCGTTCATGAACATGGCCTCCGGGTGCCAGAAGACATCTCTATCATCGGTTACGATGATATCGAGATGATCAAGTACATCACTCCAAAGCTGACAACGATTCGTCAAGATACGGACGAAATCGGGGAAGCGGCGGCCGAGCTGTTGATTGAACAGATGACGGCCAAAGAACGACGCACGGAACGACGCGTCATCCCAGTCCGCTTGATTGAACGGGCGTCATGCGCACCGATTAAAAAGTAAAGAAGTCACGATGATGTTTCGAAGTCGCTCTGTTCGCTTCAGCGGATTGGAGAGAAGAGAGCGATTTCGAAAATCATTTACCTCGAATCGAAACCGCTTTCGATATTTTATTTAGTTATTTTCGAAAGCGCTTTCGATAAATTATTACCTCTCCTTGAAAACGCTTTCTAAAAACTACTTATAAAGGATGGTTCACTCATGCGTAAAAAATTAGTTAGCTTACTCTCTATCGGAGCACTATCAGTCGGCGTCTTAGGCGCGTGCTCAAACGACGAAGGATCTTCAGAAGCGACAGGCGGCAAAGACGACGTACTTAAAGTTTGGTCGTTCACGGACGAGCTTAAAGAGCCAATCAAAACATACGAAGAGAAGAACGGCGTCAAGGTCGAATTGACAATCGTTCCAATCGCGGACTATCCGACAAAACTTAAGCCGGCACTTGAAAGCGGCGTTGGGGCACCGGACGTCTTCACAGGCGAAATCGCGTTCCTCAAACAATGGGTTGACGCAGGCTACTGGGAAAACCTTTCAGATGAGCCTTACAACGTCAATGAAATCTCAGACGACTACATTCCTTACGTCTTCGACCTCGGGAAAGACAAAGATGGCAACGTGCGCGCTCTCTCATGGCAAACGACACCAGGTGGCGTCTACTACAAACGTAGCTTAGCAAAAGAAGTGCTCGGTACGGATGACCCGACTGAAATCGGCAACATGATGAGTTCGATGGACGGCGTCTTCGAAGTTGCTGAGAAAATGAAGCAAAAAGGCTACAAAATGTTCCCAGACGAAGGCGCGATCCGTTGGTTCTCACAAGGCGCGAACCCAGAAGCATGGGTAAACGACAAGAACGAACTCGTGTTGACAGAAGACAAAATCAACTACATGGACTACGCGAAAGAACTTCGTGAGAAACAATACACGGCACTTGCTCCAGAATGGTCACCATCTTGGTTCGAAGGTATGTCGAAGCCAATCAAAGTTAAAGAAGGCGGCAAAGAGACAGAGACACAAGTCTTCTCTTACGTCCTCCCGACATGGGGTCTTCACAGCGTCTTGAAAGACAGTGCGAAAGACACAGCTGGTGACTGGGCAGTCACGAACGGTCCAAGCCCGTACTTCTGGGGTGGCACATGGCTCGGTGTATATGAAGGATCGAAAAATAAAGAAGCTGCATACGATTTCGTTAAGCTCATGACACAAGACGAAGAGTTCTTGACTGGCTGGGCTGAAGAGACAGGCGACGTCCTCGCTTACAAACCAGTTACCGACAAAATCAAAGATGACTTCAGCGACGAGTTCCTCGGCGGACAGAACAACTATGACTTCTTCCTCGAGCAAGCGGATGAAATCACACCAGGGATTGTCACGAAATACGACCAACAACTCGACACGCTCTACGGCGCTTCAGTCCTTCAGTACGTAGAAGGTAAGAAGTCGAAAGAAGAAGCAATCGAAGAGTTCAAAAAACAAGCGAAGAACGCTTACCCAGACATTACAGTTGACTGAAGCAAGCTAACCCGTGGGGGATTTCCCCCCTGAAGGGTTGCTATGGAAGGAGTAACACGACGTGAAAAAACTAGACCGTTACGGCTATGCGTTTATTGCCCCATTTTGGGTCGTCTTTTTGACATTCAGTATCTACCCGGTCTTCTTGACCCTGTACTACAGTTTCACCAACTATACCGGCAGCCAAGGAGAAGAGGTCGTCGGCTTTGCGAACTACGCGCGCCTGTTGACAGACACATACTTCATCGAGGCGTTCGTCAATACGATCAAGATTTGGGGAATAAACTTTGTCTTGCAAATCGGTCTCGCGCTGGCACTCGCGCTCTTGTTCTCAGATTTACGTTTGAAGTTGAAGGGCCTCGCGTTCTTCCGTTCATTCTTCTATCTTCCTAACTTGATCACAATCAGTTCGGTCGCGCTCTTGTTCGGAATCTTGCTCGACTGGCAGCATGGATCACTCAACATGATGCTCTTAAAACTTGGTATCATCTCTGACCCGATCAATTGGTTATCGCAACCGGTGACGGCACAACTGTCCGTCTCACTCATTTTGACATGGATGTGGTTCGGTCACTCGTTCATCATCGTCATGGCCGGTGTATCGGGGATTTCACAAGACTTCTTCGAAGCCGCCCATATCGATGGCGCGAACCGTTGGCAGATGTTCACGAACGTCACGGTCCCATTACTCAAACCGATTCTTTTGTACATCATGATCACGTCGCTCATCGGTGGTCTCCAACTGTTCGATCTTCCACTCTTATTGACGGATGGAATCGGTGCACCAGACGGCTCACTGAACACGATGGTTCTCTACTTGTACAACCAAGCATTCAAGTATAACAACTATGGCTATGCGGCAGCGGTCGCTTACGGCTTGTTCTTGATTACACTCGTCTTCTCGGCGATCGTCTTCAAAGGTATGTTCCGTAAAGAACGCGCTGCGCAGAAGGGAGCATAAGCAATGGAACAAAATGCAGAATCACGGCGTATGCTCGCCGACAGCGAAGTTCAGCCGCCGCGCGAGGAGAAACCGCTCCGTGTGCTACCGCCCAGTAAGAAACCGAAAAAGAAATGGTTTAGCCGTGGCTTGATTTACACGGGCTTGATTATCTTGACGATTGTCTGTTTCATCCCGTTCTTGATGATGCTCGTCAACGCGACTAGGACGAACGGTGAAATCATGTCTGGTTTCTCGCTCATCCCGGGATCGGCGCTCGTCGAAAACTATGCGATTTTGAGTGACTATATCAACATCTGGACCGGCTTTAAAAACAGTTTGATCGTCGCGGTGCTCGTGACGTTGCTCTCTGGTTACTTCTCAGCGATGACCGCGTTTGGATTCGCGTTCTATAACTTCAAAGGCAAAAACGTGATGTTCATCTTCATGCTCGTCATGATGATGGTCCCAGGGCAACTTGGACTCATCGGGTTCTACGAGATTTCGAAGACGCTCGGGATTCTCGATTCGTTCATCCCGCTCATCATCCCGTCAATCGCCAGTCCGTTCGTCGTCTTCTTCATCCGCCAGTACACACAAGCGACGCTGCACGTCAGTATGATTGAAGCGGCGCGCATCGATGGAGCGAGCGAACTGCGCATCTTCCATACGATTGCGCTCCCGATGATGATGCCGGCCGTCGCGACGATGTCAATCTTTACGTTCATCGGCTCATGGAACAACTACTTGATGCCGCTCGTGCTCTTGTTCTCACCTGAGAAGTACACGTTGCCGGTCCTCATGGGCTTCTTGAAAGGTTCGCAAGTCGCCGAGAACCTCGGTGCCCTTTACCTCGGTATCGCCATTTCGGTCGTGCCGATCATGATCGCCTTCTTGTTCTTGTCGAAATACATCGTCAGCAGTATCTCGGCTGGTGCGGTCAAAGAATAACTAGAGAGAAAAGAGGAATTGACTATGCAGTTTAACAAAGACTTCGTCTTCGGGACCGCGACTTCGTCGTATCAGATTGAAGGCGCGCATAACGAGGACGGGCGCACTCCGTCGATTTGGGACATGTTCTGCGACATCGACGGACGTGTGTTCGAGAAGCATAACGGTGACGTCGCGTGTGACCACTACCATCGCTTCGAAGAAGACATCCAGCATATCAAACAGCTCGGTGTCGACACGTATCGCTTCTCGATCGCATGGCCTCGTATTTTCCCGGCGAAAGGTGAGTTCAACCCGGCTGGGATGGCGTTCTACAAGACGCTTGCGACACGCCTCCGTGAGGAAGGCATCAAGCCGGCCGTCACGCTCTACCACTGGGATCTCCCGATGTGGGCCCACAATGAAGGTGGCTGGGTGAACCGCGACTCGGTCGACTGGTTCCTTGACTACGCCAAAGTGTGTTTCGATGAACTCGACGGCATCGTCGACTCGTGGATCACGCACAACGAGCCATGGTGTGCTGGATTCCTCGGCTATCACGTCGGTGTCCACGCACCGGGACATCGCGACATGAACGAAGCGGTCCGCGCTGTGCACCATATGCTGCTCTCGCACGGAAAAGCGGTCGAACTGTTGAAGAACGAGTTGAAGTCGACGACGCCAATCGGCATCACGCTCAACTTGTCACCGGTCTATGCGAAGACGGACTCGGTCAACGACCGTCTCGCCCAAAACAACTCAGACGGTTACTCGAATCGCTGGTTCCTCGATCCAGTATTCAAAGGTCAATATCCGGTAGACATGATGAACTTGTTTGCGAAATACGTTCACACGTACGATTTCATCAAACCAGGTGACATGGAGACGATCTCGACAGAGTGCGACTTCTTCGGTATCAACTTCTACAGCCGCGGACTCGTTGAGTTCAGCGCTGCGAACGACTTCATGACGGTGGCTGCGTACTCCGATTACGACAAGACGGGCATGGGCTGGGATATCGCCCCGAACGAATTCAAAGACCTGATCCGTCGCTTACGTAACGAGTACACAGACCTTCCAATCATCATCACAGAGAACGGCGCGGCTTACGACGACGTGCTTGAGAACGGTGAAGTCCATGACGTGAAACGCATCGACTACGTTAAAAAGCACCTCACAGCCGTATCCGACTTGAACGATGAAGGCATGAACATCGCTGGCTACTATCTTTGGTCCTTGATGGACAACTTCGAATGGAGCTTCGGTTATGAGAAGCGTTTCGGCATTCTCTACATCGACTTCGACACGCAAGAGCGCGTCTGGAAAGACAGCGCAAAATGGTACGCCGATGTCATCGCGGACCATAAAGCCAAACACGCGGATAGCGTCGAGGCGTAAGATAGATCCATCCCTGCCGCTACAGGGATGGATTTTTTGTGTGGAACGTATTCGGTCAGGGAACGTATAGAAGAGGACAACAAATGAAAGGGGCCGTTCAAATGAAACGCGAGTATGCGACGTACGAAGTGACAGGGTATGACGACAAAGGGAAAATCAAGTTCATCCATTTGAAGGAAGGCGAGTTTATCCTGCCGGTCGAGATTAAAGGGGACGACTTGACGAAAATCAAGAAGATGATGGAGCTCAACCCAGGAGTGACGGTCATCGTCCATGCGGCCGTCGATCAGAAACGGATGCGTCTGCAGGAGATTGACGGTTATTCGCTCAGGAAGGACGGATAACGATGCCAATCGCCAAACTGATGTCACGAGACGAGTCGTGTGATGTGACAATCGAGAGCTATGCGTACGCCTATCCTGACGCCGACAACATCCATGACGCGGCCTGGCATCGTAATTGGGTCGGGCTCCATACGCCGGACCATCGCATCACGTTCGATGACGTCATGCTCGACAGTCTGCTCGTGGCTCACTACATACCAATGTTCGAGTCATTCGTAGCGGGCGACGTATCCGAAGTCGATTTTGAGCCGACCGAACCATTCGTCAGCTTGACGGTGACGAGAAGAGACGGAGATGGGGATGAGGTCACGGTAAAGGGGTATCTCGAGCATCCGCTTGAAGGTGAGTCTGAGGAGCTTGCGTTCACGTTTGAGACGTCTGTGAGCAATGTGACGCGTTTTTTGGAAGGGTTACAGGCAATCGCCGACGCATATCCGATTCGAGATCTGTAATCGAAAGCAGCCAGCACTACGAATAGGCTGGCTGCTTGTTAATGAATGATTTCTTTTCTAGCTTGAAAGCCAGCTGCGAACAGAAAGATGACTCCAAGAACGAACGGGATGACAGACTCTAGGGCGATGCCGGCAAGGAACGAGGCGCTCATTAATAAGCAGAACGCGACCGTATAATTTCGTTTCATCTATATACCAACTCTCATACTCATTTTCCTAAATACAACAGCCCTTCTCATCGCTGAGAAGGGCTGTCTTGGGCTTAGGCTGACGCTTTGTCTGCGTCTTCTTGTGCTTTCAACTCTTCACCGTACGAGACGCGGTCTTGCATGCGGACGAACGGGAGGTAGACGGCTACGGCCATAGCAATCGTTGCAATCTGCAAGAGCGCTGCACGCCATCCGCCGATTAAGAAACCGGAGATTACTGGTGGTGTCGTCCAAGGCACTTGAAGCGCGTTGAACGGATCGACCCAGCCCCAAAGGATTGAGAAGTACACCATGAACGATGCAATCGCAGGCACGATAACGAACGGTACGAACATGATCGGGTTGAATACGATCGGCATCCCGAAGATGACTGGCTCGTTTATGTTGAAGAGACTTGGTGCAAGCGAGAGCTTGCCGAGTTGCTTCAAGTGAGCCGAGCGGGCGACGATGAGTGTTGCGATAATGAACCCGATTGTGATTCCTGATCCACCGAGCTTCGTGAAGACGTCGAGGAACTGGATGGTAACGATTTTCGCGTTCTCACCGGCAACGAGTGTTTCACCCGCATCGAGAAGTGCTTGGTTTTGAAGCGCGTTTGCTGTAAGAAGTGGTCCCATAATCCCCATGAGGATGGCAGCACCGTGAATTCCACACCACCACATGACTGACATGAGCACCATGATGATAACGGCTCCGGCAAGTGTGTCTGTCAAGTTTTGAAGTGGTGCTTGAAGCACGTCATAGACGACTTCTGTGAACGTACGATCGGCAACCGCTTGGAAAATCGCAAATGTCGCGACCGCAAGTGTGATAATCGCAAGACCAGGAACGAGTGCTGAGAATGAGTTCGATACGCCTGGTGGAACACCGTCAGGCATTTTGATGCTGATGCCGCGTTTGATGAACTGCGAATAAATGAATCCAACGACCAATCCGACGACGATGGCAGCGAGGACACCTTGTCCGCCTGTCCATACTTTCGGGATGACTCCGCCGACTGTTTCTCCACCTTCAGAGAGGACAGACGCTTGCGTGATGATCAAGAACGAGATGATTCCGAGGATACCAGCTGGTACACCTTCGATTTTTTCGTTTTTAACATACGAGTAAGCGATTCCGAATACACCGATTAAAGCGAGAATGTCGAACGTCGCACCGACGACTTGCGTGAGTGGGAGCGTCCAATCGGCTCCGAACAATCCTGACATGAAGTCAGCCCAACCTGGAATTGGGAGCGCAAGGATGAGCAAGAACAATGATCCGATGATCGTCATCGGCATCGTCAGGATGAACCCGTCCTTAATAGCAAGGACGGGCTTGGCGTTCGCGAAACGAACGAACCCTGGCGTGAATTTTTCAAATACGGTTTCTAAGCGGCTCATGGGGAACCTCCTTATAGGTTTTCAGCGCGAGTAGCGATAATGTCTTTGTACCAGTAGAACGATTTTTTCTTCTTACGAGCAAGCCCGTTGGCGTGGTCAACATAGATGAAGCCATATTGCTTCTTATATCCGTTGAGCCAGCTGAGAAGATCGATGGCCGACCAAGCGTAGTAACCTGCGACGTTGACACCTTGTTCGACAGCGTGTTTCACGGCGCGGATATGACCTTCGATGTATTCGATGCGAGCGTCGTCGACGATTTCTCCGTCCACGATCGGGTCGACATCACCGAGACCGTTCTCTGTGATGTAGATTTTCACATCGCCGTAACGATCTTTGAGCATGTGCATGCCGTCAAGGAACGCTTCCGGTGAGATTTCCCAAGCCCATTTCGTGTAGACCTTGTCATCCATCATGACCGTCTTATAGACGCCATCGAATGATGGGTTACCCGGGCGGCCTGTCGAGTTCTCACGGCCACCGGCCATGACGAGCGCCGAGTCATTTTTCATAACGCGTTGCGGGCTGTAGTAGTTGAGGCCGATAAAGTCGTTCATCGAAGCCGTGCGCTTCAAGAGGTCGAGCTCTTCGTCTGTCATTTCAGGGAGAAGGCCTTGCTCTTCGAGTCCTTTCACGACGTATGCTGGGTATTCACCTTTCAAGATTGGGTCATAGAACCAATGCGTCGAGTAAGCGTTCGCGTGCATTTCGGCGAACTTGTTCTCTTCGGCGTCATCGATGCTGAACGCTGGGTTGAACACGTGTGTGATTCCGATTTCGCCTTCATAACCGTTTTGTTTGAACAACTCGACGGCACGAGCGTGAGCGACGAAGACGTGGTGTGTCGTTTGGAAGTAACTTTTGACGTCGCCTTCGATGCCGGGCGGGTGTGCCCCAGTCAAGTAGCCGAGCGAGCAGAAGATGACCGCTTCGTTGAACGTGATCCAGTGACGGACACGGTCGCCGAACGATTGGAAGCAAGTATCGGCGAAACGGACGAATGCGTCAACCGTCTCTGGATTTTTCCAGCCGCCTTTTTCTTCAAGCGCTTGCGGGAGGTCCCAGTGGTAGAGTGTCACGAATGGGACGATGTTGTGCTTCAAGCACTCGTCAATCAAGTTGTTGTAAAACTCGAGTCCTTTTTCGTTCACCTCACCTGTGCCGTTCGGGAAGACGCGCGGCCATGAGATCGAGAAACGGTATGATTCGAGTCCCATCTCCGCCATGAGTGCGATGTCTTCTTTATAACGGTGGTAATGGTCGACTGCGACGTCGCCGTTCGTATCTTCAAATGTTTTTCCAGGAATTTTCGAGAAGACGTCCCAGTTTGAGAGTCCTTTCCCGTCCTCGTTCCATGCACCTTCGACTTGGTAAGAAGCCGATGCGGCGCCGAACAAGAAATTGTTTGGCATTTTCAAAGTGGTCACCTCAGTTTATTTATTTGCGAGTTTTAACGCGTGGTCTAATACTTTCGTTCCGTTCATCATGCCATAGTCGACAGTGTTGATGACGTCGATTGGAACACCTTTAGGCTCACAGATTTGTTTGCCTTTCGCGAGCAAGTATTTGACTTGTGGTCCGAGAAGCGCGACGTCGAGGTTGTCCACGTACGTTTCCATTTCTGACTCTGGGTAAGCTGCGATTTCAGCATCGATTCCTCGCTCAGCGGCAACCGCTTTCATTTTTTCTACTAACATACTTGTTGACATACCTGCTGCACAGAAAAGTCCGATTTTCATCATTTTTGATCCATTCCTTTCAATTGGTTGATTTCGTTTTGCATGTTCATCATATAGCCGAGCATCTCTTTGACGAGGATTGTGTTCATTAAGTGGTCTTGCGCGTGCACCATGAGGACGCCGACTGTAGCCGTTTTCCCTTGTGCTTCGAGTGTGACGAATTTCGTCTGGATGGCGTGTGCTTCTTTCAATGTCGCGTCACCAGCTTTGACCGCTTCAGCCGCTTCCTCTGCTTTGCCTTCTTGCATCAAGAGCATCGCGTGATGGTAGCTCGCTTTGGCGTCGCCTGAAAGAGCGATTAAACCGAAAATATCTTCGGGTGTAATTTCGATTGTTTCAGAAACCATAGTATCTCTCCTTTTTGTATGGATAACCAAAATTCATAGGTACAAATTATACAAATTGATAGTAGCACGAGACCGCTTACATGTAAACCCTTTCTTTTCGTCCGGAATGTGAACATAAAAAAACGCACACGAGAACAATCTCTCGAATGCGTTTAGGACTTGATGTTAGAGACTTTGAGCATCTTCACATGGCGGAAATGATGTGTCGAGCGCGATACGTCGAAGATTTGACCGTTCGTCAAATAGACGGTGTTGTCGACGAGGAGGGCCGGGTCGTTCTCTTTCAGTCCGAGCAGTGTCGCGTCTTCTGCGTTCAAAAAATCGGCGTAAATGACACGGTCGGCAAAACCGATGGCGAGTTTTTGGTCGTTGCGGAAGTAGTTGTAGATCGACTTCTCGGTGATGTTCCGGTCGAGATAGACGACGAGATCTTTCCGGAAATACGAATCCTCGACCGAGAACGGATGGTCATCGACGAGCCGGAGACGTTTGACGTAGTAGACGGGTGTCCCGACGTTGCACTTCATCCGTTCGGCGACTTCGTCGTTCGCTGTCGTCAATTCGAAATCAAGGACTTGCGTTTCGACTTTCCGTCCACTGAAGTCGCTCGTAAGACCTTGCAACTTCTCGAGGTTCACGTAATCGCTCATATAATGGTCACGGACGAAGACGCCGCTCCCTTGCACTTGATAGACGTAGCCTTTGTTGACGAGAATCTCGATTGCTTTTCGGACCGTGTTGCGGCTGACGCCGTACTTGGTGGCGTATTCGTCCTCGGTGAGGAGCTTGTTCGTATGTTGATAGACGTGATTCATAATATCCGTCTCAATCTGTTCGGCGACTTGTTTATACTTTGGGGACATCAGGGTCTGCACCTTTCACATGAAAATTTGTAGGTATGAATACGCTATCAGTATATCAGAAATTATATATGGGTGGAGGACAATCCTTCGGCAATTGTTGAAAAACGTCGAACGATTGTAAAGAGAATCCTAAAAATAGGCGAAACAAATTGGAAAGGTATTTCGTATAGAAAAGGAGAAGAGTGAGGGGGAGAGGGAATGGCACAATCAGTTCGAATGGAACGGGAACGAGAATGGAAGCAACGACACACACGCATCGGCTACGCTTTATTGGCGGTAGTCATTCTAGCGTTCGCTTTCATGTTCTTTGGACAGGCGACGTGGATTGCCGTACCGCTCGGGCTTGTTGGCATCGCGCTGTTCGTTTCAGACGTGGCGAAATATCGGATGAGGCGTTCGTTTTTGGTCGAGTCAGCCGCCCAAAAGCTACTCCGTTGGCAGTTGGTGTACGACATCGTCAATACGAGTGTGCTTGTCATCATGGTCGGTGGTCTATTGATTTTTAGTCGCGACAACATCTATTGGGCGTTCGCGGTCGTCATCTGGGGAATCATGAGCGAGGTCGTATCGCGCCGCTTGAACCGGGCTTTAAAAGCGCATGACCCGATGTTACGCGCCCTCGAGCTGGAGGAAGCACGATGAAGGAACGGATCGAACAGGAACGGGCGTGGTTTCGTTCATTCCAACAACTCATCTTTGGGATCATCGGTGTCTTGTTGACTGTCGTCTTTCCAGTTATATCATGGACGGGTCATCTGTTTTGGGGAATTGTCTATATCGGACTAGCGCTCGTCCCCGTCAATGTTATGTACATGCGAAGGTCCCGGATGCGGCAAGCATTGAATCCACCATTGGCGCATCGCTATCGCCAGCAACTATGGAGTGACTGTTTCAATACGATCGCCTTCTTTATCGCTTTGAATGGTCGTGAGTTGTTTGAGTCGAACGAATGGTACATCGTTGGGGTTGTTGTCATTGGAGTGGCTGGATGGATGACGATACGAATCGAAAAGCGGATGAAAGAAGAGGATGTGTGGCTTCCTACATATGAACAGCTTAAGGGGTGAGCGGATGAAGTATTCTATTCAAAAAGAAGTCCAATCGATTAAACGAATTCAACGCTTTGGGGGCGCGGTCCTGGGCACCTACATTCTATTGATGATTATTGCGCTTCTATTCGAAAAGATGTTATTGATTCCTCTAATGTGGACCGTCGCTGTGTTCCTTACTTTCATGGGGCATAAACAATACCGTCTCCTTCGCCATGTCTCGACGCACCCAAAAAGCTTACAGTGGCTAAAGGTCGAATATGCGGATACGTGGATTAGCGCGCTGTTGATGGGCACGTTTATGACGGCGTTATTAACAATGGAGTCGCTTGGAATTGTGATTGGATTTCTATTTGGGATTTGGGGGTTAACTGCAAATCATCGGAAACGATTCATTGAACGTCAGTTGAAAAGGCATGATCCTCATGCACCGACGTATGAAGAATTGATCGAAAGGATGAGTTGAATGGAACTATCACCACAATCAAAGCAACAGATTGATACGATTCTTCGATTTGAGAAGTGGACGAGTTGGGGCTTCGGCATCCTGGTCGTTTCTGCGGTCGTTGGGATGTTAATTTACGCATCGTACTGGGACATGCCCGAGTCATTTATCCTTGTGCTCTTAGTGTCGGTTTTCGCTCTGATGATTAGCATCGAAACGACTCGATTTCTCATGTGGCGTCGGTTCGTGAAAAATGGGCAGGCACGGAAACTGCTTACGCTCCGGTATACGATTTATTTGATTGGGGTTAGCGCAATCGGATACTACGGGATTGTCGTATTCTATGAGACGCCACAACCGCAATCATTTCAGGCGTTCTTGTTGTCGCAAGCCTTTTTCTGGGGAGCTGCCTTTTTCGGGAAGTGGCTCGATCGCATCATCCAAAAGCATGACGGCCATTATTTGACGGGGGAGGATTTAAAACTGATTCGGGAAGCGCGCGACATCGAGAAGGAGCAAGGTCATGGATAAACGAAGCCAAATGCGTGAATTGACGGCGTTCGACCAGAGAAAGCATTCCACACAAGTGTTTTTGTCAGCGGTGTTGGCCGCACTTCTATTTTTCTCATTAGAGTATAATTGGCTCTCACCAATGACAGTCATATTTCTCAGCATCGCAGCGGGTCTTCCCGATTTTCGCAAGATGTGGCAACGCGAGAATATTAAAAAACAATTTTTGAAGTCGGATGCAGCAAAGCGGCTCATCCATCTTAACTCCATCTTCGGGCTCGTGACACTACCATTCTTCCTATTATGGGTTTATGCATTGCTCACGGATTTGATTACACTCCAAACGTTCGCTTTGATTGGGCTAGGAGCATACGTGCTCGCCATTCTTGAGCATCGTCTTTATGAGCGTCATATGACTCAACTCGACGAGCACTACGTCACGGAAGCCGAATTGCGAGAAGAACAAAAGTGGGGGAGCGCTTAGGCGCTTCCTCTTATATGTTAAGGAGGATAATGATGAATCGGAAAGTATGGATCATTTCAGGTCCGGCTGGTGTCGGGAAGTCGACGACGGCGAGATGGCTCGCTCAAAGCATGGAGAAGAGTGCATACGTGTCGGGGGATGACATCAGTCATATGGCAGTCTCTAGTCGTGAAAGGCCATGGGAATCGGAGCGGGCAAACGATTTGGTTTGGAAGAGTATCGTCGCGTTGACCGAAAATTTTCTTGAGGCAGGGTATGACGTCGTCGTGGACTGGGTCGCCTTTTGGCAAGACGTGAAGCGTTACACGGCTCACTGGATTGAACAAGGTGTCGAAGTGCGCTACGTCATCTTATGGGCGGAGCAAGACGTTCACGTCCAACGTGATCAACACCGGCCGAGCGATGCGCAGATGGGGGAGCGGGTCATCATATTGCGGAACGAGTTTCTAAGCTCGGGTGCACCGGACCGTTACTATTTAGACAACACGGTCGGTGAGTTGAGAGAGATGATTCAACAGCTTCAAGAAAGCGAACAATTCGTGCTGACAGATTTGCAACAAAGTGGAGCCAGTACATGAGGATTGCGACGTTCAACCTCTGGAACAATCCGACATTATGGTCGAAGCGAATCGAGTCCATCTGTACCACAGTGAAGATGATTGGCGCCGATGTGCTGGCGCTTCAAGAAGTCAAAACGCATGTGGAAGGGGAGCAAGGCATCAGTGTAGCCGAGCAGATCGCCAACGAAACGGGCTATCCGTTTTGCGTGTTTCTCGCCTATCCGGATTCACCCGATGAAGGGCTCGCTGTCTTAAGTCATATTCCGCTCGAGACGAATGATGCTATTTGGCACCACGAGGTAGAAGAAGCGAACTACTGTGCGATGCGGGTGACGTTTCAAGCAGGAGGTCACGCGTTCGGATTGACGAACGTCCATCTGAATTGGCGGTCGCCGGTCATTCGGGAAGCGCAAGTGCGAGCGATTCGCGAGTGGATCGGTGGGGGAGAACGTTACGAGTTGCTATGTGGTGACTTCAATGACAATCCGCAGTCGGAAATCTATCGTGATTTGACCGCACATCGTTGGATCGATGTCGCCACATGTCATCGTGGTGGGGATGAGCCGACGCTGGATTATGGACACAATCCGTATTTGAAGCAGGATTCTTTGCAGAAACAACCAGCACGCTACGATTGGATGTTATTGCGTCACGACGAAGGGAACGTCCCGCTCATCTCGAGCGTGGACGTGTTTGGGAAGACGTCTGATTCAATCACCGACATGCTGCCGAGTGATCACTATGGAGTCTTACTCGATCTCGACATCTCTTAAAAAAGGGGGAACGCTTAGTCGCTTCCCCCTTTTTCATTTGAACGTGCGGATGACGAAGTAGAGACAAATGAGGAACGGGATCAAGAACGTACTTCCGATCCACTCGCCTTGACCGAATAGGAGCCAGGCGAAGAGCTGGAATGACAAGACGCCGCCGGCAGCAAGTCCAGCAAAACGATACGCTTTCGGGCGAAGCGACGGGTCATCCCACCATTCTTTAAAGAACGGGAAGCTGAACAAGAGTGCGAGCGCCAAGAAAAAGGCGGCTGGAAACACGAGAAAATCGCCAAGTTCACTCTGTCCTTCAATTTGCAGCCATTTGGATGCGGTTGATAAGATGATGCCGATGACGAGAAAGACGATATTCATGGCCATTCCTCCACTTCATCTAATAGATACCTTTATCATGCCCGAACGAGGTCGATGGGACAAGCCTGTAAAAGAAGTGGCTTTTTAGTGAAAGTGGTGACTTTTGCATGAACAGTAAAAAAGTATTGAAGCGCGTTGTGACAAAATCGCTATTCGTTTACATCTAGAACCGCTAGCATGAAAGGGTATCTGGAGAAACGGCCAGCTATGAAGGAAAAGCGCCAGAACTCTGCGGAGTTGACGAGGTGGGGGTAATCGATTTTTCGGCGGATGCCTCCTAGTCGCCTGTCACGACTACAAGTGTTCTTTTAAAACGTTCGGGTGACCGGACGGACAACGATGAACACGTTGACAGCACTCTAAAAAGTCCGTTTCCTTTTTCGAGAAATCGAAGATAAAGGGAGATTTTTGTATGTGTGGAATTGTAGGGATGATTGGTCAAGTCGGAACGAAAGAGATTTTATTGAAAGGGTTGGAGAAGCTCGAGTATCGAGGCTATGACTCAGCTGGAATCGCGCTCGTCGGTGATGATGTCCATGTGTTCAAAGAAGTCGGTCGCATCGCCGCACTTCGTGACATCGTACCGGTCGAAGCGGAAGGCGCCATCGGCATCGGTCACACACGATGGGCAACACACGGCGTGCCGAGCGTCCCGAACGCCCACCCGCACCAGAGCACAACGGGCCGCTTCACGCTCGTCCACAACGGTGTCATCGAGAACGACGAACAGATCAAGGCGACACTCGACGTGCCGTTCCTCTCGGAGACGGACACGGAAGTCATCGTCCAGCTCATGGATAAGAACTTCGTCGTGCTAAATGACGTCGAGGCGGCGTTCCGCAAGACGTTGTCTGAGCTCCACGGCTCGTACGCGATCGCGATGATCGACTCGGAAGATAAAGAACGCCTCTATATCGGCAAGAACAAGTCGCCACTTCTCGTCGGACTCGGCGACGGCACGTTCAACGTCGTGGCGTCTGACGCGATGGCGATGCTCCAAGTGACGGACCAGTACCTCGAGCTCCACGACGGCGAGATCGTCATCTTGACGCGCGAATCGGCGACGATCAAGACACTCGACGGCGACGTCCTCGAACGTGCCCCGTACACGGCCGAGATCGATGCGTCAGACATCGAGAAAGGCACGTACGCGCACTACATGTTGAAAGAGATGGACGAGCAACCGGCCGTCATCCGCAACATCATCCAGCACTACCAGAACGACGCCGGTGACATCGAGCTCACGGAAGGCGTGCGCTCGCTCGTCTCGGAAGCGGACCGCATCTATATCGTCGCCTGTGGCACGAGTTATAACGCTGGGCTCGTCGGAAAAGACATCCTTGAGCGAATTGCCGGCATCCCGACCGAGGTCCACGTCTCGTCAGAGTTTGGCTACAATATGCCGCTCTTAAGTTCACGTCCGCTCTTCGTCTTCTTGTCACAGTCTGGAGAGACGGCCGACAGCCGGGCCGTCCTCGTCGAAGTGAAGAAGCGCGGCTACAAGGCACTCACGATGACGAACGTGCCAGGATCGACGCTCTCGCGTGAAGCGAACGAAACGATGCTCCTCCACGCCGGCCCGGAAATTGCGGTCGCGTCGACGAAAGCGTACACGGCCCAAATCGCCGTGCTCGCGATTCTCGCCTACGACATCGCTCGCGCGAACGGGAAAGAGTTGCCGTTCGAGTTGATGCCGGAACTCGCGCGTGTCGCGACGATCATGGACTCGATCATGTCGCAAAAAGAACTGTTTGAAGATTTGTCGGACCGTTACTTGAAGACGACGCCGAACACGTTCTTCATCGGGCGCGGACTCGATGCATCGGTCTGTCTCGAAGGCGCGCTCAAAGTAAAAGAGATCTCGTATATCCAAGCGGAAGGGTATCCGGGTGGCGAACTCAAGCACGGTTCGATCGCCTTGATTGAAGATGGCACACCGGTCATCGCACTCATCTCGCAACCGAAGACGAACTTGAACATCCGCGGCAACGTCAAAGAAGTCGTCGCCCGTGGTGCGAACGCGTGTATCATCTCGATGCAAGGCGTCGAGCACGAGAACGATGAGTTCATCTTGCCGCACGTCGAACCAATCCTCGCCCCGCTCATCACGGTGTTACCGGTTCAACTCATGGCGTATTACGCCGCGCTCGCACGTGGCTGTGACGTCGATAAGCCGCGCAACTTGGCGAAATCGGTGACGGTAGAATAACACTGCGATTGTCAAAGCACTTCTCTAAAGAGAGAGGTGCTTTTTACTGCTTGCCGATATCTTTGCCAACAAGCAAAATAGTAGGTGGAGTAAGCGGTTGCATCGTATGGTTAGATAAAGATAAGCGATGAAAGAAGGTCTGACATGAACGTATATATTGCCTGTCCATGCGGGTTCGTCACGAGCGCGATGGCGGCGAAGCTGTTTGCCGAAGCGTGTTCGGGAAAATTATCGTGTGTGATTCAACACGGCACGTATCGGGACATCCCCAAAGACGTGGATTGGATTATCTATCAAGCCGGGACGGAGACGGTCGATCATCCGACCGCGCACGTTCGCTCGGTCAGACACATGTTATCGCTCACGGAATATCGACAACTCGTCGAGGAATGGGTGAATGGATATGAAACATGAGTGGAGCGCCCGGGAGCGCTCGATTTTACTACATCTATTGGCAACGGAGACATCGACACCGCTCGCGGAGATCGCGCAAGCGGTCAATTTGTCTGAGCGGACGATTCAACGGGAGCGTCAACTGCTCGAAGGCATCTTGCGCGAGTTCGAATTGGAGCTCGCTTGGCAGCGCGGGCACGGCCTCAGTCTCATCGGTCGTTCCGATGCGAAGCAACAGTTGCGCGAAGACTTGATTTTGTCGGCCGAGGCGATTCCAACGGCGGAGGACCGCATCTTCGAACTCGCCTGGCGACTTCTGTTTGAAAAAGACACGCTCAAGCTGCAGGCGGTCGCGAAACAGATGCACGTCTCACCGAGCACGCTCACACAAGACTTGGAGAAACTCGATCGTTGGTTCGACGAGTATCACCTCGAAGTCGAACGGAAGAAAGGGGTCGGGGCCAGAGTGCTCGGCCTCGAAGCCGAGAAGCGGAAGCTGATGATCAATGCGCTGCTCGCTCATTGGGACACGCTCGCGTTCTATCGCTTCGTCCGCGGGGAAGATGACTACATCCCGACCTTTTTGAAGACCGTCCCATGTGACGTCATGCTCGAGGCGCTTCGTGACGGTTATGACTATCTAAAGGAACATCCGTATGAGCGGATGGACGACCGGACCATCATGCGGGTGACGTTCGCCTATGGCGTACAACAAGCCCGTCTGGATGCCGGCTTCTTCCTAGAGATGTATACGAAAGGACGCTCCGACGACTATTTGAAAGTCGCGTCTGATATGGAGACGGCCCTCGGGACGCCGTTCTCGATGGCGGAGCGGGTCTGGTTCGCTGAAGAAGCGAACCGGCTCCGGTCATTGAAGGAACAGATGAAAGAAGATGAGGAAGAGCGTTGGGTCATGCAGATCCGTGTCCATAAGCTCATCCATCACGTTTCACTGATCCACGGATTCGCCTTCACGGACGACGCCGCGCTCGAGAAGGGGCTACTCGCCCATATCTTATCGAGTATGAACACCCACGCCCTTCCGGATACGGATACGGTCCGTCCGCACATCGACCGTGACTATCCACATTTACGGTCGGCGATTCAACAGGCGGCCGATATCGTCTTCGGGACGAACACGTTCACGGAAGAAGAGACGGTGTTTTGGGCGATGCATTTCGCTGCCGCGCTCGTTAAACCGGTTCGGCGTCGGGAATATCGAGCCCTTGTCGTCTGTTCGGCGGGTCTCGGCTCTTCGAAGATGCTCGTCAACCGGGTCAAACAAGAGTTTCCAGAGATGCAGGACGTCGTCAACTCGTCGTTGTTCGGGCTCGAACAGCATCGACTCGACGACTATGACGTTATCTTGTCGACCGTGCCGTTGCCGCCGTTATCAGTGCCGACGCTCATCGTCAACCCGCTGTTGACGAACGAAGAAGTGCAACGCGTCCGCCACTTGCTGTTATCGCTCCCACAGTCGTTCCAAACGAAAGAGAAGAGCCATTCGACGATGCTCGACTTCAATGAACTCGGTGCCCTCGTCGAGACGTTCGAACGGATGGACCGACAGTTCGATCTCGTCACGCTCGATAATAGCGACCGACTGGAAGACATTTTGCTCGATATCGGGACGCATCTAGAAGAACGTGGACTCGTCCAAAGCGGTATCCAGTTATCGGCCCAACTGCTCCGGCGTCACGAAGTGGCCGGGCTCGGGATTCCGGGCACGAAACTGGCCTTGTTCCATGGACGTCACGCCTCGATCGAACGGGCGAGCGTGTTCGCCTTCGATTTGAACCATTCGATCCCGCTCCTCATGATGGACCAATCGACCGAGTCGGTGTCACGTCTGCTCGTCCTGCTCGCGCCAGAAGAGGCAGAGGACGTCGAACTCCAGTTTTTGAGCGCCGTCAGCGGTTCGCTCATCGAGAGCGAGCAACATATGAACTTATACAGTAACGGTTCAAAGAAAGAACTGCGTCTCTTGCTTCATGAATGTATGAAGAAAATGATTCAAGACACGCTGCACGAGAAATGACCCGCCGTGGTCATTTTTTTATTTGGCACAGAATGTTGCCAAAGTATGAACTGGATTGAATTGAGAAAGCGCTTACGCTGAGACTACAATACGAGTGTAGAGCACAAACCGGTTAGCTACACTACAACAATCTACCTTTCACAATAATCGACTGGAGGTTTTATACATGGCGAATGCGCAAGCTGGCTCGGGCGGGGTTCGAGTCAAAGTACAACGGTTCGGGAGTTTCCTGAGCGGGATGGTCATGCCAAACATCGGCGCCTTCATCGCCTGGGGGATTATCACCGCCCTCTTCATTCCAACGGGCTGGTGGCCGAATGAAAAATTAGCAGAACTCGTCGGTCCGACGATCACGTATCTGTTACCGCTCTTAATCGGGTTCACCGGCGGTAAGTTGATTCATGATGTACGAGGCGGAGTCGTCGGGGTACTCGCCACGATGGGGGTCATCGTCGGGACGGACATTCCGATGTTCCTCGGTGCGATGATCATGGGTCCACTCGGTGGATATGTCATTAAACAATTTGACCGCCTCATCGAAGGCAAAGTCAAAGCTGGATTTGAAATGCTCGTCAACAACTTCTCGGTCGGTATCATCGGTGGTCTTCTCATGATCGGTGGCTTCGAGGTGTTCGGTCCAATCATGAGCGGCCTTGATAAAGTCATGGCAGCCGGTGTCGACTGGATCGTCGGTGCGAAACTGTTACCAATCGCCAGTCTATTCATCGAGCCAGCGAAAATCTTGTTCTTGAACAATGCCATCAACCACGGGATTTTGAGCCCGCTCGGTGTCGATCAAGTGGCGGACGCCGGGAAATCGGTCTTGTTCTTACTTGAAGCAAACCCGGGACCAGGTCTTGGTTTACTGCTCGCTTACATGGTGTTCGCTAAAGGTGCGGCCAAACGCACGGCACCAGGGGCGGCAATCATTCACTTCCTCGGTGGGATTCACGAAATTTACTTCCCATACGTCTTGATGAAACCAATCTTGATCCTTGCGATGATCGCAGGGGGGGCAACTGGGGTCTTCACATTCGTCTTGTTCGATGTCGGTCTCGTCGCACCAGCGTCACCAGGTAGTATCTTCGCCATTCTCGCGATGGCGTCACGCGGTTCGTACCTCGGGCTCGTGACAGGGATTCTCTTGTCGGCGGCGGTCACGTTCGCCGTGGCAAGTGTCATCTTGAAATCAAGTGCGGCCGAAGAAGTGTCACTTGAAGAAGCGACACAAAACGTCAGCGCGATGAAAGGCAAACAGTCGTATGCGTCAGCACTCGTACACGACCGTCTCGATAAAGTCGATCACATCATCTTTGCTTGTGACGCCGGTATGGGTTCGAGCGCGATGGGCGCGTCGGTGCTTCGCAATAAAGTGAATAAAGCGAACTTGCCGATTCGAGTCACGAACACATCGATCAGCCAATTGCCGAAAGACGCCCAATTCATCATCACCCATGAGGATTTGACGGACCGGGCCGAGGCACAAGTGCCAGATGCGATTCACCGTTCGGTCACGAACTTCTTGAACGCCGACTATTACGATCAATTGATCGAAGAAATTAAAGCAGAACGCAGCAAAATCTCATAACACAAGTAGACAGAGACAAGGTTTAAGGTATAGGAGGAACTAAAATGCCATTCATTCAGACAGAGATGATTCGACTTAACCAATCGTTCAACACGTCGGCCGAAGCAATCGACGCAGCAGGTGAAGTGTTAGAAGCAGCCGGATGCGTGTCTCCGGCTTACGTCCAAGCGATGCATGCACGTCAAGCGCTATCAAGCGTTTATATCGGGAACCAAGTCGCGATTCCGCACGGGACTGAGGAAGCGAAATCCGCCGTTCAAAAGACGGGGATTTCCATCCTTCAAGTGCCGGCCGGCGTCGATTTCGGTGGCCAGACGGCGAAACTTGTCATCGGGATTGCCGGTGTGGATGATGAACATTTGGAACTCCTGTCCCAAATCGCAGTCATCTGTTCAGATGAGGATAATGTCGAGCGTCTTGTACAGGCGAAGACGAAGGAAGAGATTTTGTCGTTATTCATGGAAGAGGTGGCGTAATGAAAGCCGTACATTTCGGAGCAGGGAATATCGGACGTGGGTTTATCGGATTGTTGCTTAATCAGAGCGGCTACGAGGTCACGTTCGTCGATATCAATGATACCGTCATCCAGGCGTTAGAAGACAAACGGTTCTATGAAGTCGGATTTGCCGAAGAAGGTGTCGACAACGTCGTCGTCGATCGGGTCCGCGGCGTCAACAGTTTGACCGACCCGGAACGCGTCATCGCCCTCATCGCCGAGGCCGATCTCGTCACGACCGCGGTCGGACCGACGCTGCTACCGAGAGTCGCGCCCCTCATCAGCGAAGGGCTCCGTGAACGAGAGACATCGGCACCCGTTTATGTGATTGCTTGCGAGAACATGATCGGTGGTAGCGCGTCACTTCATCAAGCGATCGAAGCGTCAGGTGGTATCGGGACGGCCAATGCCTCGTTCCCGAATGCGGCCGTCGACCGGATCGTTCCGCTGCAGCAACACGCGGACCCGCTATTCGTCGAGGTCGAGACGTTTTACGAGTGGGTCATCGAGACGAAAGGATTGGCCGAGCGGCCCCCGCTTCAAGGTGTGACGTGGGTCGACGAGATTGGGCCATACATCGAGCGGAAGCTGTTCACGGTCAACACCGGCCACGCCATCGCATCGTACATCGGTTCCTTGTTCGGGAAAGCGACGATCGACGAGGCGCTGAAAGACCGCCGTGTCCGCCAAGTCGTGCAAGGTGCCTTGTATGAGACTGGTTGGCTCCTTCTCGAGAAGTACGGGTTCGAGGCGAAAGAACACAGTCAATACATTCAAAAGATTATCAAACGATTCGAGAATCCGAAGTTGAAAGATGAAGTCTCACGTGTCGCCCGCTCACCGATCCGCAAGCTCGGACCGAGTGACCGGCTCGTCAAACCGGCCCGCGAACTGATCGACAACGGCATCGAACCGAATGAACTGGCCTACGGGATCGCGGCTGCCTTGACCTATTACAACCCTGAGGATTCAGAATCTTCTGAACTTTATGTGTCCATCGAAGAAGATGGCATCGTCTCGACGGTGGAAAAATATCTTCAATTGCATGAGGACGATACGCTGACGAAGTTGATCCTCGAACAATATCACTTGATTCGCGAACAAGAAAAAGCGCAAGTCTCGTAAATCGAATCTCCTGTGCCCGAGTGGCATGGGAGATTTTTGGCATACAAAAAGACTGCAGCGCAGGGGCTGCAGTCTTCTCAAGCTCGGGTCTTTCCAAACTCGATGTACGTCGTGACCGATTTGACGTGCTTCACGACGTCCTTCTCACGAAGGGGACGACTGAAGTAATAGCCTTGAACGTAATCACACTGTTCGTTCAGCAACCATTCGAGTTGATCCGACGTCTCGACGCCTTCCATGAGCACTTTCATATTAAGGTTATGGCCGAGCTGGATCATCGAACGGACGATGGCTTCCTGGTTCCGGTCCGTGAACAAGTTGACGATGAACGACCGGTCGATTTTCAACACTTGGACCGGGAGCTCCCGCAATTGACGGAACGATGAGTAGCCGGTCCCGAAATCGTCGAGCGAGATCAAGATGCCGAACTGATGGAGCTGGGCAAGTTTCTCCCGTGTCGACGCCTCGTATGACAGCATCGACGACTCCGTCACCTCGAGCTCGAGGAACATTGGGTCCATCCCGGTCTCATCCAAGATGGCCTGGAGCGACTCGACAAAATCCTCACGCGCGAACTGGAGCGGGGAGACATTGACCGAAAGGGTGAATGGTTTCACACCAGACTTCTTCCAGCGCACCCAGGCTCGGCATGATTCACGCATGACCCAACTGCCGATTGAGTGAATCAGGCCGGTGTTCTCCGCGATTGGAATGAAGTCTGTCGGTGACACGTGACCGAGCTCGCGGTTGTTCCAACGCAGGAGCGCCTCAACGCCTTCGAGTCGATTTTGCGTAAGTGACACTTTCGGCTGGTACACGAGTGAAAACTCATTTCGGTCGAGCGCCTGCGCGAGCGCCTTTTCGATTTCGACGGTACGAAGGATTTGATGCTTCGACTCGTCTTCGAATTCTTTAATTTGATTCTTACCGGTCCGTTTCGACTCGTGGACGGCGAGGCGTGCGTATTGCACGAGCTCCTCGGCCGACTTCGTATCTTTCGGATAATGACTGATGCCGGCGCTCATCGTCAGTTCGACGGTCGTCCCGTCGATATCGAACGGTTGCGAGATCGCCTTGATACACTTCTCGGCTTTCTGTTTGGCGAGCGTGCTCCGCTTATCAAACAGCAAGATGATGAATTCGGATGAACCGACGCGAGTCAAAATGTCATCCGGGTGAATGGTCACTTGCAGACGCTCAGCGATTTGCATCGTCAGTTCGTCCGAGCCGTGATGCCCGAGCATGTCACTCAAGAAACGCCACCGGTCGATGTCGATGTAGAGACAAGCGACCGGGTCCTCGATTTGAATATGTTCGGCGAGAATACGTTCGAGCTTGTGCCGGTTCGGCAAATCCGTGAGCGTGTCGTGGTACGCCATATGTTCGACGAGACGCTGTGAGGCGATCGTTTCTGAGACGTCACGGAGGAACCAAAGCATCTGGTCCATCGTTTCGCCTTTGAGTGGGTAACTCGTCACTTCGATCGTTCGGTCATCGATGTCAATGCGCCGTGGTTCATAAAACGGTTGATTGATCGTGAGCGACGGATGATAGTCTTGGAAAAAAGCATCTTCTTCGATTTCGTCAAACAAGCGATAGAACGCCATGTTCGCATATTGGATCATTCCATCTTTCGTCGTCGTGACGACGGCATCCGTCGTCGACTCAAGAATCGTCGCTTGAATGAACTCTCGTTTACGAAGGTGACGATCGAGCGTGAGCGACAGGAAGAAAATCGCGAACAAGAGAATCGTGATCGCCGTGACGAGCCATGCGAGTAACGATGGCTCGATCGCATTGGCGAACGGACGATCCGTCTCGATGAACGTGAACGAAGCGGCTAGCATCCCGACGAAGTGCATGCCGAAGATGGCGATGCCCATCAGCAACGAGAAGAATACTTTCAATTCGAGATCAATCTTTTGCTTGGCGTACTTCGAGAAGAAACCAATCCAGAGGGCGACGAGCGAGGCGCCAATCGCAATCAGAATCGATAACGCCGCAAGCCATGGATTATACGAAGTCACTACACCTTGCAGGGCGGCCATGCCGACATAATGCATGCTCGCGATACTGCCGCCCATCACAACCCCGGCACCGATCAAAGCGGGGCGGGTCGTGCGACGCGAGACGATCAAGAAGCCGAAAATACAGCCGGCCATGGCGATGATAACTGAAAATAGGACGAGCGGGATCGAATACGTGACCGGTCGCAACGCCTCATGCGCGAGCATGGCGATAAAATGCATCGACCATATCCCGAGACCGAGCGTCGCACCTCCAGCTAAGATCCACACGTTCTGGACGGAACGGTTCGCTGAATTGACACGCCGTGCCAGCTCGATGGCGGCGTATGCAGAAACGGCGGCGATAATATAAGACAGAATCACAAGAAAAACATTATGACTCATCGAGTGTTCGACTACTGGTTCCATGTGTACCTCGCTAAGGAATGTATTTTTTATAGTAATTCTAATTATACCCCGCAAAACAAAAGCCCACCTATCATTTTGCTTCACTTGTTGAAAATATTTTTTGCGTGAAATAGGGAAGCCAGGCAGAAAGCGGGTAAACTACGTGTAGAAGGAGGGGGACGCGTTGATTCCGACCAAAAAAGAAATCATTCTGTTTCTCCTCATCGCGTTCGGGTTCTCATGGCTGGCGTGGTGGGGGCTGTATATGTGGACCGGATTACCGATCCAGGTGATTGTCGTGATTGGGGCATTCGGTCCAAGTCTTGCCGGGAGTTACATGGCGTTCCGGGAGAACGGTTGGGAAGGTGTCACGACGTTATGGAAGCGGGGATTCGAGTGGCGGATGGCAGGCAGATACTATGCGTTCGGCCTGTTGTTCCTTCCCTCCGTTTTCCTCATTGCCTATTGGTGGTCCGATGCGGAAGGGGCGTTGCTGTTTGAGCGTCTGTGGCTCGTCGTGCCGACGTTCTTCTACATGCTGTTCCTTGGCGGCACGATGCAAGAAGAGTACGGCTGGCGCGGTTATTTGCTCAACGCGTGTCAATTGAAGACGACCCCGATCAAAGCGAGTTTGTTCGTAGGGGGCATTTGGACCGTCTGGCATACACCACTCTTTTTGATGGAGGGGACCGGGCAATCGCTCATCCCGTTTTGGGCATACGCCATGGCGATTCTCGCGTTCACGTTCATCATATCGTGGCTCTACAACGTCACGACGATGAATTTATGGTCCGTTTTCTTGCTTCATACGATGTTCAACGTCTCATTTGCATTTATTCCGTTAATGGAGCCAGGCGTGTTCCCAATCGGCTTTCTCCATTTGACGTTATTACTTGTCACGACTGCAATCGTCCTCATCTGGCTAACGCATGGACATCTCGGTTACGATCATCTCGAGCAGCTCGAGGCGGTGGAAGGGTCGCATCAACCGAACGTTACGCCAGAAGCAGACGCGGGTAAAGACTAGCACGTATCATTCAGGAACAGAGGGAAGTGGACAGATTGAACTTTCGCCAGCTCGAACGTGAAGATGTAAAGCCGCTCCAACGGCTGTTTATGGAGAGTCTGAGTGATTTGATTCGCCGAGAACAGTTTGAGGATGCCGACTTGCTGGATGAAGAAGTCGAACGGTTGAATACGACCGTTCAAGACAGTTTCGAGGACGAGACCGTTCAAATTTTTGTGGTGCTCCAAGGCGACGTCATCGTAGGGACGGCCGCGATTTTGCCTCCGAATGACATCATTACCGCACACGTCGACATCGAGCCAAACGTTCCTGAAATCGGATGCATGTACGTCGCACCTGGTGCCCAACTCCAAGGTGTCGGTCGTTTCTTGATTCACAACATGAGACGTCAACTCGTGGCGAATCAACAAACGGCATTTTATTTGGATGCCGGTTTTCCAACGTCACAAGCCTATTGGGAGGAACGGCTCGGCCCGCCGCTCGTGACGATTGAGCACTATTGGGGTCCGGGGGCGCATCATAAAATTTGGCGTTGCCCCGCCGATGAAAAAGAGACCTGATCGCATCGCGATCAGGTCTCTTGCTTATTTATAAGTGCTCATGAATTGATGAATCCCAGAAGCGGTGGCATCTGCCATCCGTTGCCGGTATGTGGTGCTCGTCAAGTGCGAGCGGTCGTTCGAGTTGCTGATGAAACCATATTCGACAAGGGTCGATGGGACGCTGTTCTTGCCGACGACATAAACGTTTTGATATTTCACACCACGGTTACGAATTGTTGGGATTCGGACACCGAGTTCACGGTTGATGGCTGCCCCTAAACTGCGGCTAGCCGAGATGTATGGGTTCGTCGTATAACTTTCACCGGTCGGGACGAGGACTTCGTGACCGTGGTAAGACGTATTCGTTGACGAGTTGTTATGAATGCTGACGAAGGCGCTACCTTTATACGATTTTGTCAATTCGACGCGTTGTGCGAGCGACAAGTACACGTCGTTCGAGCGCGTCATCCGTGCGTTATAGCCATATGTATTCGAGAGCGTACTCGCGAGACGTGCGGCGATATCGAAAGCGATGACTTTTTCGTACACTGATCCGTACACAGCCCCTGGGTCATTCCCGCCGTGTCCAGCATCGATCACGATTGTCCGACCTGAACCGGTTGATGTCGTTGGTGTCGTCGTTGTTGAAACCTTAACATATTGGGAAGAAACATATCCTGTCTTGCCACCGTAGCTGACCTTGAACCACGAACCATACGTGCCAAGATAAGTTACAGCCTTACCGCTTGGGATTGTGACCAGGACATTAGCGGTAGTAGAAGCGCTTTGCCGTAAGTTCAAATTGACCGTGGTCGTATAAGTTTTTGTAGAAGTTGTTGTAGTATTTGATGTCGAGACTTTAACATATTGGGAAGAAACATATCCTGTCTTGCCACCATAGCTGACCTTGAACCACGAACCATACGTGCCAAGATAAGTGACCCTTTTGCCGCTTGGAATTGTTAAGAGGACCGTGGCTGACGTAGAAGCGCTTTGCCGTAAGTTCAAATTGACCGTGGTCGTATAGGTTTTTGTAGAAGTTGTTGTAGTACTTGATGTCGAGACTTTAACATATTGGGAAGAAACATATCCTGTCTTACCACCGTAGCTGACCTTGAACCACGAACCATACGTGCCAAGGTAAGTGACTGTTTTGCCACTTGGAATTGTTAAAAGCACTGTAGCCGATGTAGACGCACTTTGTCGAAGGTTCAAGTTAGCCGTTGTAGTGTATGTAGATGCGGCTTCGACTCGACTTGATTCGAAACCGGTCGGCGTCATGTCAAATGGGATGACAGCCGTACCCCCGAGAACGAGAGAAGAAGTTAGCAACAGTTTAAGACTCCAAGAGGGTTTTGTTGTGTTCAATTTAGTTTCTCTCCTTTGATTGGAAAAGCTGGGTTGAAAAATCATGTCCCCGTTATTATATAAGGAAACAAGAAAAAAATGGAGGTTAATATGTAAATTGTTTTACTTTTTTTAAATAAGTTCATTTTTATAGTTTCGGAAATGAAAAAAGAGATGCGCGAGGGCATCTCTTTTAACGGATTATGCAAGTGGTGAAGCATCTTTAGAAGCAACTTGGTTGGTTGGGAAGCTCCAGAGGCGTGGGAAATCCTCAGCTGCTACCTGGTTGGTTGGGAAGCTCCAGAGGCGTGGGAAATCCTCAGCTGCTACCTGGTTGGTTGGGAAGCTCCAGAGGCGTGGGAAATCCTCAGCTGCTACCTGGTTGGTTGGGAAGCTCCAGAGGCGTGGGAAATCCTCAGCTGCTACCTCGTTGACCGGTAAGCTCCAGAGACGTGGAAAGTCTTCAGCTGCTAATTCTTCTGAAGGGAACGTATTTTCTGAAATAAGCGGCTTGGAAATTCCGAAAAAAAGAAGTAAAGCTAATGAAACAATTAGGGCATTTTTGAATTTTTTCATAAATAGCACCTCTTTTCTAGGTTTTATGCTGTGTATTTTCCGTATATAAACAATATATGACGTAAAGGTACTATGTGGCAATCATTCCAGATGCGATTGATTCAATTTTAGGGCTGTTAAAACTTGGCGAGACTGAAGGATAGCTGATTCAAATATAGAACCTTTGTAATCACTTGAGTACACGGGATTGTGAATTTCAATCATTTCGTCAATTTCAGAATTTGAAATTGGTAATACTGGGCATTTAGACTTTTGACTTAAGATTGCACTGCATAAAGGTTGTTCTTCTTGAGTGCTGTAGTCTTCTTCGACTCCGGGTTTCCAGCCAAATGAAACCTCTGGTAAAACGTATAACAAATCGCCATCGTCCAATTTTTCTACACATGTTTCAATCAAGTCGTTTTCGCATTGATCTACATTCAAATATCCAACAGACGATTTAAATGGATAAATATTCTTCATACTTCGTTTTAAAATAGTTAGTGAAAGTTCTGGTCCGATAACCCAAATTTTTTTTGAAGAATAGGTCTCGTTTAATACACGTGCGATCAAAGTAGGTAAGGTTTGATAATAATCGATATGAAACGCATTAATAATAACACCTTTAGAATCTTGTAAAAGAGTTGTAAGGTTTTCAAGGCCTCTAAACTGATTTCGATCTGAGGTAGTAAATAATGCATCAATAGTAGGTGAGTTTTTTGTTGTAAAATAAATATGTGGCTTAACATAGTCTCTAGCCAGAAGATTGCTAAGTTTACTCATTTAGATGACCTCCTTTAGTTTATGCCCTATATCTTGCTTTTTATCATGAATGGAATAAACTTTAGATGAGACAGTCTGTTAAAACAAACAGATTTCTCTTTTTGGGATTAGTTCAATTCTATCATGGATAAAAGGACTAGTGATTTCGTACCGTTTGGGAAAATAGACGCGTAAAACCTTCAAAAATCGGGGGTATTCAAGTTAGATTTTCCTAATTGTGATAAAAAACGACGATAAGAGGGTCTAAAGTATTAAAAATAGAATCCAGGAGATGCTACTGCATGCAAAATAATTATGGGAATTTAATTAAAGTAGAGCGTCTGCGTCGAAATATGAAACAGTCTGTTTTAGCCCGTGGAATATGCTCCGTCTCATATTTAAGTAAAATTGAAAATAACCAGACTATCCCTAGTGAAGAAGTACTAGATCTTCTTTTTAGGAAATTAGACTTAGATATTCCTCTTTACGTAACAGTGACTGATAATGAAATTGAAAAAATTAAAGTAGAGATTTTAAGACTAATAAAAGAAGCTGTTTTATCAAGGAACTTAAATGAAACAGCAGAAAATTTGAAAAAAATAGAACGATATAAAAAGGACCATAGGATTTATAAACATAAACCTTTATATATATTGATGCTATTAGTGTTAGCAAGGTTTGATTTCATGCCTGGTGGAAAACAAGGTTACTTAACTGAATTAGAATGGTTACAAGATCAATTTACATCAGAGGATCGTATAAGATTCAACATTCTCAAAGCTTTAAAATCTTTTTCATTAAATGATAAAGATACAGCATTAGATTTAATGCAACAAGTGAGGGAGGAGTTAGATACAACGTACTTGGAAGAATGGGAAATAGCCGACATCAATTATATTATTGGTGGTATGTATTATAAATATACGGATTATTTACAAGCGATTGAACATGTGAATAGAGCGCTATCGTATTTTAAAGATAATTTTTATGTAGAACGAATAATAGAATGCCATTTAATTATCGGATTAGCTTTTAAACGAAGAAAACGATTTAACGAAGCATTAGCTAATTACAAAAAGGCAATTAAAGCTGCCGGGGCAACGGACTTAAAAGGATATTATGGCATGCTTTACAACAACACGGGTGAAATATATTCTCTACAAGGTAATAGAGAGCTTGCATTAGAATATTTCTTAAAAGGGCTAGAATATAAAGTTGAAAGCAAAAGTAAACTACTAAGTATTCTTTCATTAATTGAAGAATATTCTATTAGAGGAAGTTCCCAAGAAGTATTAGACTGGGTAGAGAAGGGGGAAGAAATTATTCAAGAAGAGGACAATGATAACCTATCCGAATTTATATATCATTTTGGAGTTTTTCGAAATAAGTATACTAATGGGAACAGTAAAGAATTGATTGAGAGCTTAAAAAAGGCAGTGCAGTATTTTGAATCTTCCGATGACTATCATTACACAAACAAATATGCCCTTTGGTTAGCACGTGAGCTACGAGAAAATGGGAAGTACAAACTATCTACTGAATACTATGAAAAATCCATTGCGATTATGTCTCGATGGGATTAACGCCTCCTCAGGCGTTCTTTTTTTGCACAAAAAAAGAGACGCCCGAATCGTCTCTTGTCGTTTATGGAGTGGTGAAATAATGAATCGTCCAAATCGGTTCGTTCATCAATGCTTCATCTCCCACATGGCCCGTTTGAACTTGTTGGAGTAGGTGAATGATATGTTTTTGTAAATTGGCGTCGTGTGAGCCGCTTCGCAAAATTCCATCTTCACTCGCGATGATATAAAACCCACCCAACCGCAAAGGAATATGATGTCTAACAATCGATACGGCAGCTTGCAGTTCGGCTTGCCCGCCTTGAAGTGGCACGTTTATATCAAAACGTCCCCATTGTTTAAAGTCGCCTAGTTCTGAAAACGGTGGGTCGCGGTGATCCAACTTCATGACCTCCAATCTTGTCTGTCTCTTCCTTACTAGTATAGCTCTTTTTCTAGAATAAGCCTGCGAGAAAAATGGGAAGGGTAAATCGATGTTGCCTTCGTTTCTCGATGTTACTCTTTTTCTAGATTATCCCAAAACATTCCTGCTAAAAATAGAAGCTACGGCGTAAAAAACACGACCGGAACGACTCCGGTCGTGTTCATTGATGAATCGCTTCTTTTGACGTCGGCAATTCACAAATAAATGTACTGCCTTCCCCGTAAATCGATTCAACGTGTAAATGTCCGTCGTGCGCTTTCGCAATTTCTTTACAGATGGCGAGACCGAGTCCTGTCCCTCCGATTTTACGACGGTCTGAGTTATCGACCCGGTAAAACTTGCCGAACAAGTTCGGTAATGCAGATGAAGGAATCCCCATCCCGTTGTCTCGAACTTTCATGACGACTTGACCTTCTAGTCGTTCTAATGAAACGAGGACGTTCCCACCTTCTGGCGAATATTTGATGGCGTTACTGAGCAAGTTACCGAGCAACTGCCGCATGCCTTCCAAGTCGGCCTCGATTTTAAAGTCCTGTCCGACATCGGCATCTAAGTGTAGATGATGCAAGTCGGTCGTCTCTTGATAAAAGCTGATACTGTCGCGAGCGAGCTCGAGCAAATCAACTGTCTCCCACTCGAACGTCTGTTTTCCGGCCTCCATTTTTTGAAGGTCGAGGAAGTCGTTGACCAAGTAAGAGAGACGTTTTGCTTCATCATGAATCGTCTTCAAGTACAATTCACGGCGGCTTTCTTTCAAATCACGCTCGAGCATCAACTCTGTAAATCCATAAATGGATGACAGCGGCGTTCTTAATTCGTGAGAGACCGTCGAAACAAGCTCTGATTTCATTCGGTCAATTTCAGTTTCGGCCGTCACATCGCGCAAGACGAGCATCGTGCCGTGAATCTTCCCATCTCGATAAATGCTTTCCGCATAGACCTGTAGGAAGTAATCTCCTTGATCCAATGAAATCGATAAGCCGTCTTCCGGCGGCTCTTGGTCGAAGACACGTTCGATATAACTGATGAAAAGGTCTTGTTGATCGACACGTTCGGCAAACTGTTCGATATCAATCGATAACGTTGTCAGTTCCTCATAACCGGCGTATTCGAATTGAAGTTCATCGAACATGCGGATAAAGGCGCGGTTGCCGACGATCGTGTCTTCCTCATAGTTGAAATACAGTATGGCTTCACGGACCGAGTTGATTAATTGTGCCGTCTCTTTACGATCCTGTTGCATCTGGCGATAAAGCCGCGTCCGTAAGAGCGAAATGGCCAACTGGTTCGCAAACGCGTTCAACTCTGATGTTTCACTCGCATCGAATGGCTCATCATAACAGGCCAAATATAAGCAACCGATCATCGTTCCGTCTGATGGATCCTTTACCGGGATGACCGTCTCATGGATATAGTACGGGTAGCCGTGAAGCTGGTCGGCCACTTTTTTTGAACTCGCTTCTAGCGATTTAGAAATCATGACACGCTTTAACAGAAGGGACTTTACCTTCAAGTCCTCCTGTTGCTCTTTTGTCATCCCTTTCGGTACGACGGACGTGATTTCATTGTCTTTGACGAGCAACACGGCCCCGAACTCCGCCTCGGTCAACCAGACGATTTTTTCGATGACAGCCGAATAGTCGAGTAACGATTCCTTCGAAGCGAGTACTTCAATCAATTCGTTACGATACTGCAGTTTAGTCTCATTTTGTTTCGACGCCTCGAGCACGGACTGCATCTCTTTTTGTTTTGCGCGCATTTTTTCGTTTTGTCCGACCATGCGTGTGATTAGAGGACGTCCAATTAATAAAATAGCAGTGATAAACATGACTAGCCCGGTCATCCAGATCCAACGCAACGTCAGAAGTTCGGTCGGTGAGACGGTATCGTCCCGAACGAACCAAGCACCGATTGCTGTTAAAACGAGGCTGGTGATACAAACACCATAAAGGATGCCGAGAATTTGACGACTGTTCAATTGTTCAATCCACTTGCCCATAATACACTCTACTTCCTTCCTTAACTAAAAACCAACTCCAATTCCATCGTCGTATGACGGAAATATACAAAAAGAAAAATTAGATGAACACCGAATTGCTCAAACAATGTGCCATCAAACATTCTCTGTTTAAATATCATATCTAGACGGATATACCCCGGATTTCAGCATCTTACACATTCGAATGTGCTTCCGATTGACACATACGAAGGGAACAGGATAGCTTGAAAGAGAAGAAATGACTATGGAAGAGGTGCTCTTATGCTATCGATTGAACCTTCAGCGTTAACCGAGCGAGACACGTACAAATTTTTAATCGGGAGTATCGTTCCGCGGCCGATCGCTTTCGTGACGACTCGAAACGGCGACACAATCAATGCTGCGCCGTTTAGTTACTTTAACATCGTGGCGTCCGAGCCGCCGCTACTATCGGTATCGGTTCAACGGAAGAACGGTGTCATGAAAGATACGGCCCGCAATGCGGTCGCGACAGAAGAACTCGTCATCCACATCGTCGATGAGACGAACGTGGCTCTCGTCAACGAGACCGCGGCCAATTTAGGGCCAGCGGAGAGTGAGCTCGATCGGACGACGTTCACGACCGCACCGAGTGATGTCATCGAGACGCCAGGCGTGAAAGAAGCCAAAATCCGGATGGAATGTAAACTGCACCATCACGTTCCGATTGAGCATGACGGGAAAGTGACGGCTGACTTATTGATCGCGCGAGTCGTGCGGTTCCATATTGACCCGGCGCTTTATGAAGCCGGACGTATCGACGCCGAACGATTGGCACCGGTCAGTCGACTCGCAGGAAACTTCTATGCCACGCTCGGCGAAACGTTCGAAATCGAACGACCGAAATAAATGCCATGGCGCTTGCTCGAATCGGAGACAAGGCGCTTTTTTTTGGGTAAAGAATGGAGAGCCCATTGGCATGATGGTTTTCTTTCACACGAGCGCTCGAATGTGTCACAATAAAGTCAGAACATTCTAATTTCTAACGCGTCAGCGATCAGAGAAAAAAGGGGAGTCGGCTATGTCATATCGTCCAGACATTCAATCGATCATCAATGCCATTGAGACGGTGATCGTCGGAAAAGAAGATGTCATCGCAAAGAGTTTGACTGCTTTACTTGCCGGAGGGCACGTGTTGTTAGAAGATGTCCCGGGCGTCGGGAAAACGATGCTCGTCCGGACGTTCAGTCGAGCTATCGATTTGGATTTCAAACGTGTCCAATTCACTCCGGACATGTTGCCTTCTGATTTGACCGGAATCTCGATGTATAACCAAAAGACGAAAGAGTTCGAATATCGGCCGGGTCCATTGATGGGTAATATCGTTTTGGCTGATGAAATTAACCGGACCTCTCCTAAAACACAATCGGCCTTGCTCGAGGCGATGGCGGAGCGCAGCGTGACGGTCGACGGTGAAGTCAAAATTTTACCGTCTCCGTTCTTCGTCATGGCGACGCAAAACCCGATTGAACATGAAGGGACGTATCCGCTCCCGGAAGCTCAATTGGATCGATTCCTCCTTAAAATCGAGATGGGCTATCCATCTTTCAATGAAGAGATTGCACTGCTGACGCAGTTTGAGAAAGCAGAACCGCTTGAGGCGCTACAGAGTGTCATTACGAAACATGAAGTCGAACAGATGCAACACGAAGTGCGCGATGTACACGTTTCGAGTGCCGTCAAACAGTATATCGTCCGTTTGATTCACGAGTCGCGCAACGACCCGAACACGTATCTTGGGGGCAGTCCACGGGCGACGCTCGCTTTGATGAAGGCGGCACAGGCGTGGGCGTATATTCACAACCGTGACTTCGTGCTACCGGATGACGTGAAGGCGCTCGCCGGTAGTGTGCTCGGTCATCGCATCTTACTGACGGCAGAAGCGCGTTATAAAGGGAAGACGGCCAAACAGCTTGTCAAAGGCTGGCTCGACACACTTCCGGTCCCGATGGATCGTGAGGTCAAAGAAGTATGAAAAATTGGATGAAGCTGTTCCTTGTGTGGGCGGCGGCATTCGGACTTTACGCATTCGCCCGAATTGAAGGGAGTATCGTCGCGTCGACGCTCTGGTGGTCATTTTTCGTCCTGGCCGCCTATTGGACGATTTTCATGATTTATCCGGTCACAGCCGCTAACGTGTCGCGCCGTGTGACGACGAAACGACTCGTCTCGGGCCAAACGATGGACGTGGAACTGCAAGTGGAGCGGAAATACCCGTTTCTTGTTGGGGTCGTCACGTTAGAAGAGACACCGCCGCCGCGACTCGCGACATCCACTGATGTCATCATTACCACGGTCGATCGTTTCTTTCGACGGACAGAGACGGTCCATTACGAAATCGAACAGATTCGACGCGGCATCCACGTGTTCGATCGGACCGTCCTTCACGTGCGAGACGTGTTCGGACTGTTCGACCGCAAACGGACGTTGCGACTCGAGACGGTCGTTGAAGTCTCACCTGCTGAACTTCCGTTCGACTTACCGCGTGACGAGCAAGTCGGTGGGCGAGGCGAACAGTATCGCCGCACGCGCACATATACCGAGGTTGCCAATACGACGAGTGGTGTCCGTGAGTATGCGGCCGGGGACCGCATCGGTCGAATCGATTGGAAAGCCTCGGCTCGACGCGGAAACTTAATGACGAAAACGTTCGACCAAGAGCAGGAGAAGAAATTGTCGCTTGTCTTTGTCCCGTCGACAACGGCCGGGCATGAAGAAGCGTTCGAACGCTCCTTGTCGCTTCTCGTCGGTGCAATCCGACAACTCGAGCGGAAAAATCTGCCGTTCGAACTGTATGTCATCGAAGAGCAGGTCCGTCTGTTCCATTTGCCGGACCAAAGCGCAGAGGTCGGCCATTACTTGCTGACAGCGACACCGGAGCCGGAAGGGCGCCTTGTCGAACGAGTGAAGCGCAACCTGCCGCAAGAAGTGGGGAACTTGATTATGATTAGCCCACTCGAGACGAAATGGGTGCGTGAGATCATGAATGAGACACAAGGCAGCTATCACTTGTACACGGCGAACGAGGTGACGACATGACGGCATGGTTGAAACGAATCGTCTATACGGCGCTTGCCGCCTACTTGTTGTCATTTTGGGTCGAGCCGATTGTGGGCAGTACGACATTTGATGTCAACTGGCCGTTCTTGTTCCTGCTTCTCGTTCCGATGTTTGCGAGCTTGTTGCCTTGGTATGGTTTCATTGGTGTGGTCGTCTTCAACTTCTTTATCGTCTTGTACGTGTACCACGGGAGTATCCTGGATTGGTTCGGTCTATGGTTAGAGGATTTGAGCGGGGTACTGAGCGGAGCTTTGCCGGAAGAGGCGATTTTCTTCTCGGCGATGGCACTCATCGGGGTACTGTTCGCCATCTTGGTCGGACGCACGTATCCGAGCTATGGCTTCGTTCTCGGGATGATCGTTTCGACGCTCGGACTGATGGCTTACTTTGACACGTGGACGCTTTATGACGGGGAAGGGAAGATTTTACTCGCAATTTTAGCGTCGCTCGTATTGCTCTTCGTCACCGACCTGGCGAAACGACCGAGCAAATCGCTCGTCCGCTATGTCAGTATCGCGCTCCTCGCTTCGGTCGTGTTGGCACTCGCAAGCGTGTCCCCGACGCTCGAAGGGGATTGGTCCGACCGTTTGACGACGAGTTTCCAAAACGCGGTGAACGATGAGGGCTCTGGTAGCGGTCGAGTCGGCTATGGGGTGAACGATGAACAACTCGGCGGACCGTTTGAGCAAGATGACGGCATCGTCTTCATCGCCCGTGGTGTGCCGGCGCGCTATTGGCGCATCGAGTCAAAAGAGATTTATACGGGGAAGGGCTGGGTCGAGTCCCCGGTCCTCGATTCCGAATATAACCGCGGACAACTCGTCGACCAAGCTGTCGATACGACACCGGAACAGGCGTTGCTCCGATTTGACCGGCGCCAAACGTTCGTCCCGTATGGTGGAGAATATCCACAGGCCACGGAGACGGACAATGGCACTGAGTTCCGAGTTGGAAATATCGAAGAACCGTTTCCGAACGAGACGATTCACATCCGACCATCCGGGAAAATCGTGTTCGACAATGATGGACAGACGACGCCTCAGACGATTCAACTCCGCTACAGTGTCCCTTCCTTTACAGAAGAGCAACTGGCATTGAATGAACCGGTGACGACGTTGACGGAAGAAGAGCGGCAGGCGTACTTGCAATTGCCGGACTCGCTTCCGGATCGGGTCCGCGACTTGTCGGCCGATATCACGGGCGACAGTGAGACACCTTATGACCAAGCCCAAGCGGTTCAAGCCTACTTCCAATCTGGAGATTTCCAATACAATACGGAAGATGTGGCCGTCCCGGAAGGTAATACGGATTACGTCGATCAATTTTTGTTCGATACGTTAATCGGGTACTGTGACAACTTCTCGACCTCGGCTGCCGTCCTTCTCCGGGCGAGCGGAGTGCCGACACGTTGGGTAAAAGGTTTCACGATGGGTGATGCGCGCGGGATTATCCAAGGGGAAGAAGAATACACCGTCCGGAACCGTCACGCCCACTCATGGGTAGAATATTTCGTGGAAGGCGCAGGCTGGGTCCCGCTCGAGGCGACTATCAGTTTCTCGGATGCCAACTTACTTCAAGTCGAGACGGAGGACGAAGCGAATGCAGACGATCCAGCGGCCAATGATCCACAAGCGTCGCAAGACGACGAGCCGACGAATCGTCCGCAAGAAGATTTGGCACTCGATGATGTGACGTCGGGAGAAGTGGCAACGGAGAACTGGAATATGCCGGTGTGGGGTTGGATTGTGATTGTCTTTACGGTCGCCGTTCTCGTATGGAACCGAAAATCGATTGAACGCCTCGTCATGATGCTTTGGTGGACACGGCGTCCATTGAATGAAAATCGACTCGTCGCCATGCATCGCTATCTAGTTAAACGACTCCGTGGAGCAGGTTTTAAAGTCGACGGGCGCACGCCGTCCGAACTCGCCGCAGAGGTCGATGCTTATTATGAATCGACCGAAATGACGAGATTGACCCGTTTGTTTGAACAAAGTGTCTATGCCGAAAAAACGCCGAATTCAAAATATAAAGAATATTGGAAAATCATGATTCGTCGAATTATGAGTTGAAGTAGGTGGATGCATACAGTAAGATAGACGCATTAGTTAGATAATTGAACAGCATTCCTTCGTATATACTCGCGAATTGGCGCGAGAGTCTCTACCGGACCACCGTAAATGGACCGACTATGAAGGAGCACGTTTCGTATACACAGAAAAGGGCGTGCTTCTTCTTCGGTTTAGTGAATCCGTGGGAGAAGCTCGCTCTTTTTTTGAGAAGAAGGCAGAAAGGTGGAGGTTTTGTGAAAATAGAACAAGAGATGATTTTGGTGCTCGACTTTGGAGGCCAGTACAACCAGTTGATTACACGTCGTGTGCGTGACCTTGGCGTATATAGTGAGCTTCATTCCCACAAGATGACCGCTGCTGAGATTCGTGAACTGGCTCCTGTCGGGATTATTTTCTCGGGTGGCCCGAACAGTGTGTACGCGGAAGGCGCATATCGCTGTGACCCGGAAATTTTCGAACTTGGCATTCCGATTTTCGGAATCTGCTACGGCATGCAACTCATGACGCATCACTTCGGTGGACGTGTCGAACGAGCGGCACATCGCGAATACGGAAAAGCGACGCTCTTCTCGACACCGGAAGCGTCGGCGCTCTACAAGGGTCTCCCAGTGGAACATACGGTTTGGATGAGCCACGGCGACCTCGTCATGGAAGCACCGCCAGGATTTATCGTCGATGGGACGAACCCATCATGCCCGGTCGCTTCAATCAAGAGCGATGAACTCAAAATGTACGGCGTACAGTATCACCCGGAAGTCCGGCACTCTGAGTACGGTAACGACATCTTGAAAAACTTCATCTATGAAGTGTGTGGCGCCAAAGGTGAGTGGTCGATGGAGAACTTCATCGACATCGAAGTCGAGAAGATTCGCGAGATTGTCGGCGACAAGCAAGTTCTTTGCGCGTTGTCAGGTGGCGTCGACTCATCGGTTGTCGCAGCGCTCGTTCATCGTGCCATCGGTGACCAATTGACATGTATGTTCGTCGACCATGGTTTGCTTCGCAAAAACGAAGCGGACAGCGTCATGAAGACGTTCGCGGACGGTTTCAATATGAAAGTCATCAAGATTGACGCGCAGGAGCGTTTCATGGCGAAACTTGCCGGCGTTTCAGATCCAGAACAAAAACGAAAAATCATCGGCAATGAGTTCATATACGTGTTTGACGAAGAAGCGTCTAAACTTGTGGACATGGACTTCCTTGCCCAAGGTACGCTTTATACGGATATCATCGAGAGTGGAACGGACACGGCACAAACAATCAAGTCACACCATAACGTCGGTGGACTACCGGAAGACATGAACTTCACGTTGATTGAGCCACTTAACACGCTCTTTAAAGACGAAGTACGTGAACTCGGGACTGAACTCGGGTTACCGGACTATATCGTTTGGCGTCAACCGTTCCCGGGACCAGGTCTTGGCATTCGTGTTCTCGGTGAAATCACAGAAGAGAAACTTGAAATCGTGCGTGAGTCAGATGCGATTCTGCGCGAAGAAGTGAAGAAAGCCGGTCTCGAACGTGATATTTGGCAATATTTCACGGTCCTTACACCAATTCGTTCAGTTGGTGTCATGGGCGACGAGCGGACGTATGACTATGCGGTCGGCGTACGTGCCGTCACCTCGATTGATGGAATGACTTCAGATTGGGCCCGCATTCCATGGGATGTACTCGAGAAAATCTCGGTTCGTATCGTCAATGAAGTCAGTCACGTCAACCGTGTCCTGTACGACATCACATCGAAGCCACCAGCAACAATCGAGTGGGAATAATAGGCGTGACGATGTTAGGTTAAGGGTGTTTGAACGCTTCTGTATCAACGGTTTCTAGTTGTAGATGAATGATAAATCCAATCACCTGCAACAATTCTATTTCAAAATCAGCTCTCTTTTACTCACGTTATTTGTGAATGAAAGGGAGCTGATTTTTATGAATGAAATTTTAGTGTTGATGGATGACTTTAAACTTAATCAACAAATTCAAGGAAGACAATCAAAGTATATTGAGATGTGTGTATGGAGATTAACCAAATGGCAAGAATTTATGAAACTTCATATGGCGGTAGAGTATGTTGAAGAGGTTAAAGCTATTCATGTAAAAAAGTATATCCAACATCACCAGCAATTAGGGTGTGAACGAGCGTCGACAATCAATAACAATATTGCCACTTTGAAAGTGTTCTTTAACTACTTGATTGATGAGGAATTCATAGATGAGTCAGAAAATCCGATGAGAAAAATTAAAAATCTCAAAGAGGAAAAGCGAGTTATAACAACTTTTAATGACGATGAAGTTAAAAGGATTATTAATGATGTGCAAGAAGTAACGTATTCGAACATTCGCGACAAACTCATGTTAATAACACTCTTCGATACAGGAATTCGTGTTTCAGAGTTAATATCAATTACAACGAATGATATTTCTTCAAAGAGTATTTTGATTCACGGGAAGGGGTCGAAACAGCGTTTAGTATATATTAGTAAAACGATGCGGAGATATATGAGGAAATATGAACTAGAAAGAAAGAAGCGTTTTAAGCATAAAAATAATGAAGAAATAGAGAATTATTACTTTTTAGATCAATCTGCTGTCCAACTGCACCGTTCTACCATAAATAAGATTTTAAGAAGACATTGTAAGAATGCCGGGGTAAGAGCCGAAGTAAGATGTTCTCCTCACGACTGTCGTCATTATTTTGCTCAGAAGCAATTACGGAACGGGATCGATGTATACAGCTTAAGTCGCTTACTAGGACATTATGATACACAAATGACGGTCAAATACTTAAGAGGGCTTGAACAAGAAAGTATTCTAGAGATAGGGAAACTGTACAGTCCCTTAAATGACTTTAGTATAAAGTAAGCGAAAATGAATACGAATATTCCGAGCGAGTAAATGATACTGGTATCTAGTTGCTCTTTTTTGTAATTACAAATGCAGATCCCGTCAATCCTTAAAGCAATGGACTCAAAAAGTCTTTATAAGCTGCCAAAGCTACACATGAAGGGATCCAAAAAATTATCGAGACGAGACAAGTAAACTAGGTTCAAGTTTAATAAACGTCATTAATTTACTAACTCTTTTAAACCTGGATTTAGAAGATATAAAGACAAAAATAAAAAAAGTTAAGATTTCCGAAAAAAGTTCTAGGTTGTGCATTTTGCACGTTTCCTTAATATTTTGCTGCTGTTACTTAAAAAAATAGCCGATTTTGCATTTAGTATAATGTGATTTGAGAGGTATTAATCGTTTTCAACATCCAGACGATTTGTATTTGAAAAATAAAAATTAGATAAGAAAGTGAGGGTAGGTAGTAGAAGTGGGAGTGAGTGAGAGTAATTGACTACCACTAATAATGAGAAAAAAATGTACGAAATGTTTTATGGGAAAAGATGAAATGGAATTTTCTAAAGACAAAAGTAAAAAGGATGGCTTAACATCTGCTTGTCGAGAATGTAACAACAGTCGAGAAAAAATACGCAGAGAAAATGGTGGGGAGTTTAGTAATGAACAAAAGCAAAAAGCATTTTTACTTTATGGGACCGCTTGCCAAATATGTGGTAGTGAGTTCAATTTGCAAGTTGATCACAAACTTCCCCAAAATATATGTAATCCTAACAAAGCTAGTGTTTCTGAGAATGCGTGGATATTATGTAAATCATGTAATGTCTCTAAAGGTACCAAAATTATTCGAGAAATAATTAAAGATGTTTCAAAGAAGACTCTAGGTGTCAACAGCGGTTTAAAATTCCCTCTTAATAACGGATTAAAAATCCCTTTTTTACACATTACTCTTGGAAACTATCGACACGCGCCGGTTGGATGCCGGCCCGTTTCTTTTCTCTCATTCGATAT
>NZ_JACSLY010000012.1:0-78956 GCF_018618375.1 Exiguobacterium sp. E4787 | reverse complement strand
CATATCGAATGAGAGAAAAGAAACGGGCCGGCATCCAACCGGCGCGTGTCGATAGTTTCCAAGAGTAATGTGTAAAAAAGGGATTTTTAATCCGTTATTAAGAGGGAATTTTAAACCGCTGTTGACATAAGCCAAGTGTGTTTACAATATCTTCAATTTTTCTATTAATTATTACTCTGGCAATCAATTCTTTATAAAGTGAGGATGTTATTTCTTCAAGTTCTTCGTTTTGATTACTAACTTCTGCATTATATTTCCAATATAGCTTATTATAATCCATGAATTTCTTAAAAGCCTCTTCTCCACCTTTACTTGAAATATGAGGAAAACCTTCCCATGACATGAAATTTTTAGCTAAATCGACTTTATTTAACAACAATTCTTTTGGATACTCTTTTTTAAATTCAGATTGTTCTTTTCCTCTTTTTCTTCGATTTAGATCTACTGTGTATTGACCTCTAGCTCTTTCAAAATACCATTTTGATTCTGATTTTCGTTTATCCTGAGATGGAATCCATACTATCCTTGAGAAATGTTCGAGAGAAGACATGAATCTTGTATTTGCTAAAAGGTCAGATTGGTTAATTTTATTCTGAGTATTAGCAAATTTAGAGATTTTAGAAACCATTTCTTCTTCAGCTAATCTTGTACTGTCACTCTCAGAAAGTTCTAAGATAGTTAGCTTGGTTTGTACATACACATCACTTAAATCGATGCCAAATTTATAAGCTTGATGTATAGACGCAGTGGTCTGTCCTCCATTGACTATTTGCCAACCTTCCAATGAACGTATTTCAAACAAATCTTTATTGCCTATAGATACTTCAATATCTCCAGATCTTGCGACACTTGATATTCCGTTATTGTATACAACAAACATTTCTTTTTCGCTATCGTTTTTTAAAGTATCTCTTATTCCTTTATTTGTGGCACCTCTAGATTGTAAAAAAGATCTAACATTTCTTTCAACTAATTTCGGTCCCCACTTTTCGTAAGCTCTTGCCAACAATTCGGCAGAAATGTAACCTATATAGCAACTATATTTGTTATTAGAAATGCCGTTTTTTGGTTGAGGTACATACATCATTTCAAAAGTCTCATTAAATTCGGATTTGAAATCAATAATAGTAGTTGAAGTGTCTTGATCTAATGTAGTTATTTGAAAAATGCGGTCTATATCCCACACCTGAACTTCAATATCTATATTTTTTGTACCTACTACATCGATAGGTTTATTTGACCGATAATATTTATTCGTAAATACTTTAATAGATAACTTATCGATTTCAATGTACTGATCATTTAACAGTTTAATTAAATCCATAATTGGATGTGAAGGATCGACAGGTAAAGTAGAGTATTGGTTATAAAATTTTTTAGCTTTATTAGCTAGATCTTTTAAAGCTGTCATCGAAATTTCTTCTGGAGAATCCATAAAGTCATTAAAATCTAAGATATAGAGTGTTAATTCTTTTTCATCTTCTTCATATAAATAAGCATCTACCTGTATATTTATATTTGGACGGTAAAATTCAACATAGACTGGAGAATTTGAAATCTCCATATATTTTAAGTACTCGTCTAAGAATGATTCATAAGAAGATTTTTTTGTGGTGGCGTTCTGTATATCTTCCATTATCTCTTCATAAAATGTTTGTAATTCGTGTTTTGTATTCAAGTTTAATCACTTCCTAGCGAATTAAATAGTTTTTCAGTTTCAACCGAAAAATTTTCACAGTGAGTTAAATCTATATCGTATGAAACGTGAGATATTCCTTTAGGCAGCATATTTATGGAAATTATCGGAAAATCATTTGTAACTCTATACGCCTCAATTCCTAAGACGCTCATATATGTTTCAGTGTACTCATTTCCTTGAAATCCGGAACTTAACAACAAATCATTGAATTTTAAAAGTAACTGATGGGAGTATAGATTAAAGTGAGTTCGAAGTTCATCTACCAAATCTTGAAGTGTTTGTCCGAAATTTTTACTTGTCTCTAAATAACATACATAGATAAATATCGATGGGACAGCTTCAGTTAGCTTCAGTTGGTTTTCATTAGAAATTCGAATTCTTTTATTTAACTGATCTTTAACTGTTTTAATTTCAACACCCCAACCATTAGTTTTAAAATCTACCCTATCACTTAATGGACCGCCCCATCCATCTAGTATCAACGGAGGTTTATCCGGATTATTATCAATCCAGTTTTTTATAAACCATAGTTCGCCGAATAGACCTCTTTGTTGTTCATCGTTAAGTTTTCTAAACCCTCCTCTTTTAAAAAAAGCTCTCCATTTTTCCAAAACCTTATAAATTACAGTAAACAATGACTCATTTTGATCGCGGATGATAACGTATTCAAAAATATTTTGCATCACTGTTTCAAACAAATCTCCTGTATCGGAATCTGCTTGTATAAATTCGATAAAGTATCTATTTTTTAAAGGTCCAAACGTGTCATGATACTCCATTTTAATTAAAAGTCCATTCCATTTAGGTAATGCTTTCATTTGATTCTCATCCCAAGGTCCATCAGGTATTTCAATAAAAAAGTATCGACATTTGGATGTGGTATCTATTCCAGCGAAAGCGATTACGTCGTTATATAAAATAGGTGCCATTGGCATCATTTCTGGATTATTTTCTTCTTCTAGTTTTATTAATACATTTTTAAATAAATCGATTACATCTGTATTCACTTATACATCTCTCTTTTCATTAATTGATTTATTTTTTAAATAAAAATCATTATTAATGGGCTGTTTTGTTTCTGGAAAAGCGACGGCAAAACCTATTGGTACAAGTTTTTCATCAAAGTTAATATTTTTAGCATAATGAAAAACAGCAGTATTAGGATTTAAAGGATATATAAATAGTTTTGGAACAGTTACACTCTTTGCAAACTTTTCTTCATCAAACTTTTCTTGACCTGCAGCAACTATAGCTTTTACATCAATTCTATCTTGTGGAATAGAATTAATGTCCGCAGATTGACCGCGAGACACAGTATATGAAAGTGATAAGGGACCGAGTTTAACATTTTGATTACTTATACTATTTGGTACACCTTCTACAACAATAACCTTCCAATTTTTTAATTCATCACATTCATTATTTATAAGCTCGATGTACTCAATAATACTTTGTGTTGAAGATTTTGTTGAACTCTCATAAGTTTGATAGTTTGTTAAGAAAGAAATGATGTCTTTAACGTCAACAGCTTCTGAGACATGATACTTAGTTTTACTTTTATTTTTTCCGTCTCTTTTTTCTTGTAAGAGTAGGCTAGGAAAAATTTTACTGACTAGTTCACTAGTCACACGCATATTATTAACGAACGTTTCTTTTTCCTTAGAAAATAATCTAGTTTGATGTAATTTGTTGCTATAGTTTTGGTATGCAATTTCTGCATTTCGCATTTTAAGATTACTAGTTAAAATCATTTTTGGATGAGAGAGCATACGGACTGCATAATCGCTTGGAGATAATTTCTCATTTTTTAATAATTCAAATTCTTTTCGCAACTGATGCATCGCAACAGCTAAATGTTCAAAGTTAGAAGCAATTTCACTTGAAGTATAAATCCGACATAAATCTAGATATGATTTCCGATATCCGAACCAACGTCCCATCTGCATTAAAGTGTCATACATTAATGTGTTTCGATAGTAGTAACTAATAGTCAATCCTTCAAGAGTCAATCCTCTAGAAAGTTTATCTCCACCTACAACAATAACATTAAGACCTTTATTTTTATGGTGGTGGTATTCTAAAGCGTCCTCGCTATTACCATTTATCTCCATAATCTCGATTTTTGGACTGATCTCTTTCATTTTTATATAAATTTCTTCCCACTGAAATTGATTATATTGGGTACCTGTTGCAAGATTCCATCGTTCAGTTTTTTCTACAAATTCTGACTTGTATAGACTTTTAATATCCTCCACACAAGAACTTGATGCGTTATAACGAACATTATCTACAATAGTATTAAATTCTTCTTTTATTAACTCTGTTAAAGAACTTTGAACTGAAATGAATCTCGAGGTGTGTATAAGCATAGAATTATGTTCATTTTCTTCTCCGCGCAATGCTCTTACAGTTGCTGAAATTAAAAAGGCATATAAAGCCTCCTGTAGCTTTGGTGGAACATTGTTAACTTTATAATGTTCATCTTTCTTTTTTATACTTTGGAATAAATTTTGGTCTTCTTTTCCAATATCAATTATTAACGAAGGTCTTTCATCGTCTGCATTTTCATCTGTATTAAAAAATTCATCGGGCCCACAATAGCCTTCAGTCTTGGGAAGGCCAACCAAAAAATCTCTCGGGTATAAATCTTGTCCTTCACTAGTTGTTTCGTTGTCAATACCTATAAGCAAATTTGCAAAAGGTGTTGCTGTATAACCAACATATGCTTTTTGTTTGAAAAGAGTTAGAGTTTCTCTAATTAAGCGGTTTATCGTTTTAGGATCTTCGCCTTTTGCCTTGTCACTTGTATCAATTGAAGCCTGATCAGCCTCATCATCTATTATTAGCGCAGGGATGTGTTGGTCGCTTGTTTGATTAATTAAATCCCCTAAAAGATTAATTAATCTCTCGAGAACATCTTTATTTTTTTTCACAACAAGTAATGTTTTGTTACCACTTAGATTGTATGAAATATTAGATTGTAAACCGGTTACATCGTCTTCTAGTGAAGTTAAAGCAGTGATAAAGTGATCATTATCATTTTTAAGTACCTTACTTACACCTTTATTTGACTTACCAATGACTTCGTTTTCCAAACGAAGCTGAGTTTGAGCCCTTAAATCATTATGAATTCCCGAAAGCACTATTACGATTTTATATCCTTCATCATATGCTTTATTTATCAAACCTGTAAAATTAGCAGTTTTTCCAGATTGAACATATCCTAATACGAGTCCTCTATAATCAAAAGGATTGTCGCTTTTTGGGTCACCGATACAACGCATAATTTCATCAGTTGTTTCGTCAATTACCTCAACATCATTTTGTTCCCATTCTTTATATTGTAAGAGATATTGTTGATATCTTCTCCAAAAAAAGCGATGGTGAGTAATGGATTTGTCATACCAGTCATTAGGATCATTAATCCTTAGCACTATTGGTGTTGGTCGGTATATTATTCCGCAGTATTTATTGTGAAGTTCCAACTTCCAATTTTCAATTATTCTATTTTCAACCATTCTATTTCCAATAGTTTTATTAAACATCGTATCTGTTGTTTCACATGTGATTCTAAATATCTCATCTCTAGACTCAATCGTTTTTTTAAAAGATTTAACTAGATTATATTGATATTTAAAAATATCAAAGTACACTTTTTTTAATTCATTTGACATTTGAGGACTCCTCTAAAATACTTTTTATAGTTAGACGATTAAATCTTTCCATTGAAGGCGTCATTAAAATAACCTCTATTAATTCGTCATTGTTTGACTCCGTTAGCTTGCCATACATCTCAGCAAGTTGAAGAACTAAAGACTTATCACTATCTTTAACAGGCTGTAATTGTTCTTCTTCGACTTTTGGAGTGATGACAATGTTTGCTGGGGAGCCTAGCTCTACTAATTTTAAGAACATATTTAAATCATTAAGGTTCTCATCGTTAAGATTCTCAACTAGTTTTTGGAGTAGGGGATGAGACCTATTTAATTTAAATACAGTACTATCACTGTTGTTTTCTTGTCGCCAAGTGTTCATATTGCTTTTAATTGTGGTGTTCGTCATATTACTTTGAGTTCTGAAATAAAAGACATGTTTAGATAAATCACGGGCTTCTTTTGCAATTAATTTTAATTGGTTTTTAATTGATTCTGGTGGATTAATTGTTGACTTTTTAATATCCACTTGCCACAAATCATCAGACTTATTTGTGATATCAATTCGTATTCTTGCCAACTGAGAAGCTTGATCTTTTGGATAAAGATCAAGCCAATTACCAAAATACAACAGTCTATTTTCTCGATAAATATAAAAACCTTGATGCTCGTTCCATCCTTTGATTCCGCCAGAATCTTTATATTCTCTAAAGTTCAAATGAGAGGCATGAGGTAAAATATATGCACTTACTTGAATTAAGCCAACCTCATCTCTTAAAAACCGAGGTCTAAGCGGATTAGTAAAGTCATGATTAGATAAAAAGGGGTCCCAGCCAACTAAACGATTATCATTCACACTTATTGTTAAGTTTTGATTGAGTAAGCTATGGAAAACAAAAGAAAGATGACTAAAGATTTTGTCCACTTTTTTATAGAAGCTTTTTTCTAAAATAGGCTTTTTCCCAGCTCTCATAAATCGGTCAAGCTTATCAATATATACTATGGTTCCTACATCACCAGGAATATCCAACATATTTCGTTTTACATCAAGAGGTATTTCAGTGAAAAGCTCCCAACTGTTTGTTTTAAAAACGTGATCTAAATCCCAACATCTTTCTACCCAATTGTGGTTTCGTTTACTAACTACGCTCAAACGCTTACCTAATGAGAAGGAGGCTGTTTTAAGGCCCATACCAAAACGACCTAATTCTTTGTTTTTCCGCTCATCCCTGGAATCTTTAGAACCAATAGACATAGCTTTTTGGATTCCGTCTAGATTCATACCAATTCCATCATCTATTATCTGAATATAACCATCACCTGCATTAAAATTAAAATATAAATTTATTTCTTTTGCAGAGGCATCTATAGAATTATCGATGAGATCAGCTATTGCTGTTCGGTCATTGTATCCAATCGAGCGTAAAGCATTTATTACAGGAGCTGCAGTTGGTTGAGCTAAAATTGTATTCATACATATTTCTCCTAATTCATAGTGTAAAAGGTATTGCATAATCATTCACAATTAATATGAAGTATTTGTGCTTATAACCTAATATAAACATTTCATCATCCTTATGTAAAATTACGGAATCTAAATCGGGGTAATGTTTTTAGAAAAAATAATAAATTTTAATAAAAAAGCGTCCTATATTTTAATAAATATTTTATTAAAATAGAAGACTTCAATGATTTTAATTAAATGTTCATTTTTTATTACTTTGGGAACGAAAAAACTATCCTTAGTTTATAGGAATGATGGTTTATAGAATTGAACACACAAAAATATTACAAAGTAAAAAAGACCTGGGTGATTCTGAACACCGAACCCAGGTTACAATAGACTATATAATTATTTATCACTGCGTGAATTTATTGAGCACACTTGATTAGTCCAATAAATTTAGTATATGTTGTGCTAAAGCTTTTGCGAGTAGAGGAGGAACAGCATTCCCCACTTGCTGATACTGCTCATCTTTTCGACCGTAAAAAACATAGGAGTCTTGAAATGATTGTAACCTCGCAGCTTCTCTTATACTGAGAGCTCTGGCTTTAGTAGGATGTTGCCACATTGATTTTCTAACATTTACTACAGTAGGAGAGGGTTCGTTATAATCTAACCTAAGGTATACAGTGTTCTGAGTTCGCTTAGCATCCTTATAACTTGATTTTAAGTCATCAGACAAACTATGGAAATTCTTCCCTTTTTTCTCTCTTATTTCATTATATCTTGTTTGAATAAGTGGGGTACTATTTGTATTAATATGATTATATAAAATTTTGCTTCCCTCTAAATGTTTTCTGTAATAATGAAGTAATTCAAAGGACTTCAAAGAATTGTTATCGACATTATAGATTTGATTATTATAATGAATGACATCTTTTTGAGGTTCGATGTTTTCTAAATCTTTAATTGCGTCTTCTACAGTATATAGTGTCTTGTTTACATTTTTAGGCAGTGAAAGTTCTGACTTATTTGATTTAATTCCAATCATAATAAATCTTTTTCTTTTCTGAGGTACTCCAAAGTTAGAGGAATCCAATACATCACTAGAAACTTTATATCCGTAATAAGTAAAAATATGATATAAATATTCAACTATATTATAAGAGTACACTTCAGCTTGAATAATAAAGTAATCATTCTTATCTCTTACTGTATTAAGTTTCATACATTCTATATTCTCATCTTTTAGTTCCTGACATCGAACAAGAAAATTATTATACTCATTGAATAAGATTAATGGTTGCAGTAATTCTTTGGAATCAAGTCTTCCTTTCAACAAATAAATTAAAGAATTTTTTACGCTTAAAATAAACTCTAACTCCTTATCTGTTCTAAACGTATCATTTTTTATGGACTCTAATATAGATTCAATATTTGCAAATTCTTTAGTTTTATTGATGTACAACATTCCATCTTTTTCGAATCTCCGTTGAAGTGTTCTCAAAAAAGATAGATAAGTAGGATTACTTACAATAGGTTTAGGAACTTCTGATAAAGCGGAAAAATTGTATAGCAAATTAATAATAAGCATGTTTTTTGATGCTAACAAGTCAATAGTATCTCTCTTATAAATTGGAGTTTTTTTTGTGGAAATTTTGTTGAGATGTTTAATCGAACTAAAATCATTTTCGTCACTCGAACTACTTTTAGTAACAAAAAATTTATGTACAGAAGAGTTCATACTCCTGACGTTCTCCATTAAAAAAGCAACAGGTTCTATTTCTTTTATAGCTCTAACATACTCTTTAACAAGTTGATTGTTACCAGAAATAAGATAGTTCTTTTGTCTATTTGCATTGGAAAATCCCTGACAAGGTGGACCACCTACAACAACAGTCTGCTCTGGAATTAATTTAAGTTGAGTAAAATCAATTTTTGTTATATCACTTTCACCCGTATCGCTGGTTTTTAGAATTATGTTTGGATTGTTATTATGATTTTTAATAAAAGTTGATTGAGCAGCATCATTAAGCTCTACGGCTGCAATAACTTTAAATCTATTTGTTTGTTCGAATCCATTGCTTAATCCTCCTGCTCCAGCGAATAAATCAATTATATTATATGTGAAATTCTTCATAACGATGAGGTCCTTTCTATATAAATCAATTTTGTTTAATATTAGCAGCATAGCTTATATTTATTAACATCACAACGCGTAATCTACAATTAATATAATATAACTTCAAAAGTTATTAAAATTTTTAGTGTTTTAAATAATAAAATATAATTACACCGATTGTGAAAAGTAAATTCTAAATCATTTTTTATATCATTGGCAAAAAATATATTTAGAGAGTGAGAGTATTATGACTACGTACAACAAACTAATCCGCGACCGTATCCCTGAAATCATTCGCGAAGCAGGGCAGATTCCTGTCGTCAAACATCTCAATCAAGCCGAACATTTCGAACAGGCTCGCTTAAAACTCTATGAAGAAATTAAGGAGTATGAAGAGTCGAACATCGATGAAGAATCACTCGAAGAACTTGCTGACATTTTGGAACTCGTCTATACGCTTGGAAAGATGCATGGTGCGAGCTTTGAAGAATTAAATCACATCCGTGAGGAGAAGCGAGAGAAGCGGGGCGGTTTTGAAAAAGGTCTTTTCTTGGAAGAGGTCCTTGATCATGAGTGAGTTACGTCTGCATACGAGTCACTTACGAATTCCATTACAACACCAAATCGACGCGGCGACTGAAATTTATATGGTCGTCGCGTTTGCGCAAGTATCAGGTGTTCAGGAAATCGCTGTGGCACTAAAGCGTGCAGTCGAACGAGGGGCACAAGTTCGGATTTTAATCGGAGATTACCTCTATTTGACGAATCCGGATGCACTCGAGATGCTCATGAAGATTGATGGAGTTGAACTGCGGCTGTATCGTTCGAAGGGCCAGTCGTTCCATCCTAAAGCTTATTTATTCCGTACACAAGATGTCGGAACGTTCTTTGTGGGCTCTTCCAATCTTTCGCATAGTGCCTTGAATCGAGGTGTCGAATGGAACGTCGAGATTCCAGCGAGCATCTCAGAAGACGTGTTCGAACAGTCCGTCGACTCGTTTCATGAGCTGTTCTATAGTGATTACGCCCAAATCATGAACTCTATCTCATTACAGCCTTATCGGGAGGAGTATATGGCCCGACAAGAGCGGATGAAGGAAGCGGAACTGATTGCAGAACCACCACCTGTTTATATCGAGGACGATACAATCACACCGAACACCGTTCAAGACGCTGCATTGAAGGCGTTACGCGACACGATGGACGAGGGTAGACGCAAAGCGATGCTCGTGCTCGCTACTGGACTAGGGAAGACGTACTTGAGTGCCTTCTTCGCCCGTCAGTTCAAGCGGGTGCTCTTTATCGCGCATCAGAAAGAAATCTTGCTACAAGCGGAAGCTTCGTACAAAAGAGTATCGAGTGAATGGAAGACAGGGTTGTTATTGGGTGGTGATTCGAGAGATGAACAGTCAGCCGATGTGTTATTCGCTTCGATTCAAACACTGGCATCTAAACATCGAATGCAACAGCTTGCGCCTGACCAATTCGACTTGATTATTGTCGATGAGTTCCATCATTCGGCCGCACCATCTTATCGTCGCGTCCTGGACTACTTCGAGCCGAAATTTTTACTCGGATTGACGGCAACGCCGGATCGATTAGATGGGGGAGATGTCTATGCTTTATGCGACGACAATGTCGCCTATCAGATGCACTTCACTGAAGCGATTGAAGAGTCATATTTGACACCGTTCCATTATGTCGGTGTTTATGATGAAATTGACTATTCCCAGATTCGATTGATCAATGGTCGTCGCTATGATCAGGACGAACTGTTGGCGGAACAGTTAAAGGAAAGTGTCGCTCAAAAAATCTTTGATGCCTGGCGGATGCATCACCAAACGCGAGCGCTCGGGTTCTGCTCGTCGGTCACTCAGGCTGAATACTTGGCCGACTATTTCCGCCTGCAAGGTGTTCAAGCTGTCGCGTTACATAGCCAGGCCGAATATGACCGCGCCGATGTGATGCGTCAATTGAAGCAAGGGCATCTCGATATCATCTTCGCGGTCAACTTATTCAATGAAGGTGTCGATATCCCGGAGATTGATACGTTATTGTTCTGCCGCCCGACTGAATCGTTGACGGTGTTCACGCAACAGATCGGCCGTGGATTACGTCTATTGAGCGGGAAGACGCATTGCACTATCATCGATTTGATTGGGAACTATAAGAACATCGATAAAAAGTTGGCGCTGTTGACGACAAAACGACAGCCGATTGTCAAAGAGCTCCCGACAAACGGGACCTTGCCTAATGGCTGTACCATCGAATTTGATTTACATGCCATCGATTTATTGAAGCGAATGGTCACGCGTTCTTCGACACGCCGACAACAGCTGGAGCGGAACTACTTCATGGTGAAGGAGGAACTCGGGAGACGACCGAGTTATCTAGAGTTGATTCAGCGAGGGGAATACTCGATGGACGCCTATCGTTCTGAATGGAAGAAAGACGGTGGCTTTTACGGATTCCTCAACCGGACGGGGGAGCTGAGTGACGAGGAGAGCCTTTTGTTCGAAGAGTCGAAGTCGTTGTTGCTCGAAGTGGAATACACCGACATGACGAAGAGCTATAAGATGATTGTGTTATCCATCATGCTGAACCGGGGAGAAGGCGGATGGCTTCAGCCACTCTCGGCGAGCGAGGCGGCTCGTCCTTTTTATGAGTTCATCAATGCAATCCCATATCGACAACAGATTGATGGGCAAACTAAAGACTTCCAATCGCCGTTCCAACAACAACGAATCGAAAAGTTACTCTTACGGATGCCGTTTGATAAAATAGCTAAAGGACCGTTCTTCGTGTCAGGGGAGTCGTTACATATCGAGCATAATGAAGCGTTTGCTCATCCTTTGGTTTATGAATGGGTCAATCAAATCGTTGAAGTTCGACTGCATCACTACTTCAGTCGTAAAGCTTCAGAGTGATTGGGAAAGGAGTCTTTAACTTGAAACGCGCACTACTTCGCAAAATCCAATTCGCCCTCCAGCATCACGGCGGGACGGCGTCATTGAAAGAAATCAACGCATACATCGAGCGGTCATACTATCAACTCGAACTCGATCGGTATAAAGATTGGAAAGCTCACGTCAATAAACAGATTCGGGCCCATTCGAGCGATTCGGCCAGCTTCAATGGCAAAGACGACTTGTTTTATTCAACGGGAAATAAAGGCATCTGGGGCCTTCGCCAACCAAATAAGTAACCGAAAGCGGAACCATTTCATTTGGTTCCGCTTTCAATGTTTACAATACGTCACACCCCCTTGTCACAGAATGTTCAATCCTGTAAACTTCGAAACAGTGTGAAAAAAATGTATAAGGGGTTTATCCATGGAAATCGTTCAGCAATTATCGCAAGTACAATTACTCAACCAATTCTGGTTGCTCATGGCCTTCGTCATCCCGATGGTCATTTTATCGCGGATGGTCGTGGCCGGTTCACGGTTCTCACCAATCCTCGTCATCGTCATCTTCGGTCTCGGACTTGGCTTCGCCATGGTCGAGATGGGCATCGCGACACCGGGTCTCCCTGAGTTCCCGCTCGTCGACTTTATGTCACGGACGACAATCATCGCGCTCGTCGTATCGTTCTTCGTCGGTGGACAAGAACTTCGCAAGATTTTAAGCAAGCAAGAGCTCGACATGAGAGACATTGTCGTGCCATCGAAAGAAGAGATGTTCCTCGGGACAGGACGGACACAGTTCATCTTTATCCTCCGTTCATTCTTCTTGCTCGTCGGTCTCGAAGGGTTCTTCCGTATGATGATTCAACCGGGCGCGGCAGAGGGCATCATGTTCTACTATCCGATCCTCGCGTTGATCGGTCTCGCGGCATCGTTCCTCTTGATCGACCACAAGGCACAAATCGACGACAAGAAGGTATACATGCGTAAAGGCGTCATCGAGACGGTCTTGATGCTCGTCATCTTGTTCGTCTCGTACGGCATCGCCATGGCGGTACAACCAATCATCGCATTGCCACAAATTTTCTTCGCGATGTTGCTCTCGTCAGCACTCGGTGCCATCTTCCACAACTGGACGTATGGACCGACCGTCCGTGCGCTTCTGTTCGCCGGGATCCCGGTCGTCTTGGCCGCCAACTTCATGGTCGGTGGTTCACGGATCGGTGATGCGTTCGCCATCGAAGGCATGAACTCGATTCTCGTGTACGGTTTCTTCGGTCAATTGTTCTGGATGTTCGGTGGGATTGCGCTCCTCATGTGGTTCGCCCGCACAGGACACATCCGCAACCTCGCACCAGGTATGGCCGGATCGCTCTCACACAGCGGCCTCACAGGTGCATGTACAGCCGGTGACTTCGGTCAAGTGGCAGCCAAACGTGCCCCGATCATGATCAACATCCCGTTCTTCGGTCACATCTTCGTGTTCTCGATTTTGGCAGTCAGTGCCGACAACGGGGCGCTCTGGATTTGGCCGACGGCAATCATCGTCTTGGTCGGTCTCACGTTGACGGCACTCTCGCTCAAAAACTTGCGCGGTGCCAACGGAGAAGACTTCAAAGAAGTGAAAGCGCTCATGCAGTTCTCGTTCGGTTGGCAGATGATGGCGGTCTTCGGTGGACTCGTCATCCTCAGCTTCAGCACGATTGCGTTCGACTACACGACGATGGCTCAATCGTCAGCCATCTCGCACTTTGGTCTCTTCGCAGCCGTCCAAGGCGGCATGTTCGGAACAGAAGCGTCGCTTCTCATCCCGCTCATCTTCTCGATGCCGTTCCTCGTCCACCCGATCGTGTTCTACATGTTCGGGAAGGCGCTCGATAACAACGGTGAAATGCCGCGCGTACCAGTTTACGCGATGGCGCTCATCGGTGTCGTTGGAGTATCGTTCGCGATTCTCGGTGTATAAACAAAACAGCCGCTTCTACCAATGTGTAGAAGCGGTTTTTTTTGTGCTTATTTTTCTGCGAACGGCCGCCACTTTGGGTCTTTGACGTCGTGCCCGTTCGGAGTCCGGACAAATTTGAGCGAACCTCGATCGCATGCGCCAAAATGAATGTAGTTCTGTTGCGCTTGTCGGAGCGACACAGTATTGGCACCACCCTCATAATCTGGATCGCTGAACTGAACGCCGTCGTCTTCCCAGAAACAGATGCCGCAAATGTCATACGTGCCGGGTGGTTCTTCGTTAAGTGTTTGATAGCCGCAACATGGGCATGTGTATGTCATCGAACATCACCTCACTTTTCAGTATAGCGCACGCCGCCTACAAAAAAACGGCCGACACGAAGTCGACCGCTTCAGGCTCACCACAACATGGACAATAGCGTCAAAATCGCCAATCCGCCTTGCGTGAGGATGATTTTTTTATTGCTCGTGATACTGCCGTACAACGCGACGAGCACGATATAGATGAGGAGCATCGTGACAATCTCGATTGACTGGCTGACGAACAACCCGTACAGCAAGCCGACGCCGATCAATCCGTTATAGACACCTTGATTCTTTAACAGCACCGACACGGAATCACGCGCGAGCTCTTGTTCCGTCATGTTGAAGACACGGGCCGTCATTTTTGAACGAGTGGCGAACGTCTCTAAATACAGGATGTAGAAGAACTCGAGTGCGACGAGCGTTCCAAGGACGAGGGTGAGTCCGGACATGTTAGTTGACCGTCGCGACTTCCGTCACATGGAGCACCGGCTTCGCCGACACGTAATTGCCTACGTTTTGGGCGAACGCGATGAGGTCCGGGTTTTGGTTGTGTTGCTCGACAGCCGCTTGGTCGGCCCAGTTCTCGATCATGACGAAGCGGTTCTCTGAAGTCGTCGATTGGAACAGCTCATAGCTCAAGCAACCGGCTTCTTGTTTCGACGAGTCGATGAGCTTATTGATGTCGGCCAAGAAGTTGTCAAATTCCGTTTCTTTCACGTCGAAAATAGCATTGATTAAGATCATGTGGGTGTCCTCCGATTATTTGAATGATGTGATTTTTTCAGCGTCGAGACGTACCGATTGGTAGCCTTCTTCTGCAGCTTTACCGACCGAGAGAATCATGACCGGCACGTAACGATCTTTATCTAAACCGAACGCTTCCGCGAGTTGGTCTTTCTCGAAACCACCGATTGGGTTCGTGTCGTAACCGTGAGCACGGGCGACGAGCATGAATTGCATCGCTGCGAGACTCGAGTCGATTTTGACGATGTCGTTCATCTCTTGTTTCGACAAGTTTTTGTAGTAAGGGAGGATGGCAGCGAGCTGTTGGTCGCGTACTTCTGGTGGCATCTTGCCTTCCGCGACAGCTTGGTCATAGATGTCTTCACCGAGCTCGTAGCATTCCATGTCGCCGAAGATGAGGACCATCGCAGCCGACGTGTCGTTTTGACGGACGTTGAAGCGGATGAGCGGCTTGAGCGTTTCTTTCGCCTCAGGGCTCTCGACGACGACGAAGCGCCACGGTTGCATATTGACTGAAGAAGGGGCCGTTGTCGCTTCCTCGATCATTTGAAGCATTTCAAGTTGTGAGATTTTAACGTTCTCGTCGTAGACGCGGATCGATTTACGACCGAGCATCACGTCAGTGAATGTGTTGTTTTCGAATGTAGTTGCCATGGATATTACCTCTTTCTCTCTTGTTATAGTTGGTTAAGCTTTTGCAGCAGACTCGACAGCTGATTGATCTCTGACTCGGACAGCACTTTCGTGATCAAGTGTTTGCCGAGGTCGTGGTCTTGTTCACAACTCGTCAAGTCATGCTTGGCTTCGTCGGTTAAATGGACGAACACTTCACGATGGTTCGCGGTGTTCCGTTCCCGTCGGACGTAGCCTTTTTCTTCAAGAATCTTCAAATGTCGGGTGATGGCCGCATTGTCGATTTTCATCGCCTGCTGAATCTCGCTTTGCGAACAGACGCCTTTGTCATGTACAATCATGAGCATCTCGTAGCGGGTCAGGCTGAAGCCCGTCTCTTTCTCGAACGAGGTCGCGACGCGTTGGTCCGCCAGTTTGATTTGGTACAGCAGTCGGCTGATATCTCGTAATTCCATCTGTGGTGTCTCACCCCTCTCATTTGATAAGTCAATTGTTGACTCGTCAAATGTAAAACATTCATGACGTGCTGTAAAGAAGAATGCTCACAAAAAAACCATCCGCTTTTGCGAATGGTGATCAGTCATCATATTTGGTGCCATTGAAGTGATAGTCGTGGATGAACGTCGTCTCATCGAAGCCATACAGTCGGTCGTGCCGATTCAAGTCGTCGATCGTCTGCAGCTCATGCATCGCCGGCTCGCCTGGGAACGAGTCGTGTGAGACGTTCATATAGCGCTCGGCGAAGTCGTCATCCTCATACGGTGTGCCGTCGAACGAGAAATGGATGGAGTAAACATCGTCCTCCAAAGCGCGAATCACGTCGAGCATTCGTTGTTTCTGTGCATCGGTGTTCGCCCAGTCCTCATGGAACATGACCGACACGTCCAAGAACTCTTTCGACTCGACGTCGAAGATGGACGTCGGGGTAGGGCGTACAGTCGTCGCAACCCCTTCATCCACACCGGTCGGCACACTCGCGCGGACCATCTCTGCCTCCGTCAACAAATCGAGCTGCTCGAGTCGCTCCTTGAACGTATCTTCGGCCTCTTGCTGCCAGACGTGTTCGAGCACGTTGTCATGGATCGTTTGATCAGACCGATACGTCTCGGCCCAATAGTCACCTTCGAGTATCGGATCGGTCAGCGTGAACTCGGCCGCATAGCCGCCCATCTTCCAGTCGCGCTTGAGCGTGACCTCGACGTCCTCTCCATATGTATCTTCAATATAAGACGCATATCGTTCTTCCTCATCTTGTTTTGCATATGTCGACCATGTCGTGCCAAGCGCGGTCACGGCGACAGCGGTCGCGACTAACCATCGTTTTCTCATTTTTAATTCACCTCTCTACCAATGTACCTGAAATGGAAGTGCCCTACCTCGGTCCAAAGTCGTATTCAATTTATTACCAAATACCTGTAAACTGAAAGTGCCCTTGAAGAACTAATGTCTTTACGTGTACTAATACATGTAATACACTTAAGTTACGTACACAAGAAAGGGTGTGACCCATGTTATATAAAATTGATATGAAGAGCGCGGAACCGCTGTATGAACAAATCGTCAACCAGACGAAAGCGCTCGTCATCCGTGGCATCTTACGTCCGGGGGATAAAGTCATGTCGGTGCGTGAACTCGCGACCGACCTCGTCATCAATCCAAACACGGTCAGCAAGGCGTATCAGGAACTCGAACGGCTCGGCTTGCTCGAGATGCATCGCGGACGCGGGACGTTCGTGTCCAAGGACTGGATTGACCAAGACTCGCCGCGAGCGCCAATCCTGGAAGCGATCAAGAAACTCGCCATCGATTGCCATTATGCCAACATTGAGCTCACCGAAGCGCTGACGCTATTTGAGACAGAGTATAAGAAAGTAGGGGAGAACCATGCTGACAGTACAGCAACTGAGTAAGACAATCGATCGCCAGCCAGTGTTAGAAGATATCGACTTCACGGTCAACTCGGGTGAAATCATCGCGCTCGTCGGCCGGAACGGGGCCGGCAAAACGACACTGCTCCGGACGATGGTCGGCATCATTCGGCCGGATAAAGGCGATGTCCGCTACGGACCGTCAAGCATCTTTGAGAAAGCAGAGTTGAAGCGTGACGTCATCTTCGTCCCGGATTCGGCCGACGCCCTCAAACATTATACGATTAACGAGGCGGCTGCGCTCTACGAATCGATTTATCCATCGTTCAACCGATCGATTTTCAGAGAGACGCTCACCCGATATAACATCGATAACAAGAAGATTCGCCAGCTCTCGAAAGGGCAGAAGGCGATGGTGACGCTCTCGCTCGCGTTCGCCGTCCAAGCGAAATATTATCTGCTCGATGAACCGACGGACGGACTCGACGTCGTCGCCAAGTCGGACGTCTTGAAGCTGATGATCGCCCAAGTCGAGGCACGTAACTGTTCCATCATCGTCTCGAGTCACCAGTTACATGAGCTCGAACGAATCGCCGACCGCATCATCATGATTGAGAAGGGGCGCGTCAAGGCGATCATGTCGCTCGAGGAGGCGCGCGAGACGAGCGTCAAACTGCAAGTCGTCTTCAACGACCAAGTACCGGTCGAGCTGCTCGAGCGCAAGGACATCGAAATCATCAATGTGACCGGACGCGTCGCCTTGTTCATGGCGAAAGAACGGACGAAAGAGCTCGACACGTTCGTCGATGCACACGACCCGATGTTAATCGAAGAGATCCCGATGTCGCTCGAAGACATCTTCCGGGTCCAATTAGGAGGTGAGGCAAGTGTCTTTTAAAGTCCTATTAAAGAAAGATTGGAAACAAGTCTCGATTTTATGGATGTTGCTCGTTTTTCTCGGAGTGATTGCGTTCACGGTACCGGTCTGGTCACAGATGCAATACTTCGACCAGGAACTTCGTAACATACAAGAAAATCCAGGTGAATATGCCGATTGGATTGAGGGGGATGCGTCTGATATGTCCGTCCGAGACTTTTTTAATGAAAATAATGGAACGGGCTATTGGATTGGAGACTTACAAACGCTCATGCCAATGGGTGGGGTATTGTTTGTGTTCGTCATTTTTGGAGCGCTCATGGCCTCTGTCTTGATTGGGACGGAACGGAATAGTCAAATGTCCGATTTTACGATGTCGCTCCCGTTCACAAGGACGCAGCTTTACATATCAAAATGGTTGATTGGGACGATTGGGATTATCGTATCATCTGTCCTCGGGGGAACACTCATGATCCTGCTGATTCACTTCTCCGATTATGCGTTTTTGATGGAGGGCAGCACGAATCGAGTCATCGCGCTCATTGTCCTTTGGATGCTTAGTGGAATCTCGTTTTTCTCAGCCGCTCTATGGATGGGTTCGTTCGGAGGAGAATCCATTTCCCAAGTCATTTGGACGGTCATCGCACTTATTTTTCCATTTGGTATCATTGCGCTTGTACAAGGTTCATTTTTTGCGGTAGGCCAACGGTATGATTCAACGTATTCAGTCTTTGACGATTTATACCAAAGTATATATTTGCGTGTCTTATCACCAATCTCAAATATTGTGAATGTCGATATGTATCAGTACTTTACCAATCAAGCGGAATGGCAAAAATTTATCGCGATTGCACCATGGAGTGCGCTCGCGTTCATCGTCCTATCGTTTGGCCTTGGCCTTTGGATGTTTAACCGAGCGCCGCAAGAGAACAATGGCCGCTTCTTCATGTTCTCGAACTGGCTTTGGTTGATCCATATCATCATGGTGCTCTGTTTTGGCATGCTCGGTGGAATCATCCTCGCGACATTTGGAATTTACCCAGGCATTGGATTATACACTGTTGGCTTCCTAATCGGCGGCTTCATCGCCCACTTGCTCGCGAAACGGTTGCTTTACCGCTTCAACCTGAAACTGAAATCATAAAAAGGAGGGTTCTCATGAAACGGCTCAGTCTGCTCGTCGTCTTGCTCGTCATGCTCGCGGGATGCGGGGATACCCATCGACCGAACGCCTTCCAATATAAAGATTCATATGTCGGTGACAACAGCGCCGTCTCGGGCATCGCGCAGACGTTACCGATGCATGACTGCTACAAGTCGATCGAGCTACAGACGTCGAAACGGCCGTACGGCTTGACGGTGCGGTACAGCGACCCGGAAATCGAGCGCATTGAGCAAGAGCGGTTGGCCATCCGCAACGCGGCGACGTATTTCACGCTCGTCCAAAACGCGGAAATCGTCCGCTTCGCTTTCCCGAACCGGACGTACGCATTCTCGCGCCCGGAGATGGAGGCGTGGCTCGACATCGACTTCTCGACAATCAAGTGGGAGAAGGAATTGAAGGACCGCTTGGACGAGAAAATCAGCAACGAAGAACAGACGGAAGCCTATTTCAAGAGAATCTAAACGTGTGCGGAAACTTTCATTCGCACACGTTTTTTCGATATTTTCTGAAAATTATCGGGTAAAAGGTAGATGAAAGCGTTTTCTTGGCATTATAATAGAGTTAACTGAATGACTATTCATTCCAAGGAGGAAAAGCGATGAACAAACCGTGGTTGCAAGATTATCCAGCTGACATGCCAAAAACGATTGACTATGAGGTGAAGCCGCTCTATGATGCGCTATCCCGAGCCGCGACCGATTTCCCGAACAAGACCGCCATCTCCTTCATCGGTAAAGAGTTGACGTTCGCCGAAGTCGACGATGCGGCGAAACGGTTGGCGACGATGCTTCAATCGAAAGGGCTGCAAAAAGGGGACCGTGTCAGTCTGATGCTCCCGAACTGTCCGCAATTCGTCATTTCGTTCTATGCGGTCCTGTACGCCGGCGGTACGGTCGTCCAGACGAATCCGCTCTACACGGAGCATGAGCTCGAGAACTTGATCACGGACTCCGGTGCGAGCATCATCGTCACGCTCGACCTCCTGTATCCAAAATCACTTCGTGTGAAGCAGAAGACGGACGTCAAAACGATTATCACGACGAGCATCGCCGACTATCTGCCATTCCCGAAGAACAAGCTGTATCCGATCAAAGTGAAGCGCGAGAACAACATCGTCATCGATACGACAGGTTCGGTCGCGTTCAAGGACTATAAACAGTTCGATCCGATCACGCCGGTCACAGTCGACCCGAAAGAAGACGTCGCGGTCCTGCAGTATACGGGCGGGACAACAGGTCTGCCGAAAGGCGTTATGCTGACGCACTTCAACTTGACGGCGAACGTCGACCAGATTTCGAACTTCTTCTATAGATATAACCGTGGTGATGAGAAGCGGGTCCTATGCGTCGTACCGTTCTTCCATATTTACGGGATGTCATGCTGCCTGAACTTCGGGATGGCGAACGGATACGAGCTCGTCCTCGTGCCACGCTTCGACGTCACCGATGTCTTAAAGACAATCAATAAGAAGAAACCACATTTCTTCCCGGGTGCCCCAACGATGTACGTCGGTATCTTGAACGACCCGAAACTGAAAAAATACGACTTGTCGTCAATCGAGGCGTGTATCTCGGGCTCGGCCCCGCTGCCGGTCGAAGTACAGGAGCAGTTCGAGAGCATCACGGGCGGACGTATCGTCGAAGGCTACGGCTTGTCGGAGACGTCACCGGTCACGCATGCGAACTTCTTATGGGATAAACGGATTGTCGGCTCGATCGGGGTGCCGTTGTCGGACACATCTGCTAAAATTGTAAAGGCAGACGGAGAGACGCTGGCCGATATCGGCGAAATCGGGGAGATCATGCTGCACGGTCCGCAAGTGATGAAAGGGTACTGGCAGAAGCCAGAAGAGACGGCAGCCGTCTTGAAGGACGAATGGCTCGCGACCGGTGACCTCGGCTATATGGGCGAGGACGGGTTCTTTTATATCGTCGACCGGAAGAAAGACATGATTATCGCCGGAGGCTTCAACGTCTATCCGCGTGAGATCGAAGAAGTGCTATACGAACATCCGGCCGTCAAGGAAGCGGTCTGTATCGGCGTACCGGACCCGTATCGCGGTGAGACGGTCAAGGCGTTCATTGTGACGCGTGACGGCGCCAGCGTGACGGAAGAAGAGCTCGACAAGCACTGTCGCGAGAAACTCGCAGCGTATAAAGTACCGAAGCTGTATGAGTTCCGAGAAGAGTTGCCGAAGACGTTCGTCGGTAAGATTTTACGTCGCGTCCTCGTCGACGAAGAGAAGGCGAAACAAGTGAAACAAAGCAGTTGACACAAGCGTGTCACATGATAGAATAATAAATGAATGAACCATCATTCATTTTTAAGCAGCGGTAAGGAGCTTGGGTGTTTATGACAAAGAATGGATCAAAAAGTGACCGCATTATCGATGCGGCAGTGAAAGTGATTGCGGATCATGGCTATCACGGTGCAAAGGTGACGGCCATCGCCAAAGAGGCGGGCGTCGCCGACGGAACGATTTATCTGTACTTCAAAAACAAGGAACATCTGTTAATTGAATTGTTCCAGACGAAGATGGGCCTGTTCATCGACTACTCGAAACAACAAATCGAGCGGGAGACGACAGCCGGCGACAAGCTGTATCAGTTGATTGAGTCGCACTTGAAGCAATTATCTGCCGATTACGACCTCGCCGTCGTGACGCAAATCGAGCTCCGTCAGTCGAACTTGGCGCTCCGTCAAAAGATTAGCGAAGTGCTCAAACCGTACTTGAACTTAATCGATGCGGTCGTACAACACGGAATCGACACGGGCGAATTCGATCGCGACCTCGACTATCGACTCGCTCGGCAGATGATTTTCGGCACGATCGACGAAGTGGTCACGAGTTGGATGGCGAGCGGCTTCAAGTATGACTTGATGTCGACGCTACCGAAAGTACACCATATGTTAAAAAAAGGGCTTGCTTAACCGTAAGCCCTCTCGCTAGCTCAAAAAATGAACGCTGATTCATGAATGATGGTGCGAACAACTTATAAGGGGGAACTACGATGAATATTTTTGTATTGCTGAAGCGTACGTTCGATACAGAGGAAGCGATTCAGCTCGAGAATGGGGAAATTCAAGAAGACGGCGCTGAGTTCATCATCAACCCGTATGACGAATATGCGGTCGAAGAAGCCATCCGTAAGCGTGACGATCTCGGGGGAGAAGTCACGGTCGTAACGGTCGGACCAGAAGACGCGGACAAAGAACTTCGGACGGCGCTCGCGATGGGTGCGGATAAAGCGGTCCGCATCTCGATCGAGGATGACGTCGAGGACGCAGACCATGTGACGATTTCGAAAGTGCTCGCCACGTACTTGAAAGAGCAGGCGCCAGATCTCATCTTCGCGGGGAACGTCGCCATTGACGGCGGCAGCGGCCAAGTCGCACCACGTGTCGCTGAACTGTTGGACATGAACTACGTGACGACGATCACGAAACTCGACATCCACGGCACGACGGCGACGGTCACACGCGACGTCGAAGGGGACACTGAAGTGATCGAAGTGGCGCTCCCGCTCCTCGTGACCGCGCAGCAAGGATTGAACGAGCCGCGTTACCCGAGCCTTCCAGGCATCATGAAGGCGAAGAAGAAGCCACTCGAAGAACTCGAACTGTCTGACATCGACCTCGATGAAGACGAGATCGAAGCGAAAATCGAGACAATCGAACGCTTCTTGCCGGAAGAGAAGAAAGCCGGGCGCATCCTTGAAGGGGATACGTCGTCACAAGTGAGCGAGCTCGTTCAATTACTTCGCACGGAAGCCAAAGTCATTTAAGGGGGACACATAGATGAAAGCTTTAGTACTCGCAGAAGCGCGTGAAGGCGCGTTACGGAACGTATCATTTGAAGCAATCGCCGCAGCGAAGCAATTGACGGACGACGTGACGGCAGTCGTCATCGGGGATGATGTCAAAGCACTCGCGACGGAACTCGGGGAGTACGGCGCGGGTCGCGTCCTCGTCATCGAAGACGAGCGTCTCAAGCACTACACGCCGGACGGTTATGGGCAAGTGCTCCGCCAAGTCATCGAGCAAGAGTCGCCGGACATGATCGTGCTCGGTCATACAGCACTCGGAAAAGACATCGCTCCGAAACTCGCGGCGCGTCTCGACGCAGGTCTCATCAGTGACGTCGTCTCAATCGAAGGATCAGGCAAAGACGCCGAGTTCGTCCGCCCGATCTATTCAGGGAAGGCGTTCGAGAAAGTGAAATTCAAAGACTCGGTCATGTTCTTCACAATCCGCCCAAACAACATCGACGCACTCCCGCGCACAGCCGGAGCGAGCGCAACGGTCGAGACACCGAGCGTTGAACTGAAAGATCTTGCTATGATCGTCAAAGAAGTGGTCCGCAAGGCGACAGGGAAAGTCGATTTGACGGAAGCGAAAGTCATCGTCGCCGGTGGCCGTGGCGTCAAGAGCGAAGACGGCTTCAAGCCGCTCGAAGAACTCGCTGAACTGCTCGGCGGTGCCGTCGGTGCTTCACGTGGAGCATGTGACGCCGACTACTGTGACTATGCGCTTCAAATCGGTCAGACCGGGAAAGTCGTCACGCCGGACTTATATATTGCCTGCGGCATCTCGGGCGCGATTCAACACTTGGCTGGGATGAGCAACGCCAAAGTCATCGTCGCCATCAACAAAGACCCGGAAGCGAACATCTTCAGCGTGGCCGATTACGGCATCGTCGGCGACTTGTTCGACGTCGTCCCACTCTTGACGGAAGAGTTCCGCAAACACCTCGTCAATAGCTGATATGCAGAACGTTTGGGGAAACGTACCCTCCGTGGTATACTCTGAACATGAAATGCATGAGAGTGATTCATTCGGCTCTCACATCTTACTGGGGAGGTATTTACCAAATGGCTATTAAACACGCAACGACTCAAACATTTGAACAAGAAGTAAAAGAGGGCGTCGTCCTCGTCGATTTCTGGGCAGCTTGGTGTGGACCGTGCCGCATGATCGCACCGGTACTCGAAGAGCTTGATCAAGAGATGGGCGACCAAGTCCAAATCGTCAAACTCGACGTTGACGAGAACCCAGAAGTAGCGGGCGCTTTCCAAATCCAAAGTATCCCAACACTTATGATGTTCAAAGACGGACAACCTGTTTCGAAAACAATGGGCTTCCAACCAAAAGAAGCACTCAAAGAGTTTATCGCAACAGCACAATAATCACGTACAGCCGACCGGGCAACCGGTCGGCTGTTTTTTGTTGGGCATGTTAGGGAAGAAGGAGTTTAGTCGTGTCGCATGGAATAACAACGGTTAAGGTTCAGTACGGATTGAGGGCGAGAATTCGGAAAACTCAACCGCTGAAAACGTATACATATAGCGGACGATTCTAACTTTTTTTCGTCGCTTTTTGTCGACTCCCTTCATATTTAACAGTTCGGGAATTTTTGAGGAGACTGGAAAATGCGGCAAGGTTTTATCATGGAAACAGACTGAAAATTTACGCTATACTCATGAAGAAGACGTGATGGCGTCAAATGACCTTAATAATTTAGCCATCGTTTGTAAGACTCTGTTCGAAGGAGGAATTTTCTTGTCGTTGTTACATTTAGCTATCTTATTGCCGCTTCTCGCGGCACCGTTCATCCCGTTCTTGTTCCGGGCGCTGAAACGAATCCATACGGGTTGGTTCGTCTTAATCGTTCCGGTCGTCCTATTCGTGTACTTCTTCCGCTTCATCGGAATCACGAGCGGGGGGGACGTGGTGACGGAAACGGTCGAATGGATGCCATCGCTCGGCATCAACTTCACGGCCTACGTGGACGGGCTCGGACTTTTGTTTGCCCTCCTGATTACAGGGATCGGGGCGCTCGTCGTCTTGTATTCGATTTATTACTTGAATAAAGACAAGGAGTCGCTCGGTCATTTTTATGTGTATCTGCTCTTGTTCATGGGCGCGATGCTCGGTGTCGTCCTCTCGGACAACATGGTCGTCATGTACATGTTCTGGGAACTCACGTCGATTTCGTCGTTCCTGTTGATCGGGTACTGGTACGAGAAAGAGCGCTCGCGTTACGGCGCGCGTAAATCGATGCTGATCACCGTGTTCGGTGGGCTGTCGATGCTCGGTGGGATTGTGATTCTCGAGTCGATCGTCGGTTCGTTCAGCATCCGCGAGATGGTCGCCAATCAGGCGGTGATTGCAGACAGCCCGTTCTTTATCGCGGCGATGATTCTCATCTTGCTCGGCGCCTTCACGAAGTCGGCGCAATTCCCGTTCCACATCTGGTTGCCGGACGCGATGGAAGCACCGACCCCGGTCAGTGCGTACCTCCACTCGGCGACGATGGTCAAGGCCGGTCTCTATCTCGTCGCACGGATGAGTCCGGTATTCCAAGAGTCACCGATTTGGCTCTGGACAATCGCCGCGGTCGGGACGTTCACCTTGTTCTGGGGATCGTTCAACGCGGTCAAACAGACCGATTTGAAAGGGATTCTCGCCTTCTCGACGGTCAGTCAGCTCGGTCTGATTATGTCGCTCCTCGGCCTCGGTGCTGCGGCGCTACATTATGACGGGATGGATGACAACATCTATATGGTCGCGACAATCGCTGCGATCTTCCATTTGATTAACCATGCGACGTTCAAAGGCTCGCTGTTCATGATGGTCGGAATCGTCGACCACGAGACGGGGACGCGTGACATCCGCAAACTCGGCGGTCTCATGACCGTCATGCCGATCACGTTCACGATCGCCGTCATCGGTTCATTGTCGATGGCTGGGTTACCGCCGTTCAACGGCTTCCTCAGTAAAGAGATGTTCTTGAAGGCGACGACGAAAGTGTTCTCGATGGACTTCTTCGCGCTCGATACGATCGGCATCTTGATTCCGGTCGTCGCATTCATCGCCAGCGTGTTCACGTTCATCTACAGTTTGATTATCTTTACACGGACGTTCATGGGCAAAGCCCAGTTCGACAAGTTGCCGAAACAGCCGCACGAGGCACCGATCGGGATGCTCATTCCGCCAATGATTCTCGCCATCCTCGTCGTCGTGCTCGGTTTCGTGCCGAACGTCTTATCGAACTCGCTCATCAAACCGGCCGTCGAATCGATTTATCCGACGCTCGTCGCGAGCGGACAAGAGGTCAAAGTCGACATCTACTTCTGGCACGGATTGACGCCTGAACTGTTCATGACGATCGGTGTCATCTTGCTTGGGACGCTCATGTTCTACACGATTAACAAGTGGATGGGCATCTATAACCGGATCCCACACCGCTTGACGCTCAACGGCATGTATGACGGGACGCTCGTCTGGTCGAACAAGGCGGCGTACCGCTTCAAAGATAACTATATGACGGGCTTCATCCGCTCGTACTTGGTTTACATCTTCTTGTTCTTGTCAGGCATGATGTTGTTCTCGATGTATTGGTTCGATTTGTTCAACTTCTCGTTCGGCGAGATGGAACCGGTCGCGCCGTATGAATACGTCCTCGGGGCCGTCGTCATCTTGGCGGCGCTCGCGATCACGTTCATGCGCTCGCGTCTCCCGTCAATCATCTTGCTCGGTGTCGTCGGGTATTCGGTCGCGTTGTTCTTCGTCTTTTTCAATGCACCGGACCTCGCGTTGACGCAGCTCGTCATCGAGACGGTATCGGTCGCGTTGTTCTTGCTCGTCTTCTACCATATGCCGGAAATCAGCAAGAAAGAAGTGCGCGTCAAATTCAAAATCGAGAATGCAATCGTCTCGATAGTCGTCGGGGTGACGGTCATGCTCCTCAGCTTCATGGCGCTATCGAACCGTTCCCTGTCGTCGATCTCAGAGTACTATAAAGAAAATGTCTATGATTTAGCAGCCGGGAAAAACATGGTCAACGTCGTCCTTGTTGACTTCCGTGGCTTTGATACGTTGTTCGAGATCGTCGTCCTTGCCATCGCGGCCATCGGGATTTACACGATGATCAAATTCAGAACGACAGAACGTACGAAAGGAGCACGTGAACATGAACCGAAAAAATGATCAAGTCAATGACGTCATCTTACAGACGGCCGCGGTGATCATCTTCTTCATCATCATCGTGTTCTCGGTTAACCTCTTCTTCGCCGGGCACTACTCGCCGGGCGGAGGGTTCATCGGTGGTTTGATGACGGCCGCGGCGCTCGTGTTGCTGTTGCTCGCCTTCGATTCGAAGACGCTCGCCAACGTGCTCCCGTTCGATTATCGCAAGATGACGGCGCTCGGTCTCGCCATCGCGTTACTGACGTCGCTGCACAGCATCTTCTGGGACCGTCCGTTCCTGACGCATGCGTACGATAAGTTCGACTTGCCGCTTCTAGGCGAACAGACGCTTCACACGGCGATCGCCTTCGACCTCGGCGTCTATCTTGTGGTCATCGGTGTGACGATGACGATCATTCAAACGATTGGAGAGAGTGAATAATGGAAATCTTCGTTAGCATCATCATCGGTGTCTTGACGATGAGCGCTGTCTATATGATTCTCTCAAAGAGTTTGTTGCGCATCATCATCGGCACCGGCCTGCTCAGTCACGCCGCCCACTTGCTCGTCTTGACGATGGGTGGGTTGAAGACCGGAGCGCCACCAGTCCTCGTCGACGGGGTGACGGAATATACCGATCCGCTCCCGCAAGCGCTCGTCTTGACGGCTATCGTCATCAGCTTCGGGGTGACCGCGTTCTTCCTAGTGCTCGCGTATCGGGCCTATCAAGAACTGAATACGGATAATATTGAGGAAATGAAAGGAACGGAATCGAATGATTAACTTACCGATCTTTCCGATTGTCATCCCGGCGCTTGCGGCCATCATCCTCCTCTTCGCGCCGAAGCAGATTCGTCTGCAACGCGGAGTGGCACTCGGGGCTTTACTTGTAACGTTTGCAGTGACGGTGCTGCTGATCTTCACCGTGTCACAGGACGGCATCTTGACCGTCAACTTAGGAAACTGGCCAGCACCGTTCGGGATCACGCTCGTCTCGGACATGCTGTCGGCATTGCTCGTCGCCACGTCGACGTTGATCGTCTTCTTCATCGTCTGGTTCGCGACGCATTACTTCTCGGACGCGTATGAATCGAACTACGTCTACGTCGCGATGCTGTTCCTCCTCGTCGGGGTGAACGGTGCCTTTACGACAGGCGATATCTTCAACTTGTTCGTCTTCTTCGAAGTGTTCCTCATCTCGTCGTACGTGTTGATCGTCCTCGGCGGGAAAGGGGTCCAACTTCGCGAGTCAATCAAGTACTTGCTCGTGAACGTCATCGCCTCGGCGTTGTTCGTCATGGCGGTCGCGCTACTTTACGGAACGGTCGGCACGCTCAGCTTGGCTGACCTCGCGCAAAAGATTCCGCTCGTCGAGAATCAATCCGTTCTCGTCGTGATCGGGGTATTGTTCATGATTGTCTTCGGTTTAAAGGGTGCACTCGTACCGTTACACTACTGGCTCCCGGGCTCGTATGTCGTGGCACCGACGCCAATCCTCGCTATGTTCGGGGCACTTCTGACGAAAGTCGGGGTATACTCGATTTTGCGGACATACACGCTCCTGTTTGATGTCGGGTCGTTCACGCAGAACTTCTTGATTATTCTCGCCGTGTTGACGATCGTCATCGGGATGATCGGCGCCATCGCCTATAATGACGTCAAATTGATCATCATCTACAACATCATGATCGCGGTCGGCGTGATTCTCTATGGGATTGCGCTCAACACGCAGACTTCGCTCGAAGGGGCGCTTTACTACTTGATTCATGACATGTTGATCAAGGCAGCCCTGTTCATGCTCGTCGGCATGATGATCGGCATCACCAAGTCTGGTCAGTTACGCGACATGGGTGGCTTGATTACCCGGTTCCCGCTGTTCGGCTGGACGTTCTTCATCGCCGCCTTGTCGCTCGCCGGGATTCCGCCGCTTAGCGGATTCTTCGGGAAACTGTTAATCGTTCAAGGTGGGGTCGCCGAGGGCAGCCTGTTCGGACCGCTCCTCATCTTGCTGTCGAGTTTGTTCGTCCTCTTCTCCGTCATCAAAATCTTCTTGTACGGATTCTGGGGAGAAGAGAAGCGTGCCTACGACGGTCCGCTCGTTCCGCACATGAAGAAACTCATCGTGCCGACGTTCTTGCTCGTCGCCGTCGCCGTGGCTTACGGCTTTGGCGCCGAGGCGATGCATCCGTTCATTACCCAGGCAATTGAACCGCTCGTGCAACCCGAAATCTATATCGATGCCGTGATTAAGGAGTGATTTAGAGATGGCTTACCAACTACTCATCAACTTTTTCCTGGCGTTCATTTGGATGTTCTTCACGGGTACGTTCACGACGAGCGGATTCATCATCGGCTATTTGCTCGGATTACTCGTCATCTTCATGATGCGCCGCTTCTTCAAGAACACGGACTTCTATTTCATCCGCGTCTTGAAACTATTTAAACTGTTCTTGATTTTCTGTCGGGAGCTCATCCTCGCCAACGTCGAGGTGCTCCGGCTCGTCCTCAGCCCGAAACTGAAAATTAAACCAGGCATCTTCCGGTACCATACCGAGCTCGATGCCGGGTGGAAGGTCAGTTGCCTGTCGATGCTCATCACGCTGACACCAGGTACGCTCGTCGTTCAAGTGTCGGACGACAATAAGACGCTCTATATCCACGCGCTCCATATGCCGGATAAAGAGTCACTCAGACGCGATATTTACGACAACTTTGAGACGAAGATTAAGGAGGCGACCAGCTAATGTTAGATATCATCATTTACGTGGCGCTCGCCATCCTCGTGCTCGCCATGCTCGGAATGTTGTATCGGGTCATCAAAGGACCGACGACGGCTGACCGTGTCATCGCGCTCGATTCGATCGGAATCGGCTTGATCTCCGTCGTCTCGCTGTTGTCGATTCTGCTCGACACGACGATGTTCTTCGAAGTCATCCTCTTGCTCGGGATTTTAGCCTTTATCGGAACGGTGGCGTTCTCGAAATTCCTCGAGAAGGGAGAGATCATCCAACATGACCGCAACAATGATTTATGACATTTTAACCGGTGTCTTCGCGATCATCGGAGTATTCTTCACCGTCGTCGCGGCCATCGGTCTCATCCGGCTGCCGGACATCTACTCGCGGGCCCATGCGGCCTCGAAGAGCGCGACGCTCGGCGTCTTGTTCGTCTTGTTCGCGGCGCTCCTGCACGTCTGGGTCGACCAGCGCATCTTTGACGCACGACTCCTGCTCGGTTTGTTCTTCGTCTTGTTAACGGCTCCGGTCGGTGGACACTTGATCGCTCGGGCGGCTCACGCTCAAGGGGTAAAGCTCTGGGACAAATCGCTCCAGGACGCCTTGCAAGAAGATAAGGATAAAGGAATCGAATGACGAAAGGCTCTTCCATCGCACGATGGAAGAGCCTTTTTAGATGATGTACGAGATATCGGACGCGGACGTCGGATACGCGAACTCCAAGTGTTTGACGTGTTGATGGGTCATATTGTTTTGTATAATGAATGAGAACAGGTTGATCAATTCCGGCGCGTGTTGCCCAATCAAGTGGGCGCCGAGCACATGACCGTCCTTGCTTAACAAGATGCGGGAGAACGCCGTCGTGTCGTTGATCCGCTCATACGTGAGGAAATGGGACAAGTCGTTGTCTTTACATTCATAGTCGATGCCTTGCGCCTTGGCCTCATCGACCGTCAGCCCGACCTTGGCAATCGGTGGTGTCGTGAAGACGACCGTCGGGGCGGGACGCTCGGGGAGCGGACGCGTGTTGTTGCGGAGCAGGTTGAGCGCGGCGATGCGACCTTCCTGTCCGGCGAACGGGGTGAGGGCCGGGTTGCGGCTCTTGGCGACGTCTCCGGCCGCATAGACGTTCGGATTCGTCGTCTGGAGAAACTCGTTGACCAAGACGCCGCCGTGGTCGGACTCGATGCCGGCCGCATCCAAGCGAAGTCGCTCGATGCTCGGAATCCGCCCGGTGGCGTTAAGCACTAGCCCTTCAAGGGTAGAGTCATCTGATAGCGTCACGACGTCGCCATTGATGTCGACCGGCTCGATTCCGTAACGGACATCGATCCCGATTTGCATCGTCTCATCGACGAGCCGTTTGACGACTTTACGGTCGAACGACTTCAACGCCCGCGACCGGACGAGGAGCGTCACGTCACATCCGAACCGGCGCAGAATATGGGCGAATTCGAAGGCGATATAACCGGCTCCGACGATGATGACGTGATGCGGTAATACCTCAAGGTCGAAGACGTCGTTGCTCGTGATGGCAGCGTCTCCGCCGGAGATGTCGAGTGGACGCGGAATTTGCCCCGATGCGATCAAGAATTGATGCGCCGAGATTTCATGTCCTTCGATGACGATTGAGTCTTCGTCGATGAAATGTGGTTCGCCTTCGAACAAATCGATGCCGTGTTCTTGCCAATGATGCATCTTCGTCGTCGGGACGGCAAAGCGGTATTCGTCGACACGATGTTTGAAGGCGTGCCAGTCGAGCTTCAGTTCGCCGGTCACACCGAGCGGTTTCATCCGTTCGGCCCGGGCAATCAGCTCGGCTCCTTCCGCGAGCATTTTTTTCGGGTCACACCCGCGCTGCGGGCACGTCCCGCCGAACGTCCAATTCTCGACAATCGCAATTTGTTTACCGGCGTCACGTAACACGCTGGCGGCTTGGCTCGCTGCCGAGCCGCTGCCGATGATGATGACATCGTACCGTTTCATTCCAAAACCCTCCCTCTGAGACTTCATCAATTTTTTCCCGTCTGGAAGGAACCTAAACTGAGGTGATTGAATTTGAGTCATTCTGACCACATTAAACATAAATTGGCGCTCCTCCCGGACGAGCCCGGCTGTTACTTGCATAAGAACGAGTACGGGGAAATCATTTACGTCGGGAAAGCGAAAAATCTGAAGAACCGGGTCCGGTCGTATTTCACCGGGGCGCACGACATCAAGACGATGCGCCTTGTGGCCGAGATTCGCGATTTCGAATATATCGTCACGGCGAGCGAGCTCGAGGCGCTCCTGCTCGAGATGACGCTCATCAAAAAGCACGACCCGAAATACAACATCCGTCTCAAAGACGACAAGTCGTACCCGTACATCAAAATCACGAACGAGCCGTACCCGCGGTTGCTCACGACGCGGAAGCTGAAGCGGGACGGCGGCTTCTATTTCGGCCCGTATCCGAACGCCTATGCCGCCAACGAGACGAAGCGGTTGCTCGACAAGTTGTATCCGCTCCGGAAATGCCAACCGATGCCGCGCAAGCTCTGTCTGTATTACCACATCGGCCAGTGCCTCGGACCGTGTGAGCTTGCCATCGACACGGACGAGCAAAAAGAGATCGTCCAAGAGATTCGACGCTTCTTGAACGGGGAGACGAGCGAGACGCTCGCCAAACTTCAAGTCGACATGGGACAGGCTGCCGAAGACATGCAGTTCGAACGGGCGGCCGAGCTCCGTGACCAAATCCGGGCCGTCGAATCGATTATGAACAAACAGAACATGATCACGGCCGACCCGACTGCGCGCGACGTCTTTGGCTACACACTCGACCGCGGCTGGATGTGCGTCCAAGTGTTCTATATGCGAGGCGGCAAGATGATCGAGCGCGACGTGTCCCTGTTCCCGCTTCATGGGGAACCGTCCGAGGAGCTCGAGAGTTTCATCGTCCAGTTCTACGAGCAGAACGTATTGCCGAAGGAAGTGCTCGTTCCCGAGATCGTCCGCATCGAGCTGTTGAACGAGGCGATCGGCACGAAAGTGATGCAGCCGAAACGGGGGGCGAAGCGACAGTTGCTCGACCTGGCGACGAAAAATGCAGGCATCGCCTTGAACGAGAAGTTCGAGTTGCTCGCCCGCGACGAAGAGCGGACGCTCCTCGCGATGCGTGAACTCGGGGAAGCGATTGGTATCCCGAACTTGTCGCGCGTCGACATCATCGACAACGCCAACATCCAAGGGGCGGACGCCGTCTCGGCGCTCGTCGTCTTCGAGGATGGCAAGCCGCTCAAGAAGGAATATCGCAAGTACAAGATTCGTACCGTCCAAGGACCGGACGACTATGAGACGATGCGAGAGGTCGTGCGCCGTCGGTTCCGCCGTCTGTTGACGGAAGAGAAACGTCTGCCGGACCTGCTGTTGATTGACGGGGGCATCGGGCAATTGAACGCTGCCCTCGACGTCCTGCAGAACGAGTTCGGGCTCGACTTGCCCGTCGGCTCGTTGAAGAAAGATGACCGTCACCGGACGAGCCAGCTCTTGTTCGGGGAAGGCGGCGGGGTCGTCGAATTGAACTCACGTTCGAGCGCGTTCTACTTGCTCCAACGTATGCAAGACGAGGTCCACCGCTTCGCCATCACGTTCCACCGCAGCCTGCGGACGAAGAAGATGACGAAGTCGGTGCTCGACGATATACCGGGCGTCGGACCGAAGCGGCGTCAGCAGTTGATCCGTCATTTCGGGTCGATGAAGCAGATCCGTCTCGCCTCGCTCGAACAGTTGAAAGAAGCGGGTCTGCCGGAGAAGTTGGCCGAGACCGTAATCCAATACGTCCATGAGGAGACCGATGAATGAACCGAGACGCGTTAGCCGATTTTCCAGACGAGACATCCCCTTTTATTGAACAGTTCGTGCGTGACCTTTCGGACGTGACCGACGCGATTCAACATGCGTACGTGCACGGGTCTGTGACGATGGGAGGCTTTCATCCGAGACAGAGTGACGTCGATTTACTGTTCGTGAGCGACCGAGACCTGTCGGACGAGGAGCGGATCGGTTTGATGCGACTGTGCCTGGCGACATCGGCGCAGCCTTATCCGCTCGAGTTGACAGTGCTGACGGAACGAGCGTTACAGGAATGGGTCCATCCGAGTCCGTTCGAGTTTCATTATAGTGAGCAGTGGCGCATGCGGTTGGAAAAAACATCGATCGACGAGCTGCTCCGTGAGCAACGCGGAATGACAGATCCGGATTTGGCCGCTCACCTCAAAGTCATCATGGAGCGGGGCCGTGTCTTGTTCGGTGCCCCGATGAATGAGTTGGTGGTCGGATTTGAGGATGGACACTACCGAGAGGCGATCAAGGACGACGCATTGGATTGCCTGAGCTCGCTTGATAACCATCCCGTGTACAGCGTATTGAACCTCGTGCGGGTGATGGCCTACGAGACGGATGGACGTGTGCTCGCCAAACGAGAAGTGCTCGAGTGGGCGAAGCGACAACCGATTCCGTCTGATCTTCTGCACGTCATTCAAAAAGCGGCAGCGGCGTATGCGGGCGAAGACAGCACGTTCTCAAGGTCGGAGCTCATCGACTTTTATATCTTCGCCAACGAGCGTCTCTTCCCGTATGAAGACACGGATGAGTCGGAGGATTGATGCAAAAAGAAAGAGCCGATGCGGGTCAACTCGCATCGGCTCTTTCTCATTCATACGTATCTTTTCGGTCTAGTTGGACGGTGATGTGGACGGCCTTGCGCGTCACGTCGGCGTATCCTTCGGCGACGCATTGGAAACGACCCGCAATCTGTTCGGCTAAAAAGCCAGCCTCGAGCTGGAAGTAGCCCGTTGCCTTCTCTTGGGTCGCGGGTGGGGGCGTGAGCTCGAACAAGAATTTATTTCCTTTTTCTTTCAACAGCGTCAAATCTCCCCAGCCGGCCTCACTAAAGAAGGCGCTCAGTTCCTCATTGGGCATGACCGGGAACTTGCGTGCGACCCGTTTACCCGACCAATAGATGACTTGGGCGTAATCGTCCCCAAGCAAATCCGTCAACACATAATCGCGCAACAGTTCGATCGCGAAAGTGGGTTGGCTCATCGTTTCCATCTTCTTCCATCACTCCAATCTCTCTATACCATTATAACGACGAATCGGCTTTTGGTCACCGGGTATTTTGCAAAAGAATGTGTCACAAATCGGTCAGGTTGTCTTGTCATACAAAATTCACAAGAGTAGAATAGGAGACAGAAAGCTATATTTACATTTGAAAACGCTTTTATTTACAAAACGAGCCAAGGGCTCGTACAAAGGGGGAACTAGAATGGCTTCGCAGCGTGACTATTTCAGTCGTAAAGTCCATTCGCTACTTGGGGTCATCCCAATCGGCCTGTTTTTGATCGTCCACTTGTCGGTCAACTACTATATCGTCGATGGGGTGGAGTCGTTTAACAAGGCAGCAAAATTCATGGAGAGCTTACCGTACTTGTACTTCCTTGAAGTCACCATCATCGCTTTGCCGATGATTTTCCACGGCGTGTATGGCGTGTATTATGCGTTTCTCGGTTCGATTAACACGAACCGTTACTCATACGCCCGTAACTGGATGTACATGCTCCAACGCTTCACGGGCGTCTTCCTCGTAATCTTCATCGCTTGGCACGTTTGGGAAACGCGCTTGGCGAAGTTACGTGGCGTTGAAGTGAATGCGGAGATGATGCAAAACATCGTCGACAATCCGCTCATGCTTATCTTCTACATAGTCGGGATCCTCTCGGCTACGTTCCACTTCGCGAACGGTCTCTGGTCGTTTGCCATCACGTGGGGGATCACACAGTCGCCTCGTTCACAGCGCTTCATGAGCTACGTCTCAGGCGCGGTCTTCATGGCACTATCTTTTGTCGGCATCCGTTCAATCTTGACGTTCGCTGGCATCTTGTAATAGGGGGAAAAGTACATGGCAAATCAAAGTTTGATCGTCATCGGTGGCGGTCTAGCTGGACTCATGGCGACAATCAAGTCGGCTGAGATGGGTGTTCCGGTAAAACTATTCTCGCTTGTACCGGTCAAGCGTTCACATTCAGTTTGTGCACAAGGCGGCATCAACGGTGCCGTCAACACGAAAGGGGAAGGGGATTCTCCTTGGCAACACTTTGATGATACGGTCTATGGGGGCGACTTCCTCGCCAACCAACCGCCAGTCCAAAAGATGGCGGAAGCGGCACCGAAAATCATCCACATGTTCGACCGGATGGGCGTCATGTTCAACCGGACGCCAGAAGGTCTTCTCGACTTCCGACGTTTCGGCGGCACGCTCCATCACCGCACGGCTTACGCCGGTGCGACGACAGGGCAACAGCTCCTTTACGCGCTAGACGAGCAGGTCCGTCGCTATGAGGCGCAAGGGCTTGTCGAGAAGTATGAAGGCTGGGAGTTCCTCCGTGCCATCATCGACGAATCAGGCGTCTGCCGTGGTGCGGTCTGTCAGGATTTACGCTCGATGGAAATTAAAGCGTTCCCATCGGATGCGGTCATCCTTGCGACAGGTGGCCCAGGCGTCATCTTCGGTAAATCGACGAACTCGGTCATCAACACCGGACAAGCGGCTGGAGCGGTTTACCGTCAAGGCGCCGTCTATGCGAACGGCGAGTTCATCCAAATCCACCCGACGGCGATCCCAGGGGACGACAAGCTTCGTCTCATGAGTGAGTCAGCACGTGGTGAAGGCGGACGTGTATGGACGTATAAAGACGGCAAGCCATGGTACTTCCTTGAAGAGAAGTACCCGGCCTACGGAAACCTCGTGCCGCGTGATATCGCGACGCGTGAGATTTTCGACGTCTGCGTCAACCAGAAGCTCGGCGTCAACGGCGAGAACATGGTGTACCTCGACTTGTCGCATAAAGACTCGAAAGAGCTCGACATCAAACTCGGCGGTATCCTCGAGATTTACGAGAAGTTCGTCGGCGACGACCCGCGGAAAGTCCCGATGAAGATTTTCCCGGCCGTTCACTATTCGATGGGCGGACTTTGGGTTGATTACGACCAGATGACGAACATCCCAGGGCTATTCGCTGCCGGTGAGTGCGATTACTCGATGCACGGTGCCAACCGTCTCGGTGCCAACTCGCTCCTCTCGGCCGTATACGGCGGGATGGAAGCCGGTCCTGCGGCCGTTCATTACATGCGCGGTCTCGACCAAGCGACAGAGAGCGTGCCAGAAGCACTCTTCAACTTCAACGAACGTGAAGAAATCGAGCGGTTCAACGACATCCTCGCGATGGACGGTACGGAAAACGCGTATCAAATCCACCGTGAGCTCGGCGAACTCATGACCGACAACGTCACGGTCGTTCGTTACAACGATAAACTCGAAGCGACGGACCTCAAACTCCGTGAACTTCGTGAACGCTATAACAACATCTCCGCGACCGATACGGCCCGCTGGAGCAACCAAGGGGCATCGTTCATCCGACAGCTCGACCACATGCTTGACCTCGCACGCGTCATCACACTTGGCGCCTTGAAACGCGACGAGAGCCGTGGAGCTCATTACAAACCGGACTTCCCGGAACGTGATGACGAGCGCTTCATGAAGACGACGATGGCACGTTACGACAATGGGGAAGTCGATATCTCGTTTGAAGAGATCGACGTTTCGTTAATCCCGCCACGTAAACGGGATTACTCGAAGAAAGGGGCGAAGACGAAATGACGACGCCGATGCAAGCAGATCAAAAAGACATTCGTTTTATCATTGAACGCCAGGACGGGCCGGATCAACCGACCTATACGGAAGAGTTTACCGTCCCGTACCGTCCGAATATGAACGTCATCTCGGCACTGATGGAAATCCGCCGAAACCCGGTCAACGCGAATGGGGACAAGACGACACCAATCAACTGGGACATGAACTGTCTCGAGGAAGTGTGTGGCGCTTGTTCGATGATTATCAACGGCAAGCCGCGCCAATCGTGTACGGCACTCGTTGATAAACTCGAGCAGCCAATCCGTCTGTCACCGATGAAGACGTTCCCGGTCGTCCGTGACCTTCAAGTCGACCGTCAACGCATGTTCGACGCGTTGAAAAAAGTGAAGGCGTGGGTCCCAATCGATGGAACGTACGACCTCGGACCAGGACCACGGATGCCAGAGAACAAGCGTCAATGGGCGTATGAACTATCGAAATGTATGACGTGCGGTGTCTGCCTTGAGGCATGCCCGAACGTCAACGACAAATCGAACTTCATCGGACCGGCTGCCATCTCGCAAGTCCGTCTGTTCAACTCGCATCCAACTGGCGCCTTCCACGCGGAAGACCGTTTGGAAGCGCTTATGGAAGACGGTGGCCTCGCACAGTGCGGAAACGCACAAAACTGTGTCGAAGTTTGTCCGAAAGGCATTCCGCTCACGACGTCAATCGCTGCGATGAACCGTCAGACGACGCTTCACTCGTTCAAATCGTTCTTCGGTAGCGACAAAGGCCGCACCGGTTCTGCGGTCGAGGCGTAAGGGTTACGGATGACGAAGTACTTCCGGGAAGCCGATTGGGAAACACGTGTCAGAGCAGGGGTCGCGCTAGACGTCAAAGTCCGATTTTCGGAGTGCGACCCGTACGGCCACATGAATAACACGATTCCGTTCATCTATTTCGAGGATGCGCGAATTGAGTTGCTTGAAGCGACAGGGTTCTCGTTGAAAGATGGGTTCGTCGTCGTCGCGGATGCCCAGTGCGACTATGTCCGCCAGGTGATGCCGCGCCAATCGATCAAGGTGTATGCCAATGTCTTGACGGTCGGAAACACTTCATGTGATATTCATTACGGGGCATATGACGGAGAACAGCTCATGTTCGCGGGGCGCACGAGCCTCGTGCACTTGTCGAAATCCGGTCGTCCGACCGAATGGACTCCAGAATATAAAAACCGCTTGCAGAATTTTTGCGAATCCGCTATCATTTGATAATGAGTTCACAAACAATTATTTTGCAGGTCCGCCTGTAGAATTGAAATTTGAAGGGAGACTATCACGTCATGGAAAAAACGTTCACAGTCGTTGCAGATTCAGGAATTCACGCTCGTCCAGCTACACAGTTGGTTAACACAGCTTCTAAGTTCCAATCAGATATCAACCTTGAGTACAACGGTAAAACAGTAAACCTCAAGTCGATCATGGGTGTTCTTTCACTCGGAATCGCAAAAGATTCTACAATCAAAATCACTGCAGCTGGTGACGATGCAGAAGAAGCGGTTAACACGCTTTCTGACATGCTCACAAGCGAAGGTCTTGCTCAGTAATTGAGCGACGGACGAGGCGGCCAATCGGCTACCTCGTCTTTTTTGTTTGTCACGAGACCGTTTCTTTTTCAGAATCGGCTTTTTTGGTAAGATAGATGGGAATGGAAGTGATGATCATGAAACGAGCGATTGGAGTACTCGATTCAGGAGTTGGCGGCTTGACGGTGGTCAAAGAACTGATGCGCCAACTACCGAAAGAAGAAATAATCTATATCGGCGACACGGAACGGTGCCCGTATGGCCCGCGCCCGCACGATGAGATTGAAGCCTATACGTGGGAACTGATTGAGTTCCTGTTAAGCAAGAACGTGAAGATGATCGTCATCGCCTGTAACACGGCGACAGCGGTCGTCTTGAAAGAAGCGCGCAAACGCCTCAACATCCCGGTCATCGGTGTCATCGACCCGGGAGCCCGTGCGGCCGTCAAAGGCACGCGCAACAAACATATCGGCGTCATCGGCACGAAGATGACGATTGAGAGTAACTCGTACGAGACGGCGCTCCGGCACGTGGCCGGCGAGATTGATGTGTATTCGCTCGCCTGTCCGCCGTTCGTCCCGCTCGTCGAAGCCGGCGAACTCGACGGGGAACGCGTCCGTACGATCGTCGCCGAGACGATTCGGCCGCTCCAATCTTCCGAGATGGATACGCTCATCCTCGGTTGCACGCACTATCCGCTACTCGCTCCGGTCATTCAAGACGTCGTCGGACCGGACGTCCATTTGATTTCGTCTGGTGACGAGACGGCGCTCGAAGTGGCGGCCATCCTTGATTTCAAAGAGCTCGAGAACGACCTCGACACGGTCCCGTCGCATCAGTTTTATGCGACGGGGGACGTCGTCATCTTTGACCGACTCGCGACAGAGTGGCTCGGTCAGCCCGTGAGAGCGGAGAAAGTAGAGGTGTCCGGTGTCGATGCGTAACGAACGAAACCATGACGAGCTCCGGCCCGTCGAAATCGTTCCCCATGTGAACAAGCATGCGGAAGGATCGGTCCTCATCTCGATCGGGGACACGAAAGTCATCTGTACGGCGACCGTCGAAGAACGCGTCCCGAACTTTTTGCGCGGCAAGAAGCAAGGTTGGATTAACGCCGAGTATGCCATGCTCCCGCGCGCGACAGGCAACCGTACGGTCCGCGAATCGGTCCGAGGGAAACAGTCGGGCCGGACGATGGAGATTCAGCGTCTCATTTCCCGCTCGCTCCGCTCGGTCGTCGATTTGGAACGGCTCGGCGAACGGACGATTTGGATTGACTGTGACGTCATCCAAGCCGACGGTGGTACGCGCACGGCCTCGATTACGGGCGGCTTCTGTGCCCTCGTCCTTGCGGTCGACGCGCTCATCCGTCAAGGTAAGCTCGACGACACGCCGATTAAAGAAGGCGTCGCGGCCATCTCGGTCGGACGGACCGACGAATTGCTCCTTGACTTGAACTACGAAGAAGACGCCGCGGCCGAGGTCGACATGAACGTCGTCATGACGGCGAGCGGACGCTTCGTCGAAGTACAAGGCACGGGGGAAGAAGCAACGTTCACGTTGCTCGAGATGAACGAGATGCTCCAGATGGCCCAAAGCGGGATCGAGACGCTATTCAAAGCGGCCGAAGACGCGCTCGGCGCCTCGTGGTGGTATGTCGGGGAACAATTGGAGGAGACAACATGAAACTCATCGTCGCAACACGCAATAAAGGAAAAGTCGTAGAAATCGAAGGGATGCTCACACCGCTCGGCTTCGAGGTCGAATCATTGCTCGATTATCCGGACGCACCGGAGACGGACGAGACGGGCACGACGTTCGAAGCGAACGCCGAACTGAAGGCGACGGAGGCGGCGCGCTACTTCGGCCATGCCGTCCTCGCCGACGATTCGGGGCTTGAAGTCGACGCGCTCGACGGGGCACCGGGTGTCCATTCGGCCCGCTTCGCCGGACCGGAAAAATCGGACGAGGCGAACAACGCGCTCTTGCTCGAAAAGTTGAACGGCGCGACGGACCGGACGGCACGCTTTATCTGTGCCCTCTGCCTGGCCAAACCAACGGGAGAGACGTTGACGGTACGCGGTACGATCGAAGGGACGATCGGCTACGCACCGCACGGGGGGAACGGTTTCGGTTATGACCCGCTCTTCATCGTCCCGTCGCTCCATAAAACGGCAGCCGAACTCGAACGCGACGAAAAGGCGGCGGTCAGTCACCGCGGTCAAGCACTACGAAAGTTAGAGGCAGAAATCATTCCGTTCATGAAAGGGTGACCCGTATGCGTTTTCTCGTAGTCAGTGACAGTCACGGATTGACCGAAGAACTATCGATCATCTTCAATCGGCACGAACAAGAAATCGACGATGCGTATCATTGTGGCGACTCGCAACTCGCGCTCGTCGACGAGCATCTGCTCCCGTATCACACGGTGCGCGGCAATTGCGATTTCGGTGGCGACTTGCCGCTCGAGCGAATCGAGGAGACGGCCGAAGGCACGATTCTCATCGTCCATGGCCATCATCACGACGTGAAGTACGACTTGAACCGGTTGCGTTACCGGGCCGAAGAGGTCGGGGCGAACGTCGTCTTGTTCGGCCACTCGCACGTCGCCGGGGCGTTGATTGAGGACGGGGTGCTCTATGTGAACCCGGGTTCGATTCGGATGCCGCGCGGGCGGAGTGACAAGACGTATGTACTGATGGATCTCGAGAACGGACAGGCCAACGTCCGCTTTTATCGGTCTGAGGATGGTTCAGCCGTCGAGGATCTCGATGTGAGCGGAAAGCTGTGACGGAATGAAAAGAAGGAATTGACAGCAAACCATTTTTCTATTATAGTTTTCTTGTCAATGTCCCAATAGCTCAGCTGGATAGAGCAACGCCCTTCAAGACAAATAGGAGCCTTTATAGGGAAACAGAAACCTATAGAGTGGACGACACTATATCGGTGAAGCCTTAACAGATGATGCTGATGGTAATACCGAGGAAACTTATTTCCTTTCGGGGACAAGATGGTTCGAAGGACTAAAGGTCATTCTTTAGAGGTAGAGCCATTGAAGGAGCAGTTTGCTCGTGAGGTTCCGTAGAGACTACACGTGTCGCACCTGAAATGGTGAAGATATAGTCCAGACTACAAACAACACACGTTGGTGGCGAAAGCCATGGTGGTAAGCTAAGGCGTCGGTCGGGGGTTCGAATCCCTCTTGGGACACTTCCATTTAAAATAGAGATAGCCTCCACGGAGGTTGTCTCTTTTTTCGTTTTTCGGGGTATTGATTGACAACGAATCGATTCCTAACGGAAGATGGAGATGAATGGAAAGGGTGTGGAGAGATGGCAAAAGAGAAAGCTTACCCGTTTCCTGGGAACTGGTCGCGGCTTCAGAAGATGATTCAAGAAGCGGACACGGCCGGAGAACGGCAACGGGTCGAACCAATTCTATGGGATTGGTATGAGGCAGTGCCCGGTGATCCCTTTGTTTTCATGGAACTATTCCAATGTCTGATGGAACGTCCTGAAGAACCGGAGACGCTTGAGAAACTCGAAGAACTCGTCACGACTCAGATGACGGTCGCAGAAGAACCTGCAGCCGGCGGGCTTCAAATCGCCCAGTATTACATCATGCGTGACCAACCGTTCGAGGCGGCCCATTGGATCAATCGCTATCTCGAATGGCAAGAGAAGACCGATCACGTCAACACGCAAGCGCATCAAGTGTTGCAAGTGTTGAAGTTGACCGAGTTCCCGGCGGCAATCGCCAAAGTGAAGCGGATCCTGAATCGTGGCGGAATCGGCGAACAGATTGAGACGCTTGAACACGTCCATTTCAACATCGACGACGTCCTCGACAACGTCTTGAAAGAACTTCTCGTCGCCGACCGCCCAAAATTGATGAAGTTGATCGTGCTTCAAAAAGCGTTCGACGAGTTGCCGGTCATCGAATGGACCGATCTTGGGACACGGCATCGGTTGACGCGAGACGCGGCGACCGTGCATACACAAGCGTGGGAAGCGATGACGAATCAATTGCAGCGGGTCGTATATGGGGACGAAATCGCGACACAACTGCTTATGAATTACATGTACACGCACTACCCGTTCACACCGCGAGAAGCGCCTGACGTGGAGGCGGCGATAGGACAGGCGAAAACGGCCATCTTGCAACACGAGGAAACGGACGGCCTGGCAGCGGAAATTCTCGAGGCGGACATGCGTTTCACCGAGGCGTTTCTAGACTAAATCCTTGTGTGCAGTCGCCGGATTTATGCTATAATACGGATTGTTGTACATTCTTGTACGTATAAACGAATTGTTGGAGGGACTTAGCATGACAGCAAAATGGGAAAAAACATCAGGTAGCCAAGGCGTACTCACGTACGAAGCACCTGCAGAAGCTTTTGATAAAGCAGTCGACGCCGCATTCAAAGATGTCGTCAAAACTTTGAACGTGCCTGGCTTCCGTAAAGGGAAATTGCCACGCCCAATGTTCAACAAAATGTACGGAGAAGAAGCACTCTATCAAGATGCGCTCGATATCCTCTACCGTGACACAGTTCAAGGTGCGGTCGAAGAAGCTGGTTTCGAACCAATCGCTCTCGAAAACATCGATGTAGACGGCACGCTCGAAAAAGGCAAACCAGTAACGTTCAAAGTAACGTTCGTCGTTGAGCCAGAAGCTGAGCTTGGCGAATACAAAGGTCTCGAGTACGAAGCTGTTGAAACAACAGTCACTGACGAAGAAGTTGCAGCTGAACTTGACGCGCTTCAACAGCAAGGCGCAGAGCTTGCTGTTAAAGAAGGCGCAATCGAAAACGGCGACACAGCTGTCTTTGATTTCGCAGGTTTCGCTGACGGAGAGCAATTCGAAGGCGGCACGGCTGAAAACTACACGCTCGAAATCGGTTCAGGCCAATTCATCCCTGGATTCGAAGAGCAAATGGTCGGCTTGACGGCTGGCGAAGAAAAAGACGTTGAAGTAACATTCCCTGAAGAGTACCACGCTGACAACTTGGCGGGTAAACCAGCGACATTCAAAGTCAAACTTCACGAAGTCAAAGCGAAGCAAGTTCCTGAGCTCGACGACGAGTTCGCAAAAGACATCGACGAGTCAGTTTCATCACTCGACGAGTTGAAAGCGAAAATCCGTGAGCGTTTAGAAACTGCGAAGAAACAAGAAGCAGAAGGCACAATGCGCGACCAACTCGTCGAGCAAGCAACAGCTAACGCAACAATCGACGTACCAGCAGTACTCGTTGACCAAGAAGTAGACCGCATGGTTCAAGAGTTCGGCACACGTGTTTCTTCACAAGGAATCGACCTCGACATGTACTTCCAGCTTACTGGAACGACTGAAGAAGCGATGCGCGAAGAGATGAAAGAGCAAGCTGAAGAGCGCGTTAAAGCTCGTCTCGTCTTGAAAGCAATCGCTGAGAAAGAAGCGATTGAAGTGTCTGACGAAGATGCTGAGAAAGAACTCGAAGAAATGTCTAAACTTTACAACATCGCACCGGATCAACTCCGCACGATGCTCGCTCCACAAGGCGGAATCGAGACACTTAAAGGTGATCTCAAATTCCGCAAAGCGATCGACGTTCTCGTTGAAAACGGGAAAGCGAAGTAATCGGATGACAGAAGGACGGCTGCCTAGCAGTCGTCCTTTTTTTCGTCACGACACTTTGCATGTGTTTATCTTTGATGAAGTGATTTGTTCATGCTACAATTATTGCAACGCAGAGATGTAAATGTCTTTTCACGGTGCATGCGCACCTGGGAATACAAATAGGCGATTTATCGCACTTACATCCATTTTCATTTAGAAGGGGTGTACCGAATGTTCAAATTTAACGAGGAAAAGGGGCAACTCAAGTGCTCGTTTTGCGGAAAATCGCAAGAACAAGTCCGTAAATTAGTCGCCGGTCCTGGCGTATACATTTGTGACGAATGTATCGAACTTTGCAATGAAATCGTTGAGGAAGAGCTCGGTGTGGAGGAAGAAGTCGAATTTAAAGACATTCCAAAACCACAAGAGATTCGTAACATCCTAGACGATTATGTCATTGGTCAAGACCGCGCCAAACGTGCGCTTTCAGTAGCTGTCTATAACCACTATAAACGTATCAACGCCGGTGGCCGTTCTGATGATGTCGAACTTTCGAAGTCGAACATCGTCATGATTGGACCAACTGGTAGCGGTAAGACACTTCTCGCTCAGACGATGGCTCGCGTCTTGAACGTCCCATTCGCAATCGCGGACGCGACGAGCTTGACGGAAGCCGGTTACGTCGGGGAAGACGTCGAGAACATCTTGCTCAAGTTGATTCAATCGGCTGACTATGATGTCGAGAAGGCTGAAAAAGGGATTATCTACATCGATGAAATCGATAAGATTGCCCGTAAGTCGGAAAACCCATCAATCACGCGTGACGTATCGGGTGAAGGCGTTCAGCAGGCACTTCTTAAAATCTTGGAAGGAACGGTCGCAAGCGTGCCGCCGCAAGGTGGACGTAAGCATCCGCATCAAGAGTTCATTCAAATCGATACGACGAACATCTTGTTCATCGTCGGCGGCGCGTTCGCTGGCATCGAAGCGGTCGTCAAACGCCGCATCGGTAAGAAAGTCATCGGATTTGGGAACGACCAAGAAAATCGCGAGTTGACGCAAGAAGACTTGCTCGCCCGCGCGCTTCCGGAAGACCTTCAGAAGTTCGGATTGATTCCGGAATTCATCGGTCGTTTACCGGTCATGGCGACGCTCACGACGCTTGACGAAGAAGCACTCGTCGAGATCTTGACGAAGCCGAAGAACGCCCTCGTTCGTCAGTACGAGAAAATGCTCGAACTCGACGATGTCGAACTCTCGTTCACAGACGAGGCGTTGGTTGAAATCGCCAAACTTGCGATCAAACGTAAGACAGGCGCACGCGGTCTCCGCTCGATTATCGAAGAAATGATGCTCGATGTGATGTTCACTGTCCCATCGCGCGACGATATCGAGAAAGTCATCATCACGGATGAAACGATTACGGGTCTTGCCGGTCCGAAATACGTCCTTCGCGATGGTACTGTCGAACAGACAGGCGACAATAAAGAGACAGCATAATTTTGAACGAAAAAGGCTCAAACACTCGGCACATCCGAGTTTTGGGCCTTTTTGCACAGGAGGCGTTGTAATGGAACAATTACCAATCCTTCCTTTGCGTGGAGTCGTGGTGTATCCGCTCATCGGAGTGACAATCGACGTGGGGCGTCCGCTCTCCCTACGAGCACTCCTTGCCGCAAAGGAACACGAGACAGATTTGATTGTTGTGACACAAAAAGAGACGGGGAAAGAATCACCCGAACCGGAAGACTTGTACGCGATCGGGACACGCGTCCATATCGCCAAGATGAGCGAGCTGTCGAACGAGACGGTCCGCGTCCGCTTGGTCGGGAAAGAACGCGTCAAAATCAACTCCATCGAAGAAACGAAGGAAGGCTGGTTCGCAGACGTCGAGCCACTTGAACTCGTCGAAGGGGAAGAAGTCGAGCGGACGGCACTCGTGCGCTTATTGAAAGAACAGTTCGGAAAACTCGTCGGATCCATCAAAGGATTGTCACCGGACGAGCGTCGTCGTTTCGAGATGTATGAACGGCTCGAGTCGTTGACCGACTATATCGCGTCGAAGCTCGATGTCGACGTCGATATCCGCCAAGCGATGCTCGAAGAACCGGACGCCGTCAAACGCGGCTTAGAGCTGCTCGAGATTATGACGCACGAGGTCGAGATCATCGAGCTCGAGCAAGAGTTGCGCGAACGGACGAAGAAGACGATTGAACAGGCACAGAAAGAGTATTATTTGCGCGAACAGATGAAGACGATTCAGCAAGAGCTCGGTGACCAGTCGCAAGAGTCTGAACCGAACCGTCTCCGTGAGAAGCTCGAGGCGCTCGATTTGCCTGAGACGACACGGAAGAACGTCATGCGCGAAGCCGAGCGGTTGAACGTCGTCCCGGCGACGTCACCCGAGTATGCCGTCATCCGTAACTATCTCGACTGGATTGCCTCACTCCCGTGGGGCATTGAGACAGAAGATAAACTCGACGTCAAACATGCGGCCGATGTGTTAGATGACGACCATTACGGGCTCGAGTCGGTGAAAGACCGGATCCTCGAGTACTTGGCCGTCCGTCAATTGACGAATTCGCTCCGTGGGCCGATTCTTTGTCTCGCCGGACCTCCAGGGGTCGGGAAGACGTCTCTCGCCCGCTCGATTGCGTCGGCGCTCGAACGTCACTTCGTCCGTGTCTCGCTCGGTGGGGTACGTGACGAGGCTGAGATTCGGGGGCACCGTCGTACGTATATCGGGGCGATGCCAGGCCGCATCATCCGTGGCTTGAAGCAGGCCGAGAGCAAAAACCCGGTGTTCTTGCTCGACGAGATCGATAAGATGGCGTCCGATTTCCGGGGCGACCCAGCGTCGGCGATGCTCGAAGTGCTCGACCCGGAACAGAACGTCTCGTTCTCGGATCACTATATCGAGGAACCGTTCGACTTATCAAACGTGCTCTTCATCGCGACGGCGAACGACGTCTCGCAAATTCCGGCACCGCTCCTTGACCGGATGGAACTCATCCAAATCGGTGGCTACACGGAACTCGAGAAAGTCGAGATCGCTAAGCGTCACTTGATACCGAAACAGTATAAAGAGCACGGCTTGAAGAAGAGCCAGCTCACGATTAAAGAGGACGCACTTTACGAAGTCGTTCGCCGTTACACGCGTGAGGCCGGTGTCCGGAACTTGGAACGGGTCATCGGTTCGCTTTGCCGGAAAGCGGCGAAGCAAATCGCCATCGGCGAGAAGAAACGCGTCACCGTCTCATTGAAGAGCCTCGGCGACTACCTAGGGAAACCGAAGTACCGCTACGGCAAAGGGGAGACGGAAGACTCGATCGGTGCTGTCACCGGACTCGCCTACACTGCGTTCGGGGGCGACACGCTCACGATTGAAGTCGCGCTCGCACCTGGTAAAGGCAAGCTCCAGTTGACGGGGAAACTCGGTGACGTCATGCAAGAGTCGGCGCAGACCGCGTATAGCTACGTCCGTTCAAACGCGGAACGGTTCGGGATTGACCCGACGTTCTACGAGCGCCAAGACGTGCATATCCACGTGCCGGAAGGTGCCGTCCCGAAAGACGGTCCGTCGGCGGGGATTACGATCGCGACGGCGCTCATCTCGGCGTTGACTGGGAAGAAAGTCCGCCGTGACATCGGTATGACCGGGGAAATCACGCTCCGCGGCCGCGTCCTGCCGATCGGTGGATTGAAAGAGAAAGCGCTCGCCGCACACCGAGCCGGCTTGACGACCATCGTCATTCCGAAAGACAATGAGCGTGACATCGATGACATTCAAGACACCGTCCGTGAGAAACTGACGTTCGTCCCGGTCACGACGCTCGATCAAGTATTAGAAGTAGCATTTGGAGGAAATTAAATAATGAAAATCACTAAAGCAGAATTTGTCACGAGTGCCGTCGCACCGGAGCATTACCCGATTCATGAGTTGCCGGAAGTCGCACTCGCCGGACGTTCGAACGTCGGGAAGTCATCGTTCATCAACAAGATTTGTCAGCGCAAAGCACTTGCACGGACGTCTTCGAAGCCAGGGAAGACGCAGACGCTGAACTTCTTCAACATCAACGATGAAATTATGTTCGTCGACGTCCCGGGCTACGGCTACGCGAAAGTCTCAAAGACGGAGCGTGAGAAGTGGGGCGTCATGATGGAGCAGTATTTGACGTCACAGAGCGCGCTTCGCGGCGTCGTCTTGTTGGTCGATATCCGTCATGAGCCGACGGGTGATGACGTGACGATGTACAACTTCTTGAAGCATTACGAAATTCCGGTCATCGTCGTGGCAACGAAGCTCGATAAAATCAAGAAAGCGCAGCGTCAAAAACATGAGGCGGCCGTCAAACGTAAGCTTCAGTTTGAATCGACTGACCGATTCGTCGCGTTCTCGGCGGAGACGGCAGAGGGAAAAGACGAAGCGTGGAAAGCGATTTACGATTTATTGACACGTGAAGAAGATTGATCGAAGACGAGGGAACCCCTCGTCTTTTTTGTTTTCAGGGTTACGTGAGCGGGTAAGTATCGTATAATTGTCCTAATTACATAAGACAAGAGAATAGAGAACGAGGTGGAAAGATGCAAATCATGTTTCAGAACAAATGGTACCGCTTTTTATTTTGGACGCTGACGATTTTCTTGGTCATCTGGGTCGGGACGGAAATTTCTTTCGTATTCCAACCAGTCCAAGTCATTTTGGCGCTCGTCACGGTACCGCTCATCATTGCCGGACTTTTTTATTATTTCTTAGTCGGGATTGTCGATTTCTTAGAAAAACGGATGGAAGGCAAACGGCCGCTCGCCGTCGGGATTACGCTTGGGGGACTCGTGCTGATTTTTACGCTCGTCTTCAGCATTCTCGGCCCGGTGCTCGCGGAGCAGGTGACTTCACTCGTTAACGCGATGCCGAGCATTGCGAAGGAATTACAGGTACAGGCGTTCGCCGTCCGTGACTCGCTCATGCAAAATGAGTTTTTGTCACGCTTCATCGCCGAGAATGACGATATGTTCACCGACTTCACGAACAACGTGACGTCGTATCTCGGAGACGTCTTCGGGAATGTCGCGTCATCGGTCGGTCGTCTTGTCGGCTTCATCACGTCGGCCGTCATCACAATCGTCGTCATTCCGTTCATGCTTTTGTATATGTTACTTGACGGGAAACGTCTTCCGGACTCGATTGTGAAGTTGTTGCCGTCGAGCTATGAGCGTGAGACACGCAACATCTTACATGATATGCACACGACGGTTAAAAACTACGTCCATGCCCAGTTGATTGTGGCGTTCTTCGTCGGAATCACGTCGCTCATCGGATTATGGATTATCGGACTCGACTATGCCATCCTACTCGCGCTCTTCATGATGGTGACGAACATCATCCCGTACGTCGGACCGTTCCTCGGTGCGGCACCGGCCGTTGTCGTCGCTTTCATCCAAGATCCGATTAAAGTGCTTTGGGTCATCGTCGTCATCATCATCGTCCAACAGATCGAATCGAACGTCATCTCACCGCTCATCCAAGGTAAGTCGCTGAAGGTGCACCCATTGACAATCATCATCGTCTTGCTCGTCGCCGGGAACTTGGCTGGGATTATCGGAATGCTCATCGCGGTCCCATTCTATGCGGTGGCGAAAGTCGTCGTTCAAAATATCGTCCGCATCTATAAGCTGAGGGAACGGAAGCATTACCTCGAAGCGGAAGAAGAAAAGGTACAAGAAAGTACAATCATCACCGATCCATCCTCTCTAAAATGAGGAATCAAGTAGAAATGGTCTCTATGTCCGTTTCTACTTTTTTTCGTCACAAAAAGTTCTTATTTTATTTCAGGAAAATCAAACAGAAGATTATAGTTACCAGATAAGAACTGTTATAATGTACGGTAGAGATTGAAAAAGAAAAGACAACCGTCGGTGGATTTTGGATGAGGGGAAGAGATACATGCATATTGTCGTCGTTGGACTAAATAACAAGACAGCCCCTGTCGCGATTCGGGAGCAGTTCTCGTTTGGGGAGCAAGAAATCGTGGATGCGATGATTGCACTTCGCGAAGAGAAAAGCATATTTGAATCGGTTATTTTGTCGACTTGTAACCGAACAGAGCTATATGTCGTCACAGACCAGCTCCATACGGGTCGTTATTATACAAAACGGTTTTTAGCGAACTGGTTTGATTTAGAGATGGACCAATTCACCCCTTATTTATCGATTCGTGAAGGAGAAGAGGCGATTCGCCACTTGTTCCGCGTCACGTCTGGACTCGATTCGATGATCATTGGGGAAACACAGATTTTAGGACAAGTGAAATCGAGCTTCTTCCGCGCCCAAGAGAACGGGACGACGGGAACGGTATTCAACAAACTGTTCAAAGAAGCCGTGACGCTCGCCAAACGTGCCCATACTGACACGCAGATTGGGGAAATGTCGGTATCGGTCAGCGCGGCAGCAGTCACGCTCGCCCAAGAAATGTATTCGTCGCTCGATGACAAACAAGTCGTCGTCGTCGGCGCGGGGGAGACAGGCGAGTTGACGACGCTCAACTTGTTCGAGGCCGGTGCGAAACAGATTGCGGTCTTTAACCGGACCGAGAGCAAAGCGAAAGCGGTCGCCGACAAGTTCAAAGGCCGGGCCCACTCAATCCGTGAGATTGCTTGTGGCTTGCTTGACGCCGATATTTTAATCAGCTCGACCGGTGCGAAAGAAGCGGTCATCGCCTATGATGACGTCGCCGCAGCTCAATTGCTCCGCCGGGAACGTCCACTGTTATTAATCGACATTGCCGTGCCGCGAGATATCGATCCAGCGGTCCGGGCGCTTCCGGGCGTCCACTTGTTCGATGTGGATGACTTGAACGGCATCGTCAATAAAAACTTGGCGGCCCGTCTCATCGAAGCCGAAAAGATTGAAATCAAAATCGATGAGGCGATTCAAGAGTTCCAAACGTGGCTCATCACGCTCGGTGTCGTCCCGATCATGAATGAATTGCGCGCCCGTGCGCTCAACATTCAAGAAGAGACGATGGAAAGCCTCGAACGCAAGCTCGATCATCTGTCGGACCGCGATAAAAAAGTCATCGGTAAGCATATGAAGTCAATCATCAACCAGATGCTTCGTGAACCGATTGATTACATCAAAGACGCCGCCGCGCAACCGGATGCGAACACACGCATCAATCAGTTTGTGGAGACGTTCGGTCTGGATGTCGACGTCCCTGACGCCGAACCAGAAACGGAAGAAGCCGAAGCGATGTCAGCGAAAGCACCACTTCGCGCCTTGATGCGCTAATACAAAACAAAAAAAGGCGGCGGATCTCGTCGCCTTTTTCTATGAAGGGGATAACCGATCATGCGTAAAATTATCGTCGGCTCACGCCGCTCACAACTTGCGATGACACAGACGAAATGGGTCATCGACCAATTGAAGAAAGCCGGAGCTCAAAACGAGTTCGAAATCAAAGAGATTGTGACGAAAGGGGATCAAATCGTCGACGTGCAACTATCGAAAGTCGGCGGCAAAGGATTGTTCGTCAAAGAGATTCAGCAACAGATGCTCGCTGGTGACATCGATTTCGCCGTCCACAGCATGAAAGACGTGCCGGCCGAGTTGCCGGAAGAACTCTATATCAGCTGCATGCCGAAACGCGTCGACGCCCGTGACGTGCTCATCTGCGAGAACGGCTATACGCTCGAGACGCTCCCAGAAGGTGCCGTCATCGGGACGAGCTCACTGCGCCGTGGTGCTCAAATGCTCGCCGCCCGCCCGGATTTCGACATTCAATGGATTCGCGGCAACATCGACACGCGCCTTAAAAAACTCGAGACAGAAAACTTCAACGCCATCTTGCTCGCCAAAGCCGGGCTCGAGCGCATGGGTTGGACGGACCGCGTCGACTTCGAAGCGCTTGACGCCGATATGATGGTCCCAGCCGTCGGACAAGGTGTGCTTGCCATCGAAAGCCGGAAGGACGACACTGAAGTGACGGCAATTCTACAATTGCTCCATGACGACGTGACGGCGAAAGCCGCAACGGCCGAGCGGACGTTCCTCAAGGCAATCGAAGGCAGCTGTCACGTACCGGTCGGCGGTTATGCGACGGTCGATGGCGACGACGTGACACTCACAGGCCTCATCGCCTCGGTCGACGGCAAAGAAGTGCTCCGTGTGACGAAGACGTCGTCAGACGCGGTCGCACTCGGGAAAGACGTAGCAGACGATTTGCTCGGACGCGGCGGGCGCGAAATTCTCGCCTCGGTCAATGTGTGACGTCTGGTACACAGGGACAAAACGACTGACCGCTTCGCAGCGAGCCCGGCTCACCGCGAGCGGTCTTTCCGTTCATCACGTCCCGCTCATCGAGACGAGATTGACGCACAATCAGATGCCGATCAGTCGATTCGATTGGCTCGTCGTGACGAGCCAGACAGCGGTGCCGGCACTCCGTGACGTCCCGCGTGACGTCAAAGTCGCGGCCGTCGGCGAGAAAACGAAACAAGCACTCGAGACCGTAGGATTCACCGTCGCGCTCATGCCGGAGACGTTTACAGGCGAGGCGTTGTTCCGTGACCTTGCGACTGTCGTAAAAGCAGACGAGGTCGTCTTGTTCGCCCGGGGCGACTTGGCGAACACGGCGCATATGGCAAAGCTCGAAAACGTCCACGACTGGGTCGTCTATGAGACAATCGGCCGTGAACTGACAGAGACGGAAGTCGAGGCGCTCGAAGGAATCGAGGCGCTCCTCGTCCTCAGCCCGTCCGCCGTCCATGCCCTCACGCCATATCTCGACCATTTCCACGGGACGTGGTACGCCATCGGTGAAGTGACCGAGCGCGCCGTCCGGGAAGTGTCGACGTTACCGGTCCGAGTGCCTGAGTGTTATACTATGGATGCATTAATACAGTGTATAGGGGAGGATTTTTCATGAACCAGTTTGACCGTCATCGTCGTCTTCGTTCATCGAAGTCAATGCGTGCACTCGTACGTGAAAATCATGTTCGGAAAGAAGATTTGATTTACCCGCTCTTCATCATCGAAGGGACAGACATTAAACGCGAAGTCAGCTCGATGCCAGGCGTCTTCAACTTCTCGCTCGACCGTCTCGAAGACGAGATCAACGAGATCGTCGACCTTGGTATTCAATCGGTGCTCTTGTTCGGCGTACCTGAACATAAAGACCCGGAAGGTACGGAAGCGTATCATGACCACGGCATCGTCCAAGAAGCGATCCGTAAAGTGAAAGCGTGGGCACCACAGCTCACGGTCATCGCGGACACGTGCCTGTGCGAATATACGTCGACAGGCCACTGCGGCATCGTGAAGAACGGTGACGTCGATAACGACGCGTCGCTACCACTTCACGTCCAGACGGCCATCACGCAAGCGCAAGCAGGCGCTGACATCATCGCGCCGAGCTCGATGATGGACGGCTTCGTCGCCGCCATCCGTGAAGGGCTCGACCAAAACGGGTTCAACCATATCCCGATCATGAGTTACGGCGTCAAGTACGCATCGGCGTACTACGGACCGTTCCGTGACGCAGCCCAATCGGCACCTGGTGAAGGCGACCGCAAAGGCTATCAGATGGACCCGGCCAACCGCCGTGAAGCGTTCCGTGAATCACAATCGGACGTCGAGCAAGGCGCCGACTTCATGATCGTCAAACCGGCGCTCGCGTTCATGGACATCATCCGTGACATGCGCGACTCGCTCGATATGCCGATTGTGGCGTATAACGTGAGCGGAGAGTACGCCATGGTCAAAGCGGCTGCTTTGAACGACTGGGTCGATGAGCAACGCATCGTCATGGAGACGATGGTCGGCTTCAAACGGGCCGGTGCGGACCTCATCGTTACGTATTTCGCAAAAGACGTCTGTCGCTATTTGGAAGGAGACTACGCATGACCTACAAACAAACACGCTCAGAAGCGGCGTTCGAACAAGCACGTCCGCTCATGCCGGGTGGGGTAAACAGCCCGGTCCGTGCCTATAAATCAGTCGGCATGACGCCAATCTTCGCTGAACGCGGTGAAGGTTCACGCATCTACGATATCGATGGCAACGAATATATCGATTACGTCCTCTCATGGGGACCACTCATCCTCGGCCACCGCGACCCTGTCGTCACGAAGGCGATTCAAGAGCAAGCTGAGAAAGGCTGGACGTTCGGGACACCGACCGAGCTCGAAACGAAAATGGCCGAGCTCGTCATCGAGCGCGTCCCATCGATCGAGATGGTGCGCATGGTCAACTCGGGTACGGAAGCGACGATGGCGGCACTCCGCCTCGCACGCGGTTACACGGGCAAGACGAAAATCTTGAAGTTCGAAGGCTGCTACCACGGTCATGGCGACTCGCTCCTCATCAAGGCCGGTTCGGGCGTCGCGACGCTCGGTCTCCCGGACTCGCCGGGCGTACCGAAAGATTTGGCGAGCCAGACGCTCACGGTGCCATATAACGATTTGGATGCTCTCCGCATCGCCTTCGAGAAGTTCGGCGACGATATCGCTGGTGTCATCGTCGAACCGGCGGCCGGTAACATGGGCTTCGTGCCACCGCAACCTGGCTTCCTCGAAGGACTCCGCGAGATCACGGAACAGTACGGCTCGCTCCTCATCTTTGACGAGGTCATGACCGGATTCCGGGTCGGCTATAACTGTGCCCAAGGCTACTTCGGCGTGACGCCGGACTTGACGTGCCTCGGGAAAGTTATCGGTGGTGGTCTTCCGGTCGGTGCCTACGGTGGGAAACGCGAGATTATGGAACAAATCGCGCCACAAGGACCAATTTACCAGGCAGGAACGCTCTCAGGGAACCCGCTCGCGATGATCGCCGGCTACACGACGTTGTCGCAACTCAAGCCTGAGCACTACGCCGAGTTCGAACGCAAAGCGGACCGTCTCGCCGAAGGCTATACGAAAGCGGCCGAGAAGTATAACATCCCGCACGACACGAACCGGGCCGGATCGATGTTCGGATTCTTCTTCACGAACGAGAAAGTGACGAACTTCGAGAAGGCGAAGACGGCGAACCTCGACTTGTTCCGTGCTTACTATCAGAAGATGGCGGCGCGCGGCGTGTTCTTGCCACCGTCACAGTTCGAAGGATTGTTCCTCTCGACCGTTCATACGGACGAAGATATCGACTTGACGCTCGCAGCGGTCGAGGCGACGTTCAAAGAGCTGCAACAAGAGTTTTCATTGTAATCTTGACGGAAACAGCTTCTGTCGCTACAATTGTTTAACAGATACGAACAAAAGCTACGATGAGGAATAGTACGCAATCAACATCCATTTTCAGAGACGCGGCCGCTTGGTGCGAGGCCGCGAAGGATGGTGCGGAAGTCGCCTCGGAGCTGACCTTTTGAACGAAGTAGGAAGGTCCGGTCCATCGACCGTTATTCGATTTTGAGGGCGCCACAAGTGGCGAACTAAGGTGGTACCGCGGAAGATACGGCTTCTTTCGTCCTTAGCGTTAAGGACGAGAGTAGCCGTTTTTTTGTCCACATTATTAGAGGAGGTTGGGCATATGGCCAACGAGACAAACGAAATCACCATGCCGACGAAGTACGATCCAAGTGCGACGGAAGCGAAATGGTATGACTACTGGTTAGAGAACGACGTATTCAAAGCAGACGAGGATAATTCAAAACAGCCTTACACGATTGTCATCCCGCCACCGAACGTAACAGGGAAACTTCACCTCGGACACGCGTGGGACACGACGCTCCAAGATTTGCTGACGCGCCTCAAGCGCATGCAAGGCTATGACGTCCTCTGGCTCCCAGGGATGGACCACGCCGGGATCGCGACGCAAGCGAAAGTCGAACAGAAGCTCCGTGAGGACGGCATCATGCGCTATGACCTCGGACGCGAGAAGTTCCTCGAGAAGACGTGGGAATGGAAAGACGAGTACGCCGATACGATCCGTGCCCAATGGTCAAAACTTGGCCTCGGTCTCGACTACTCACGTGAGCGCTTCACGCTCGACGAAGGACTCTCGAAAGCGGTCCAGGAAGTGTTCGTCCGCCTCTATGAGAAAGGCTTGATTTACCGCGGCGAATATATCGTCAACTGGGACCCGGCGCAAAAGACGGCCGTTTCGGATATCGAAGTAATCTATCAAGAAGTCGAAGGCGCGTTCTACCACATGAAGTATCCGCTTGCGGACGGCTCAGGCCACATCGAGATCGCGACGACGCGTCCGGAGACGATGCTCGGCGATACGGCCGTTGCCGTCAACCCGAAAGATGAGCGTTACGCGCACCTCGTCGGCAAGACGATCATGCTTCCGGTTATGAACCGCGAGATTCCGATCGTCGCTGACGACTACGTCGACATGGAGTTCGGTACAGGTTGCGTCAAGATCACACCGGCGCACGACCCGAACGACTTTGAGATCGGGAACCGCCACGAACTCCCGCGCATCCTCGTCATGGACGAAGGCGGCAAGATGAACGAGAACGCCGGCAAGTACGAAGGGCTCGACCGCTTTGAATGCCGCAAACAACTCGTCAAAGATTTGGAAGCAGACGGCACGCTCGTCAAAATCGAGCCGCACACGCATTCGGTCGGCCACTCGGAACGTTCAGGCGCGGTCATCGAGCCGTATCTTTCGAAACAGTGGTTCGTCGACATGGAGCCGCTCGCGAAAGCTGCGCTCGAAGCACAAGGACATGATGATACGAAAGTCAACTTCATCCCAGAGCGGTTCGAAGGCACATACCTTCGCTGGATGGAGAACATCCGTGATTGGTGTATCAGCCGTCAACTCTGGTGGGGCCACCGCATCCCGGCGTGGTACCATAACGAGACAGGTGAGATTTATGTAGGCAAAGAAGCACCGGCGGACAGTGAGAACTGGCACCAAGACGAAGACGTGCTCGACACATGGTTCTCGTCAGCGCTCTGGCCGTTCTCGACGATGGGCTGGCCGGATACGGACTCAGCAGACTTCAAACGTTACTTCCCGACGAGCGCGCTCGTCACGGGTTACGACATCATCTTCTTCTGGGTATCACGCATGATTTTCCAATCGCTCGAGTTCACTGGGAAGCAGCCGTTCAACGACGTGCTCATCCACGGTCTCATCCGCGACTCGGAAGGCCGCAAGATGTCGAAGTCGCTCGGTAACGGCGTCGACCCGATGGAAGTCATCGACCAATACGGTGCGGACTCACTCCGCTGGTTCCTCCTCACGGGATCGACACCAGGGAACGACCTTCGTTTCTACTGGGAGAAAATCGAATCGACATGGAACTTCGCGAACAAAATTTGGAACGCGAGCCGTTTCGCCCTTATGAACATGGAAGGCATGAAGTATGAGGACATCGATTTGTCAGGTGAGAAGACGCTCGCTGACAAGTGGATTCTCACTCGCTTGAACGACACAATCGACCAAGTGACACGTCTCGTCGACAAGTATGAGTTTGGCGAAGCCGGCCGTTACTTGTACAACTTCATTTGGGAAGAGTTCTGTAACTGGTACATCGAGATGGCGAAACTCACGCTCTATGGTGAGGACGAGGCGGCGAAAGCGACGACACGTTCAGTGCTCGCGTACACGCTCGACTCGATCATGCGTCTCATGCACCCGTTCATGCCGTTCCTCACAGAGGAAATCTGGCAGCACTTGCCGCACGAAGGTGACTCAATCGTCCGTGCGAGCTACCCGACACGTCGCGACGAGCTCCACTTCGCGGACTCGGTACCAGCGTTTGAAGCGGTCATGAACGTCATCCGTTCGGTCCGTAACATCCGTTCGGAAGTGAACGCCCCGATGTCGAAACCGATTCAGCTCTTCATCTCGACGTCGGATGAGGCGACTCAAGATTACTTGAGCGCGAACGAAGCAACAATTGGCAAGTTCACGAACGCGACTGAGCTCGAAATCGGACGTGGCTTGACGGCTCCTGATAAGTCGATGTCGGCCATCATGACGGGTGCGGAACTGTTCATCCCGCTCGCCGACCTCATCAACTTTGAAGAAGAAATCGCCCGTCTTGAGAAAGAAGTGGCGAAGTACGAGAAGGAAGTCGAGCGCGTTCAGAAGAAACTCGGCAACCCAGGCTTCACTGGCAAGGCCCCGGCTCACGTCATCGACGAAGAGAAGGCGAAAGAAAAAGACTACCTCGATAAACGTGACGCGGTTCGCGCCCGTTTGGAAGAGTTGCGTAAGTAAGACATCAACCTTCTTTGGAGACCTGTTCTCCGAAGAAGGTTTTTTTGTCGTTTGGTGGAATTTAGGAGAGGAGACAATGTAAAGGTGGCGTGACATGAGACGAATCGGAATGACGTTAAGTTTGGCAGTGATGGGATTGGGTGGGTGTGTGGCGGAACGCGCTGAGCCGATCGAACCGACGGAATTAGGAGTGACAATTAATGAAAGTGCAGAAGAGACGTCTTCCAAGGATATGCCCGTAACGACGGACAAAGAAGTGTTCGGCTCGATGATTGAGGACGTGCCGAAAGGGACCGTTCGACTAGTCGATGCGGTCACGTCCCAATACACACTTCAATATAAAGATGGTACGTCCGAGCGACCAGCGAGAGACGGTGTGTTCTATGAGACGGTCATTGATGACCTCGGACTCATCGCCATTCAGTTGCCAAACCGCGACGATTCGTTCGGCGTGTTCAACTATTCGCGGGACAAGGAATGGGCTCTGCATGGCATCCAAAACTTTACGATTCCCGAGGCGGCCGAAAAAGTCCATCACGGGTTGGATTTGCCTGAAGAAGAGCTGTTTGTCGACAACTTCGAGATGAATCAGCTCGAGCGACCGGTGGAGATGTGGACGTTGTATGATGAAACTCAATGCATCACGATTTTAGTGACCGATGCGTCCAGTGTGGCCGACGGAGAATTGATTGAACGGCGAGACGTGTCAAATGAGCGGTATCGATTGAATCAACCAGAAGGGAACGGCTTGTTTTATCTGGATCAAGGCAAGCTCATCGTCGTGACGGGCAATGTGCCGGAAGAAGTGTTGCTAAACCTCTCGGACTCGCTGCCGGAGGTGTGGTCGGCTGACTTTCCGATAAAGTAAGCAATCATTCAGGAGGAGGGAATATTATGTCGTACACTCACGAATTCGGTGTATTGGATTCAACAAATCGTCAATCATCATATGATACGTATACACCTGAACGTTTTGACTGTGTCTCGGTGGATGGAGAGTGGGTGGATGGGTTTATCGAGGAGCTGAACGAGATGCGCACGTATTTCCACTCCTATGACCGTCCTGGATTCGGATTAGACGAATGCGGGATCACGCTCATTCCACATGAGTCACTGGCACTGTTCTATCAAGTTGTCAAACAGGTAATGTACACGCATGAATCAGACGAACTGCATCGACTCATCTCGAAAATCGCTCAAGCCCAAGTCGAACAGAAGGACATGATTCATTTCGGACTATAAGTCTATATGAAAGAACAACCCCGAGCATCGTTATCGATGTTCGGGGTTGTGTTTGCGTCCGATATAAATGATGCCAAATACAGTGGTGGCAATCAAAACATGCAAGAAGAGCGGTTGAGGATGGCCAATGGGGAATAGATGAGTGGCATAGACGACATAAAGGATGCTTCCGAATCCTAGTAAGATGGAATAAAGAACCTTTATACGTCCTCTTCCTCTGGTTCTATCCAAAACGGGAGGCGACCGGTTGTCACGAAATAAGATGACGTGAGCAAGGCGCCGATTGCGAGTCCGGTTACTTGCGGCTGAATCGGCTGACCCGTCAACGATAAATAAAAACTGTAGACGAGATAGGACGTGGACACGACGATAATCGTCATGAGCAAGACAGTCATCTTCATTTCGATTCGTCCCAATCAAAATTATTCAAATATCTCATGAAAGTCGAAAACGAAACAGCTAAGAAAAAGGCGGGCATGAGCCATGCCCAGCCGTCTATGAAAGGTCCTTGCAATAGCTCGATTGACATCAAGCAGGCAAACCCTAACGAAATGAGTGAAGTGAGTAGAAGCATGTTGAACCTCCTAAAAGTGATGTTATCCACTTTACGTTCGAACATAAAAAAGGTTCCAAAAAAACCATCCTGCCGAAGCAGAATGGTTCATGTGCCACAAAACGTCTGATAAGGATAGCTGCGAGGCGGTCCGGGAGAGACATATCGTCCATAGTCTGCTTCGTAATCGTACGGCTTTCGCAATACGTCGAGCAGTGCATGGGTCGGACCGAAGTCACCGCGTTCGGCTGCCATGAGGGCGGCCTCGACATGATGATTGCGTGGAATGACGGCCGGGTTATGCTGACGCATGAGCCGAATGACGTCTGAATCCGGGAGACCTTGCTCCCCGAGGCGTTTTTGCCAAGCGGACAGCCACGCCTTGCCGTCGTCCTGTTTAGCAAAAAAGAGCGCGTCCGTGTCGTCGAGTGTGAGCGCTCGGAACGTGTTCGTGAAGTCAGCCTCAGACTCCATCATGAGTCGGAGCAGTTCGTCCGTCAGTGCATCGTCCCCGTCTTTTCGGACATAGAGCCCGATTTTATGGGCGAGCCCAGTAAAGTACGCCTCTTTATACGTTTCCGTGTAGTCGTTCAACAGCTTGTTGGCGATATCGACGGCGGCTTCTTGCTTGTCAGCGAGGAGCGGCAACAGCGTCTCGGCGAGGCGGGCCAAATTCCACGACCCGATATATGGTTGGTTCGCATAGGCGTAGCGTCCCTCGCGGTCGATGGAGCTGAAGACGGTGTTCGGGTGATACGTATCCATGAATGCACACGGGCCATAGTCGATCCCTTCACCGCTGATGAACGTGTTGTCCGTGTTCATGACACCGTGGATGAATCCGACGAGTTGCCAATCCGCGATGAGCTTCGCCTGACGGGTGATGACGCGGCCGAGGAATTGTTCATAGCGATTCGGCTGTCCTTCAAGGTCAGGGTCATGACGACGAATCGCATAGTCGGCGAGAGCGATGACATCATCAATCGATCCGGCCGCAGCGGCATATTGGAACGTGCCGACGCGTAAGTGGCTCGACGCGACGCGCGTCAAGATGGCACCATGCTTCGGTCCTTGACGCATGATTGGCTCACCGGTCGTGACGACGGCGAGCGCCCGATTCGTCGGGATGCCGAGGGCGTGCATCGCCTCACTGATGAGGAACTCGCGCACCATCGGTCCAACAGCGGCCCGTCCATCGCCTCCACGGGAATACTCGGTCGGACCTGAGCCTTTCAATTGAACATCGAAACGCTTGCCGTTCGGGGTGACATGTTCCCCGAGCACGAGTGCTCGTCCGTCACCGAGCATTGTGAAATGGCCGAACTGGTGGCCGGCATACGCTTGCGAGAACGACGTGTCGGTCTGGCGATTCCCAGCGAAGAGCGAGATGTCTTGGCGTACCTCGGCGTCGAGGCCGAGTGTCTCGGCGAGTGGTTCGTTCCAAAGCACGATCTCGGGCTTGTCGACCGGATGGACCGGTCCCTGGTCGTAAAAGATGTCACGGAGATCGAGGTAGGTCGCCTCGAAGTTCCAGTTGGTTGTCATGGTGATTCCTCCTTCTTCGCCTCGAGTATAGCACAGCCGATTCCGTGCGTAGCGCTTCGCGAATTTTGGTAAGATGAGAGGGAAGTGTGAAAACGGGAGTGATGGAAGATGGAGACGAGACAAGATGTATTTGATTGGCTACATGGCCAGCTGCGGTTCGGGATTAAACCGGGCTTGAAACGAATCGAGTGGATGTTGAACGCGCTACAGGTCAAAGAGTTGCCTTCGATTCATGTGGCGGGGACGAACGGGAAAGGGTCGACGGTCGCTTTCTTGCGGGCGATGGCGATGAAACAAGGGTTGAACGTCGGGACGTTCATCTCACCGTACATTATCCAGTTCGAAGAGCGGATTATGTTGAACGGGGAACCGATTCGTGAGGACGACCTCGTCAATATTGCCAACCGAGTTCGTGACTGTGCGTCAACATCACCAGAGACGTTGACGGAGTTCGAGCTACTGACGGTCATGGCCTGGCTCTATTTCCACGAACAACAGCCCGACCTCGTCATTTGGGAAGTCGGGCTCGGCGGCCGGCTTGACTCGACGAACGTGTTACAGAAGCCGCTCGCGACCATCGTGACGTCGATTGGACATGATCATCAAGGGATTCTCGGCGACACGCTCGAAGAGATTGCCCTCGAGAAATTCGGCATCATGAAACATGGCGTGCCGATGTTCCATAGCTTGATGGAGGAGCGGTTGATCGCCTTGCTCGAACAACAAGGACGAGAGATGGATGCGCCGATTCACGACGTCACGCCGCTCGTCACGTCAATCGAGGACGGGTCCGAGACGACTGTGACCTATGACGGTTTGCCTCCGGTGACGCTCGGATTGACCGGACATCATCAAGCATACAACGGGGCATGTGCCGTCGCGGTCGCCCGTCATCTTGGATGGAAGACAGAAGCGATTCAAGCGGGGCTGGCGTCGGCGCAACATCCGGGACGCTATGAGCTCATCTCGAGACAGCCGCGCATCGTGCTCGACGGGGCGCATAACGCGGAAGGTGTTGCCGCACTCGTCGAACAACTGAAACTCGAGCGTGACGTGACCGTCCTCGCAGCCATTCTCGCTGACAAGGACCGCGAGGCGATGGTCGCGTCGCTCCAGATAGTCGCGGACGTCTATGAGACGACGTTCGATTTCCCGCGTACCCGAACGAAAGACAGTCTGATTGCGGACGGTGCTCGTTACGTGGACTGGCAGGATTGGTTGTCCGCATGGCTCGAAGCACCGAAATCCGAGACGCTCGTCGTGACGGGGTCGCTCTACTTTATCAGTGAAGTCAGAAATCATTTAGCTAAAGATATTCAAAAAATGTAAGAAAAAGATTATAGATATGGGATAATAGTCTTAGATTGGGATAAACTGAATGGGAATCCACTTTGAGGAGTAGTGAGGTGCAGTATGGAGAGTGAGAAAGGTTTCACATTAGTAGAAGTATTAGTTTCTATTGTTCTCCTCGGTATTATTTTTACAAGCTTTTATGGACTTCTCGTTCAAAGTGCCCAAACTAATACGGTTTCTCGGACGATGATGGATTTATCTTACGTTGCTCAAAATGAATTCGAGTTGATGAAAGCAAAAGGGCAGGAGACTAGTGGCAAGACGAGAATTCAAATAGTTGAAGAACTCGGCTATACCTATCGACAAACGTCCTCAATAAATGGGTCGGCATGGCTGGAATTCTCAAAAACGATTCCGCTGGATAATCGGCGCATCGTTTTAAGGGTGGAGAATAGTCCCTCAGCTTTAAATCGAGTCATTATTGAAGTGTTTGAAGAGGCAACGATTGACTCTAATACAAAACTGGAGGGCGTCTTGAGGTGGGGATGAAGCAATTTGTTATCAAAATCCGTAATGAATCAAAAGGCGTTACTTTAGTCGAATTGCTGGTGACAGTAGTCATTAGCTCAATTGTAATAATCGTATTGGCAAATATTTTGACTGGTCTTGTTCAATTCAATCAATCCGAAAAATTACGAGATCATCAAACGGCAGAGATGCGATTAGTCATTAAGATGATTACTACTGATGTTCGCAGAAGCAACACGTTTGAAATGAATTCCTCGGCTTTGACTGTGAATAGCCGTACATACAAAGAGAGTAATGGAGTCATTTATCGAAACAATGAAGTGATTGCGCGAGGCGTCGAATCGTTGACGTTTAATTTCAAGGATCAAATGTTAACAATCGATTTAAAACTTGAGGGTGTCAATCAGCCTTCAAAAGTCGTAACGACAAAACTGTTTATCGGGGAAGGTGTGGCAGTTGAAAACTTGGAATAATTGGCGCCTCGCCAAAGAAGAAAAAGGGAATACTCTCATCTTAGTCTTGATAGTGATTTTACTATTTTCTTCAATTGGTTTAAGCATGATTCAGTCTAGCTTGAATTCCGTGTCTCTTTCGGACGGAGAAGTCAAAGAACAATCTGCCTATTACATCGCTGAAAGTGGTATTACATATACACTTGATCAGATTCAACAAGCACTCGATGAGGTGGAAAATTTAAACAAAATGACGGATGAACAGTACTATAACTATGTAAATGCCAACATTTTAACTGGTACTCAACCTCGAGTGTTTTCTTCTTTTGAGAAACAGAAAGGTATTCAACCATTGGCTACGGTAACTGTAAAGATGAGTAACGTTTCATCAGATCGAACGGTTAGAGACTACATCATCACATCGACTGGACAGGTCGGTGTGCGAAAAAAAACGTTGCAAACAAGTTACTCGTTGGATCTCGAGCGGAAGCCGGGACCAACCCTTCCTTCCAACTTAGGAATATACTCCAAAGGAAAAATGAAGCTCGCCAACGGGGTCGTGACAGGTAATATCCTCCTAGAATCGAACGCTCAAAATATGTTAGAGGTTACCGGCAACCCGACAATCAACGGAGCTGTCTACACGTTACCCTCGTCTCATTCCAAAACTATTTTGGCGCCGGATTGGTGGCTGGATCAAAAGCGACCTATAATTTACAAAGAAGACTTTAACTTAGGCTTAACACTTCCTGACTTTCCATCAGCAAATGATTTCAATTATAAGATGATTCCCGATACTACTTTTAAAGCGGGCAGCAGTCAGTACCAAGTGATTTCAAAAGGTAATATCAATATTTCGAACTGGATTGTCAGTGATTATGAGCTCATTTTGGATCAAGATTATAAAGTGAACGACATTAACTTGAGTAGTAACTATCGTTTGACGATTAACGTAAAAGATAAGGATGTGTCCTTATACGTTAATTCGATTCAAGGAATCGGACATTTAGATGTGAAGAGTCAACCGGGCGGGAGTTTGACGATTTACCTAGCTGACAACATTTCATTAAACGGTCATGTGAACGAAAGCGACGGGAATGATTTGTTCATATATATCGGACCTTCTAATGGTCAAACGAAACTAGTAAAGAGTTCTGGATATGGAAAATTTAATGCCTCGATTTATGCGAAAGATGCCAACTTAGAGTTCGTTGGTTCGGCCTCCTTGAATGGAAGTATTTTGTCAGGTGGGCAAAATGTGAAAGTAACCGGCGCGACTCAAATCAATGCACCGAAAAAATTGATTTTTGCGCCGAACGCTCATGTTGAAATCATCGAGGGTGGTACGGTGAATGGGGGCATTGTTTCCGACACTTTCACAATCAGTGGTGGGGCGAAAGTCAATGCAGCATCCATTGAATTAGATGACTTACCTTTCTTTGGAGAGGCAAGTTCAGAAACAAACTTGATTGTAAAGAAAGGGACTGTTAGAGAGATTACTAACCCATGAGAACTTTTACAAAGTGGAGGAATTTAAAATGAAACAGTTTGGAATGCATGTCTCCATCCTCATTGGACTTGTCTTACTCGTATCGCTGCCGACGATTGGACTTGTCAATTATCTCGAGGCATCGGCGAAGACAAGTGCTACATACAAAGAGACAACGGTTGCCGGCATTGATGTATCGGGGATGACGAGAGAAGAAGCGATCATTCGGCTCGATAATGCAATTAAAGATTTTAATAATACCCCCTTTATCGTAACCCTCGTCGATGGAACGGCGCTTGAAATCGGCAAAGATGTCGTATCGTTCAACGTCGATGCGACGCTCGATGGAATTGAAACTTCTGGAGAATATTCTCTTGTCACGACAGTTGATGAGGAATTACTTACTCCCTACTTAAATAATCAACCAGTGACGCTCACAATGGTCACCCCGCCACTTGTTGAGGCAGCTTCAAGCTTCAATTCAGACATTGTCTTGGAAACGACTACGGCAGAGAGTGAAGTCGTTGCGACAATTACTGTCAGTCCAACACCAGAAATGAGAGTAGCGATTGAACGAATGAATGGCTTTGAGATGGAAGCGGGAGACATTTTTAGTCTAAAAACATTTGGCGAAGACTTTGAAGCACTTAGTACGCTTGGGTCATCGATGTATCAATTATTCGCGGCAACACCGTTTCAAATCCTTGAACGTGTTCAACATGAGACTCTTCCAGCTGGCATTGAGCTTGGCTATGACGTTAAAGTTGACGAACGTTCAAACTTCGCCGTCCAGAACACGGAACAGACGCCTTATGCGCTCATCGTGTTAGAAGAAGGCAACACAATGACGATTCAGTTACTTGGTAAGGCGTTCGTTGGAGCATATGAGTCGCGTGTAGAAGACGTGACGAGCGTACCGTATCAAAATATCGTTCGTTTTTCACCTTCACTTACTGCTGGTAGTTCATCTGTCACCCAATCTGGGCAAACCGGGGAATCAGGTAAATTGTATCGTATCCGCATTACTGAAACGGGTGAGTCGATTGAACTACTCGGCTTTGACTTTTACGAACCAATTCCAGAAATTTTGACAAAGAGTTCTGTACCGATTCCAGAACCAGAACCGGAACCAGAACCGACCGAACCAATTATTATTCCGATTTTGCCAGAAAATCCAGAGGAATGGCTAAATGAATGGCTACCAAATGACGATGTACAAGATGACAACATAAATGACTATAATGAACAGCCAGAACAGCCACCGGTTCACGACACTGACCCGGTACCAAGTGAGGGGGCAGTCGGATGATCGGATATTTAATTTTGATTGCCTTTTGGGTACTCGCCACATTGACGGTATTCGCCTTGTCGATCCCATACATTCGAAAGCGTGAGACGAAAGTTACTATTTCACTATTTGTAGCTTTGCTTTCCCTTGGTGTGTATACCATTTTTGATGAAGGTCTCGAGCGGGCATGGTGGGTATGGGTCCTCCTGTCTCTTGGTTTGATTGGTGGAGCGGCGCTTAGTTCATTCATTGAACAACGGGGCTTCGCACACGAGGTGCCTCGGGAGGAACCTCAGAGGATGGTGAAGTAAGTTGAGACGAACAAAAAAACGGCTCGGCGAGATGCTCGTCGAGGCGGGAATCATCACGCAAGCCCAGCTCGACGAAGCGCTCGCACAAAAGCGGACCGGGGAAAAGCTCGGGGATGCGCTCATGCGATTGAACTATTTGACCGAGACGCAATTGATTCAAGTGTTGCACGAACAGTTGAACGTGCCGGTCATTTCATTATATGCCCAAGACATCAACGTGACCGTGACGAAACTCGTCCCGAAAGTCATCGCCCAAAAACATGACATCATGCCAATCTCGCTACAAGGGAACACGCTGTTCATCGCGACGGCGGACCCGCTCGACTTGATTGCCATCGATGACGTCCGGCTCCAGACGGGAATGAACATCGAGGTCGGCATCGCCACGCGCGAGCAGATTCGCAAGACGATTGGCCGCTATTACGAGATGGACGCGTCACTCATCGAGATTTTAAAAGAAGAAGCACCAGAACTCGAACGCGAAGAGATGGCGTCGCGGGATGACGCACCGGTCATCCGGCTCGTCAATCAGCTGTTCTTGAGCGCGATTGACCAACGCGCCTCGGACATCCACTTCGACCCTCATGAGAAGCAGTTGCACGTCCGCTTCCGGGTCGATGGTGACCTTCGGACCGAAGCGATTTATCCGAAAAAGATTCAAAGCGTCATGCTGACACGGCTCAAGGTCATGAGTAACTTAGACATCACCGAGAGCCGCTTACCGCAGGATGGGCGCATCAAATATACGCTTCGGGGCCGCCCGTACGACTTCCGCGTCTCGACGCTCCCGACGATGTATGGCGAGAAAATCGTCATCCGGGTGCTCGACTCCTCGGAAGGGTTGACCGATTTGACGAAGCTCGACTTCGGCGACGAGAACGAGGCGGTGTACCGCGACATGCTGAAACGGCCGAACGGGATTATCCTCATCACCGGACCGACCGGGTCAGGGAAGTCGTCGACGTTATATGCGTCGCTGCGCGAACTGAACGATGAATCGAAGAACATCATCACGGTCGAGGACCCGGTCGAGTATCAGCTCGACGGGATCAACCAAGTGCAAGTCAATTCGAAAGTCGGCTTGACGTTCGCGTCGGGGCTGCGCTCGATTTTGCGACAAGACCCGAACATCGTCATGGTCGGGGAGATTCGGGACACCGAGACGGCCGAGATTGCCATCCGGGCGTCATTGACCGGCCACTTGGTGTTATCGACACTACATACGAACTCGGCCATCAGCTCGATCACACGCTTGATCGATATGGGGGTCGAACCGTTCCTCGTCGCCGCGTCGACGTCCGGACTGATCGCCCAGCGGCTCGTCCGTCGCGTCTGCCGGGACTGCGGGCACGAACAGCCGGTCTCGAAACGGGAACAGGAACTGTTTGCTGCTGAAGGCATTCCTATCGAACGGATCATGCGCGGCAACGGCTGCGCCTCTTGTAATTTCACGGGATACCGTGGACGGCTCGCCATCCATGAGGTCGTGCCGATCGATGAAGGGTTGCGCCGGTTGATTATGAACCAGGCGACAGAGGCCGAGATGGTCGCCTATGCGAAAGCACAAGGCGTCCGCTTCCTCCTCGCCGATGGACTTGAGAAAGTCGCACTCGGACTGACGAACACCGAAGAAATATTGAGAACAGTGATAACGGAGTGAGCCTATGATCCATCAATCGATTGAAGTGATTTTAACGAAAGCGGTCGAACAACGCGCATCGGACATCCATTTGACCGCCGGCTCGCCGCCGATCATCCGGGTCGACGGCAGCCTCATCACGATGGGTGACGAGAAAGTGTTGCCGCTCCATATCGAGAGTTATTTGAAAGAGATCATGACCGAAGAGATGCGGGGCCGGCTCGAGATGCAACGCGACCTCGACTTCTCGTTCGGGGTCCCGCGCGTATCGCGGTTCCGCGTCAACGCCTATTACCAACGGGGCACGGTCGCCATCGCGTTCCGATCTATTTCCGGGGAAATCCCGACGATGAACGAGCTCGATTTGCCGCAAGTGTTAAAACGGTTGATTGAGAAGCCGTACGGTCTCATCCTTGTCACGGGTCCTACCGGGTCGGGGAAGTCGACGACGCTCGCCGCGATGATTCACGAGATTAACCGCACGCAGCGGAAACGGATCATCACGCTCGAGGATCCAATCGAGTATTTGCACTCGCACGACCAGAGCATCGTTGACCAGCGCGAGATTGGCTCGGACGTCATGAAGTTTGTCGACGGCCTTCGAGCCGCGCTCCGTCAAGACCCGGACGTTATCTTGCTCGGGGAGATGCGTGACCTCGAAACGATTTCGACGGCGATGACGGCTGCCGAGACGGGCCACCTCGTCATGGCGACGCTCCACACATCGAGCGCGATGTCGACCGTCAGTCGGGTCATCGACGCGTTCCCGGCCGAGCAACAGGACCAGATTCGGACCCAGCTCGCCAACGTCCTGCTCGGTGTCGTCAGTCAGCGTCTTTTCCCGCGCGTCGACGTTCCGAAAGGTCGTGTTGCCGCGATGGAGATTATGATTGGCAATCCGGCCGTCGCCAACTTGATTCGGAACGAGAAGGAGTTCCAACTCCCGACCGTCATCCAGACGAACCGGCAGAACGGGATGCAGACGATGGACATGGCGATCGAACAGCTCGTCCGTCAAGGCGTCATCAACCCGAACGCCGTACCAAATGAAGAGAGGTGACTGAATGGCCATCTTCCAATACGAAGGTAAACTGCTGAACGGGAAGCGTAAGAAAGGGCGGGTCACCGCCGTCTCGCTCCGGGAGGCGAAAGAAAAGCTGCGCCAAGAATCGATTCTCGTCACCGAGCTCGCTGAACTCGAGTCGACCGGACTGAATAAAGAAGTGAACTTGCTCCCCGAGCGAGTCAAGATTGAACATTTGATTATGTACGTGCGCCAGTTCGCGACGCTCATCCGGGCCGGCGTGCCAATTGTTCGGGCGACGTCCATCTTGCGCGTCCAGACCGAATCGAAAGTGTTGAAGAAGACGCTAAGCCAAGTCGAGGACGATTTACGCGAAGGGATCGCCTTTTCGGAGGCGATCAAGAAACATCCGCGCGTATTCTCGAACTTCTTCAGTTCGATGGCACTCGCGGGTGAGGCGAGCGGGAACTTGGAGGAGGCGCTTGACCAAATCGGGCTCCAGCTCCAGAAACAATATGACGTCAAACGGAAAGTCATCTCGGCGTTGACGTATCCGCTCGTCGTCTCAATCGTCGCCATCGGTGTCGTCGCGTTCCTGATGGTGAACGTCGTCCCGACGTTCGCGAGCATCTTCGGACAGCTCGGCGGGGAACTGCCGCTCATCACGCGCATCGTCGTTGCCGTATCGGACTTCGTCGCCGCCTATTGGTGGCTCATCTTCGGCGGGGCATTTCTCGCACTGTTCGTCTTCACATGGATGTTGAAGCGCGACAAGGAACGGTACGTGATCGATGGACTGTTGTTGAAGATGCCGATTTTTGGGCCAATTGTCCTAAAATCGCAAATTGCGTTATTGACGCGAAGTTTGGCCGTCTTGCTTCAAGCGGCGGTCCCGATTTTATCGGCAATCGAGATTACCGAGAAGATTGTCTCGAACCGGGTCATCCGTAAAGGTCTTGCTCAAGCACGCAAGATGATGGCACAAGGAATCCCACTCCATGAACCGCTCGAACGGAACGATAGCTTTCCACCGCTCATGACGCAAATGATTGCGGTCGGCGAGGAGAGCGGAGATTTGGACTCGATGTTGAACGAGGTCGCGGAATTTTATGAGACCGAGGTCGAGACGACGACGGACCGCCTAAAATCGATTATCGAGCCACTGTTGATTGTCGTCTTGGCAAGTATCGTTGGGGTCATCGTCATCGCAATTGTCGTCCCGATGTTCCAAATTTATGGCGATATCCAAAATCAGTAGAAACTTTTTATTTATTTGCAGATTTCCATCTTTTCAATCCTAAATTTTGAATGTATAGTAAAATTGTTCTACTTATTATTAGGTCAAAGGTAATGCATGCAGCACACAACACAGCACAACACACAAAAGGGGAGAATGAATCATGTTAGAGAAAATGAAAATGATTTGGCAAGATGCCAAACAATTGAAAGATGAGCGCGGACTCACACTCGTCGAGTTGCTCGTCGTCGTCGTTATCTTGGGGATTATCGCAGCCATCGCCGTTGTCGCGATTGGTGGGATTATCGAGAACTCACGTAAAGATGCGATGGTTGCCGATGCGAAACAGATGGTGAGCGCGGCTAAAATTCACTCTACGTCTAATCCTGGGGATGCAACTTTAGAATTTACAGACGGTGAAGATGGACTCGATTACATCAATGGCTTAAAAGATCCATTTAGTGATGCTTCATACACAGTTGCACAAGTGATTATTGATGAAACGAATGGTAAGTATACTTACAAAGTTCAACTGGTAGGTAGCGACAAATCAATTGGTCAATCTACTGCTGTAGCTGAGAATGATATCAAACGAGCGAATGTAGTTGATACTACAAGTGGTTCTGCAACTCCATAAATTTGGTTATTAACTCATTTTATATTCCTCCGGCTGGCGCTGGGCACTCGCTCAGCCTAGCCGGTTTTCTGTTTTTGGCATATACTTACAAGTAAGGAAGTGACCTTGATTGGTTGAACTCATCGGACTCATTTATAGCCTCGTCCTCGGGGCCGTCATCACGTCATTCACGAACGTCGTCGGGCTCCGCGTGCCACACAAACAGTCCATCGTCACACCGCGCTCGCACTGTCCGTCATGTGGACACGTCTTATCCGCTTGGGAACTGATTCCGGTCTTCGGTTACGTGTTCCTGCGCGGGAAGTGCCGCGGCTGTGGCGGGCGGATCGCGCCGACGTACCCGCTCTTTGAACTGCTTGGAGCGGTCGGTTACGCCTATAGCTTCTGGCTATATGGCTTTAGCCTCACGACGCTTCTCGCCTTCGTCTTCTTATCGACGCTCCTCGCCTTGGCGATGTCGGATTTGTCGACGATGCTCGTCCCGAACGTGATTCTCATGTTCACGGCACCGGTCCTCCTATTGCTCGCCTATAGCGCGGGTGTGGCCTGGTGGAGCCCGATTGCCGGAGCGGCACTCGGTTTCGCTGTCCTCGCCACCGTTTTTTTCGTCTCCAAGGGGGGACTTGGGGCCGGCGATGTCAAACTATTTACAGTAATCGGGCTCGTCCTCGGGCCGCGCGACGTCCTCGTCGCACTCTTTTTATCGAGCTTGATTGGCGCCATCGTCGGATTGACGCTCATCGGCTTGAAACGGATGGATCGCAAACAGCCGATTCCGTTCGTACCGTCGATCGCACTCGGTACGATGCTGACGTTTTGGTTCAGCGAACGCTTCTTTGATTGGTATTTTGATTTGATGTAGGGGGAAACCAGCATGAGCCGGTCTATAAAGAAAGGAACGGTCGCGTATTTCTCGTTCGATGCGCTCAGCATCCACGGGGCCGTGATTAAACAAGGCGTGTTCAAGCGTAGCGCGTCCGTGCAATTGGCGAAAGGCGCCTACGTGGGGGGACGGATTGAAGACGAGAACGCATTCGGTCTCGCCTTCGATGAACTTTGCCGTAAACTGAAAGTACGAAAAGGGATGGTCTGTGCCGTCGATATGGCCGAGACCGAGGTATTGTCCCGTAAAGTCGAGATTCCATCGACGATTCCGAAAGATGAGATTCGCGGCTATCTGTTCATGGAAATCGGCAGCTCGATCATCTTGCCGTTCGACGACGTCGCCTTCGACTACGAGGTGCTCGGCGAGACGGAGACGAAGACCGAGGTCATGCTCCACGCCGTCTCGGTCGAATTGACGAAAGCCATCCGCGCTTACATGAAAAAACGAGGATTCCAATTGAAGAAAATCGTTCCACGCCCGGTCGCCATCGCGAACGGCGTGAGCCGACTCGAGACACTCGACCCGCTCAAATCGACGCTCCTCTGGCACGTGACACCGTTCGCGCACCAGTTGCTCGTTCTTGAGGAAGGGCAAGTTCGGTTTATCCGGGCCATCGAGACGGACCTCCCGTACCGCGCCGAGACGACGGACGGAATCATCACGTATACATATAGCGGCTCGAAGGAGACGCTCGCGACGCAAACGGACGAGTGGTTGAACGAACTCGCACGCTTCCTCGACTTCTATCGCTACTCGCTCCGGACGGACGGTCGTCCGATTGACGAGTTACTCGTCTCTGGGACGGTCCCGAACCTCGACGACCTCGTCCGGACGATTGAAAGCGAGGCGATGGTGCCGGTCAAACGTATCGCCGACCCGCTCCCGCTCTCTCATGCGACACCGTTGTCGCACCAGATGTTGCCACTCCTCGGAATGGCGACGCTCGACAAGGAGCACGACGCCAACTTCATCAACTCGACCGATGTCACACTCCGGTGGCCGATTATCGCGAGCCTGCTCGCGTTGTTGATCGGCGGCGGGGCGACTGGATACTTGTTCTATGAAGTGAACGAGATGAAACAGAACGAAGCGCAGCTCGAAGAACAGTTACAGCTCGTCCGCATCTACCAGACCGAGCAAGTGAACTCGAAGGGGCAGCAAGTCCTATCGCTCGACCAAACGGTGACGGCGCTCACGGCCGAAGAGAAGTTGGCCGTGCCAGCACTACGGGCCTTGACGGAACAACTGCCGCCGACGGGCTACGTGTTGACGTATAACTACGCCGACGGTTCGCTCATGAGCGTGCGCACCCAGTTCGAGACGCTCGCCGATTTGAACGTGTTCCAACGCTCGCTCTTGAACGACGTGCGGTTTGAGAACGTCAAACTGCTCGGCGTGACGACCGAGACGAAAGCGGAGACGGAACAGGAAGAGACAGACATCGAAACAGATTCGACGCTGTCGCCGAGCGTGCTCGATTCGACAGACGAACCGCTCCCACGCTACATCGGTGAGTTCACCTTCACGTTCATCGATGCCGAACCGGAGACGCCGGAAGGGGAGAGCCCAGATGGTGAGACACCGGACGGCGAGACGGAAGAGACGACCGATGAGGAGGTGGTGAGCGAATGAAACGCTCGACGATTTATTTAATTTTCACAATCTGTTTGTTCGCGGCCATCGCCGTACCTTCTTACTTCGGTTACCAGTATTTCATCCACCAAGGCAACGTCAAGTCGCTCGAACGGGAACTGTCGCTCGAACAGACGAAGCTCGAACTGTTGCGCCAAGAAGGCGAAGTCGTCGACGTCGCCGATTCGCAGCGCCTGCAGACGCGTGTCCCGACCGAAGCAGCCCTCGACACGGTCGTCGAGACGCTGTCCCAGGCGAGCCAACTGTCTGACGTTCGCGTGACGAGCATCGCTTTCGCCGACGGCATCATCGCTGAATCGGAAGTGCCGGAAGACATCGATGAGCCGGAACCGAACGATGTGAGCGCGACGGCTGAACCGGCCGAACCGGTTGAAATCACGCCGGTCAACGCCTCATCGGTCCGCTCGACGGTGTCGCTCCAAGCGGACACGTACGAGTCACTCGTCTTGTTCCTCGAATCGGTCGAGTCGATGAATCGGATTCACATCTTGCGCACGGTCCAATTCACCGGACCGACGGAGACGGGACCGAATACGACCGAGACGGCAGAGCCGCTCGACTTCACGGTCGAACTCGACGCTTTCTATCGCCCGGACCTCGATCAACTCGTCGAAGACCGCTACGTACCGGCCCAGACGTTCACACCGAAAGACATCCCGGTGTACGACTATACGACACCGTGACCGCACGTCCCTTCGAAAAGAAGGGGCGTTTTTTTGAGAGGTCTCTGATTGTATTCGCGTGCCCGTTTGCCTACAATCTACAGTGAAGTGTGATACGGAAAAGAAGCCCGTTACGCACATATGGAAGGAGTCGTTACAATGAAACCAACACAGAAACGTGTCATCCTCGCCTCGATGTCGCCGCGGCGGACCGAGCTGTTGACCCAGGCCGGCATCACGCATGAAGTCATCCCCTCGAACGTCATCGAAGGAACGAACGGACGGGAACATCCGGACGAGTACGTCGGACGCCTCGCCCGCGAGAAAGCGATGGACGTCGCCCGCGACAACCGTGGCGCCATCGTCATCGGATCGGATACGGTCGTCGTCTTAAACGGGACGATTTTAGAGAAGCCGAAAGACCGGGACGATGCGCGAGCCATGCTACAACGCCTATCGGGGGCGACGCATGAAGTGCTCACCGGCGTCAGCATCATCGGGCCCGAGCGGCAAGACTTGTTCGTCACGACGACGCACGTCACGTTCATCGACATCCCGGACGCGTGGCTCGACGGCTACCTCGATTCGACGGAGCCGTACGATAAAGCCGGTGCTTACGGCATCCAAGGATCGGGCGGTCTGTTCGTCGAACGGCTCGAAGGAGACTTTTATAACGTCGTCGGTCTGCCGATTCGTCCACTCGTCGAGACGCTCGAACGACACGGGGTATCGCCGCGCTTTCTGTGAATGAAGCGAAAGTTGGTGAAGGAATGACCATGGTGCTCGACCGAAGTGTTGAATCCGCGATCGCCCGGCTGCTCCAAATCGGGGGTAGGGGTGGTGACCCACATGAGACGGCCCGACGGCTGTCCGACGTGTACCCGACGCTCCGGGCGCTGTCGCAGGCGACCGTGAGCGACCTCTGTCAGATTGAAGGTATGACGAAGAAGAAAGCCGAGCAGTTGCTCGCGGCGTTTGCAATCGGTCTCCGTTACGTCGAGGAACCGAAATTGGAGACGCCGACGATCCGTTCGCCGCAGGACGCCTATGAACTGCTCCGTGATGAACTCCGGCTGTTGAATCAGGAACATTTCATTTGCCTGTATTTGAACACGAAGAACCAGCTCATCGCCCGGAAGACGCTGTTCGTCGGCGGACTCAACTCGTCGATTGTCCATCCGCGCGACGTCTTCCGCGAGGCGCTCAAACTGTCGGCGGCGTGTTTCATCGCCGTGCATAACCATCCGAGCGGGGACGCGACCCCGAGCCGGGAAGACATCGAGGTGTCGGAGCGTCTCGTCGAGGCCGGCCATATCGTCGGCATCGCTTGTCTCGACCACGTCATCATCGGGGAGGACCATTACGTCAGCATGAAGCAACGGGGGTATATGAATGGGTAAAGAATGGAGAGCAGGCATAGATATGTCTGCTTTTTACTTATAGAATAGTTTTAATTCATCTCTTGCTTTTTCGGGAGACTCATAAAGTTATTCTTGATTATGATTCTTTCAGAGTACTTTCATAGACCTCGTCAGTTCAGTGCATAGACTTATAAAACATGCATTATGCTAAAGGTCTAGCAAAGAGGCTATGTGCCATTTATAGTCTCTGCGTGGTTTATACGAAATGTTCTGCATATTCAAAGATGGACAACTTTTGAGTGTAGTGGAAGTATCTGATGGCGTAACGACAGACATTTTTGATAGAAGTTATGAGCTCGAAGAGTTACTTGAAACATACAAGAATGAAAAATTGAATTCTTAAACAGCGCAAACAAAAACCACCTGTTACAAGGTGGTTTTTGTTTGCGCTCATTTAGTTATTCAATAGCATAAGCTAATTAGTTTGTTAGGGTGAGATAATTATTTCATAAGTATCTCAAGCCCGATAAAAAGTATTTTAAGGTTGAAATAAATGGTAATTACAATTATTGTTTAAAAGTAATTTACCTTTTATTTGGTAACGAAATAGAGATATAGGGGGAAAGGGAATGAAGAAGTTAATCGGAATTTTTTGTGCTATGATGCTGGTAACAGGAACATTAATTCCATTCCAAAAAGCATCTGCAGAAAGTAATTTAGAAGGAACGTTAGAGAAAACGGTTCAAGTTGTACTATATTCAGACGACACAAGAGTGATTATGTCTGAAGTTCCAAAGGAGCATGTGTTAGAGTACCGAGCTAAGCTTGAAAATCCAGCATTTAGAAATTCAGAAATCCAAAAAAGTGTAGGTCCAGAAGAAAATCTAACTGCTCCTACAAAGTTTGTTGCTTCTTTATCAAAGTCTAGCATTTCACCAATGGCCGTGGTTCAACCACCTGATGGTGGCACTAAAGGTTATGTTAGATATATGACTAAAAATGATATTCTTAGGATAATTGATTCAATTGATAATACACATGATTGGCCAAGATATTTCTCTAACCCAGTAACTGATTCTGCGGTTGCAGCCGGAGTCGCAGTGCTCACTAAAATTCCTAATTTCGCGATTATTGCTGCTACTGCAACAGCATGGAGTGCAGCCGATCTTGCTAACCGTCAAACAGCTTGGTGGAAGGATTCAGCGATTATGATTTGGAGAGGTAAAATTAAAGGTGTGAAACTAACTGTTAAACCAAATACAACATCTAATTATCCTGCTGCTTATATAACGCTAGTAAGGTATTGATCACTTTAATTAGTTAATAAACTTTTAATTGGTGAGGAGGGGTTGAATTGTCAAAAAAACATAAGATTAATACTATAGGATGGATATTCGTATTATTTTTAGGTATTAGTAAAGCTTTTTTCGATGAACAACTTTCAATTGTTACTACGGGCCTTGGTGGTCTAATTTGTTTAATTATTGGTTTATCAATGGTTCTTTATGGAGTTAATGGTAAACACAAAGAGAGTCGTGTAAAAATTTGAATTAATCTTATCAACGATAAAACCACCTTTTAACGGGTGGTTTTTGTTTGCTCTTATTTAGTTACTCAACACTAATCGTCCAGTTGCCATTGGCCGTAATATTGAAGAAGTAAACTCCTGCATCATCGACTCGTTGAACTTGCGATCCCTCATATGCACCAATTTCGTTTACAAGAAGTACGCTGTCATTGGCCTGAACTGCAAAGTTAGATTGAACATCATGAGTGAAGCTAAACGTTTGAGCACCATCTTCTAACCCCATGAATAAGGCTGTATCGCCTTTACTACTTGAGTTTCCTGAAACGACTTCGTCTGAAATTTCTTGAATCATTTCAATCGTCCATGTTCCGTCGGCTGTGACGTGTATTTTGCAATACAAATGTGCACAATAATGCAACGAAAAGTACAGAACTTTGCCAGCTAGGTTTTAGTGTTTCGACAACGCATGCGTGACGCGATAACTGTCACCTGTGAAATTTAGTATGTGAG
>NZ_JACSLY010000011.1:0-87295 GCF_018618375.1 Exiguobacterium sp. E4787 | reverse complement strand
TCATAAAAAATCCCTCACTTCGGATCATGTGTCTCACACTCCATTTTCAGGTTGTCAGACTCATTATCCATTAATTTGAGGGATTTTTAATACGTTGATATAAGGGATTTTAACAGCGTTGATTACACATATAATTAAAATTGTATTGATGAGGTCTTCCCATTGCTGAAAATACGACAATCAAGTCTTTACTAAATGCTTCATCCCTTGCAGGAATAAATTTATATTTCACTTGATCATGCATCGAAAATGTTGATTCAAACGTTTGAGGAAAAACTGGTCGCATCGTCAAAAAACGTGATGTCCGAATAATCACTTCAAAGTTCTGATTAGGTTCAAAATTAAATACTAAATAACCATCGATTACTCTTACTGTGTTCTTCGAAGAGCCAAGGATTTCAAATTCAAACTGCTTTCGCTTAGCAGAAAACAATTCAATAACACGGTTACGAATATTGTAGCGATAGAATTCAATCGGTAGAAATATCGGCCCCACTTCACCAATAGAAGTTCCTTTTATAATCAACATGGTTTCCTTAATGTCAGTTTGAACATTATGCTTTTCGAAGTAGGGTGTTATTTCATCTCTTAGTAAAGAAGCTAGAAGAAATGAATGATCTGTTGCTTGTGTTTTCATATTTACTCCTTTTCCATTACTTGAAGCAGTCTAAGACTAGCTTCCATAATGAATTCTTTTTAACATCCTTCTGAGAAGCCTTATTTTTATAAAAATGAAGAGCCAATACTTGACGCAGATACTTTGGATAACTTTCACCCAATAGATTATGTCGTTTGCCTGGATAAATATCAAATTCATATGGTACTTGTTTTAAATCTAAATATTCTAAAAAGGGTTCAATAACACCTTTTCTGTAAGGGTCATTCTCAATTGTTTGAATGAAAATTTTAGTTTTAGGCTTACTTCTAAAATCAATTTGATAAATCAGTTGATTTAAATAGGCTCTTTGCAAATCGATATTTTTTTCATATGCTGAAGGAGTCATCGTAAGTCTCATTAGCTTCCGCTCTTCATCATTTTCAAGCATCCAATCACCAATCTGATAAACACTTCCTCCTACAATCAGACCTTCAAAATGGTATTTTAATGCGAATAATGTAGCTATTCCTCCGGCTTTTGAAGTACCTAGCGCAATCATTCTTTCAAACCCAACACCACTCTCGCGAGAAATAGCATGTAAAAGCGAAACGACAGACGTTTCAATTTCGTGATTCCCATCTACTCCAATGTTGAAGGTTCCTCGTTGTCCAAAATCATCTAGTATAAATAACCGGTGGCACGGCTCATCTTGTAGCACTTTTAAATAATTGTAGCGTGCTACCTCGTCCGGTGACATGGCAGAGAATACGACGAGCATTTGTTGGCTTCCCTCATGTGGCTGAAACACGTAACGTATGGCTCGATCTGCAAAATACACATTTTCTCCTTGAAACGACGAGAAAATGGTCTCTTGATTTAAAAAGGACTGAATTGCTTCACCAGTCCCACTCAAAGTTTTCATACCAGGATAATATTTATATTTCCATTCGAACAACTTATCTTCAAACTCAGTGGGAAATACAAAGATAAGTTGTTGCAACATATTTTCTTCATGCATATGTCGAATAAATTGATTAAATACAAAATCGTCCCATAAACTTTTCCCGTTTAACGTTATATTTTTACACGATTTTACGCTTGGATATCGTTCTAAATCCAACTCAATCGTACTTAGCCATTGGAACGAAAACTGTTCATTAATTTGAATTTCATACAAATAATATGTTCCTCTTGAATCCCATTCGAGCAATGTAAATTTAGCTTTCTTCTGGGAATCAGCTTTCCATTCTCGAATTTCTGCTAACTCTTGATCGAATAGAGATTTCAATTTCTGATCAGACATACAATTTAATAAATGAAATTGATTATAAAATAATCCAAGTGATGGATGAGGGTACGATACACATTGATTCGAATACTCCGTCGATTCAAAATTCAAAGTCTTGAATGCCGTTATGATTGTCCCCATAGATTCTCACCTTTTGTTAAAAACACTTCCTCGTTTGAGGAAGTGCTTTTAGATTTTTATGCTTTTCGAATCTCTTCAAGCTCTTCAGGTATCACTGTATTCTTACCTGTTTTTTGAATAATCCAGTCTGAACCCACTTTTGACTTTTCTAAGAAAAGCTCTGGGTTATTATATAGTTCTTCGATGCCATCAGCAATCCCAATATAGTCTTCTTCTCCTGCGAGAATTCCTGTGTCTTCTCTCATAAACTCCGGAATACACGAGACCGCATTCGTAGCTGCAATCACACCACTAGACATAGCTTCACACATCGATACTCCTTGTGTATCCCAGCGTGTCGGGCATAAGAAGATTCCTTTATTACGATGTATTTCAGCAATTTCAGGTTGCGATAAGAATCTTTCGTGGATATGAACATTTTTAAATTGACGTAACGGTTCGAGCAATTCATCAAACTGTGGTCCCATTCCATAAATCTCAAAATCGAGATCATAAAAAAGAGGACGTTTTGAAAGTTCAAGAATCGCCTTCACCGTCAAATCATTCCCATATTTTTTATTAACGAAAGGACGTACAGTCCAAATCTTTTTACGTAATTCTGGATCCTTCTTTTCAAATTTAAATACAGAGTCATCCGTAATATTGTGAATCACTCGATAACGATCATCCGCTAATTGGAATCCAGCATCTTCTTGTGCGACATTCGCAATGAATTCAGAAATGAAAATGAACTGGTAACGATCATCCTGTCGACTAAATAGTTCATGAATAAACTTCATTCGACGGTTGTTGTTACTCGGCAGTGTCCGAAGTGTACGTGCCATCATCCCATTGTTTTCTACGTTGAACAAACGACGTGTCCATCTTTCCGCTTCGACTGCATGAATCCAAACTAAAACCGGGGTATTTGGTGCTCCAATTTCAATCGCTTCATACATGTTTCGATTAATGAAGTGAATCAAAATCTTCTTATAGTTTGTATGCTTCAAAAAATACTCTAAGCTTGTTTGATTTCCTTCAAATACGCGCACTCCATCAAACTCGTACTCATTCAAGAGAGACGACCCTTGGAAGGCAAATACATCTACCGGAAGTTGATCTTCTTGGTATGATTTCACACGGCGATGTACGAAGCCATTGCGATAAAGGTTTTCTGCATTCGGATAGATGTTCGTCAAAACTAGATAACGTTCTTCCGTATTACTCAAGTTCATTCGTTTTGGAATAACAAGTTGTTCATATTCTTTATAGTTTGCAATCCAACGCAATTCAAGATCTTCAATCGAAATCATACCTTGTCCGCTTACCCGCAAGGCCATCTTGATTTTGTTAGTCCAAACAGGAATATGAATAACACCAGTCTCACCAAATTTAATACGGCGCACATGTTTTTTTTCCCCAGCGTCGTTATAGAAAATGTACTGCATGGTCGCTTCAACATTTCCTTCTTTTCTACCCGTAAAAGTAACTAGAAGTTCACGCTGATTCTCAGGAGGTGTGATGGTCGCAGATTCATCTTCTTTAAAAGCTCCATATGCTTCAAAGTGAAGATAGCGATGTGGTACTTTATTCGAACAGTTAATATATACATTCAAAGAATCCGATTTAGAATTGTACATTTCGACTTCTGTTCCTTTGACAATCCAATTCGATGCGTTCTGATATTTATTCATGTAATCCACCCGTTCCATCTGTCATATGTTTCTCTCGTAACGCTTTTGTAAGTCGCGAGACTTCCTCTGACAAGAAAATAACGTCTTTCATATACATATCTAAATCTTCATAAGACTCAGAGTTATCGACTTTGTGAGCAGCGTTCATGATGGCTTCGTCCATTTCTATTTTCGATTCATCATTTCCTAACCGGTTAATCAAGAAGAGATATTCCTGTGATAAAACAGCCAATCTTGATTTATAAAAACGGATTTGCTCTCGAACTTCACGTGGGGTCATATAAAATAATGGTATTTTTTTCTCATTCCAAAGTTTATCACTCAATTGAACATACATCGATTCGAATGTAAAACGCTTAGCCACTTCAAACATTCGTTTTGCAGCCATCTCATAAATTTCAGGATTTTCGACTGCAAGCAAAATGTTTGCCACAACCTCTTCATCTGAATTCGCATAGAGTGGGTAGTCGTCTCCAAATAATCTTGTGTGCATATCAGACTTGTTAAAGATGACTGGCTTGCCTAAAATAGCGTACTCTAGCACTTTTGTAGATAATTCTAATGAGTCATCAAGCTCATGCGAACGATAACTAATTCCAATATCTGATTCTAAAATCAGCTTTTGTGACTCTTCGCGTGAAACGCCACCAATCCATTTGACACCCGGTGTTATTTCAAGCAATTGTGTAACGTCTTCTTTAAAGTTCTCATTTACTTTCGAATCATTAAATTTGTCACCCGCAATGTTAAATGTAATCTTTGGAAGACGCTGACGAATAGTTGGGAATAATTCCAACAGTTCTTGAGACATCCATAGATCAGCGAATTTACCGGCGTAAACAAGAGATGGTTGATTTGAAATTTTAAATGTAGGCTTCAATTCCTCATTCATTGGAATCATTGGATTCAACACATAAACCTTGTCTTTGGCAAAAGGGAACAATTCAATTAAGAATTCTCTCATCTCTTCTGTCTGACATAAAAATCGATTACAGTGCAACAAGACCGACTGTAAATCTTCAAACTCTTGAACTGAGAATTCCTCCATTGAATGTGGGAAGTCAGTCAAATATACCCACATTTTCTTCATTAAGTGTGGATGTTTCAAGAGCGCTTTAATAACAGGATAACCTCGAACAATACAGAAATCGTAATCTTTTTCATTGAAACAATGTTGAATTACCGTTGGTGCGTAACCAGGACTAATATCCTTACGCTTATACCATCTTGCAGTACCTAGCTGCTCACGATGCTTTTCAGCAAACGGATCAATAATTTGTACATTATCTAATTCATATAAAGGTTTTAGTAAACGATCATTATGAACGTGCGTTTTCAAAAGTAAATCTGTTTGAATATTTTCTCCTACCGAGAGCATCCGTGCGACAGACGTCGCCCATACTGCCGAACCGTCTAATAAGTTTAAGTTGACGTTTCCGTAAATTAAAACTTTTAGCTGTTTTGTATCAAGTGAATGATAATTCGTAAGATTCAATTCACCTGCATCTATTGTCATTTGCGCTGATCGCGAAGTCTCTAGCGCATATTTCATTACAGATTTATAATCAATATTTGGAATCAACTTTGCGTTGTTGCGAACACGCTGTGCCGTCTTTCTAATCTTATCGCTTGGAAACTTAAGCATTTACGCTACTCCCTTTATCCTTTGACTTTTTAACAGTTTGATATTGAGTTTGTAACATTTTCTCGCGATACTCTTTCCGTTCTTCCGGAGTCCATCGCTTATAACGAGTTAAAAAATTCCCGTAATTATCTAGCACTTCTTTCGAATCACCATATTCACGGATGACCCCATATTCTAACCACAATACTTTTGTACAGAAGCTTCGAACTTGTGCAATGGAGTGACTGACAAAGACGATTGTTTTGCCTTCTTCTTTAAACTCATTCATTTTATCTAAACACTTATCAGTAAATGTTTGGTCCCCTACGGATAAAGCTTCGTCGATTACCAAAATATTTGGATTGATATGAACTGAAATCGCAAAGCCGAGTCGAGATTTCATACCGCTCGAATAATTTTTAACAGGTTGATCAATAAATCTACCAATGTCAGCAAATTCGATAATATCAGGTTCAAGTTCTTTAATTCGTTTTGGAGTTAGACCTAACATCAGTCCTTTTAATTCAATGTTATCTCTACCGCTTAAGTTCCCATTCAGTCCAGATGAGATTGCAACTAGTGAAACATCTCCATCTGTTTTGATTTCTCCATAAGAAGGTTGTGTGACACCTGAAATGAGATTCGATAAAGTCGATTTCCCAGAACCGTTAACACCGACAAGACCTAATACTTCGCCTTTCGGAAGTTCAAATGAAATGTCATTAAGAGCCACAAATCGCTCTCCATACCCTCCTGGAATGACCAGGTCTAAAAATTTATCTTTCGAGTTTTTATATATTTTGAAATGCTTTGAAACATGCTCAACTTTAATTGCATAGCTCATTTAAATTCACCTTATCTTTACAAGTAGTCTGTAAACGAGTCACGGAACTTCACGTGTAACGCCGCCGCAATCAATAAAATGATTGCAACAAATGACCAAAAATACAACATGTATCCTGGATGTTCCCAGAACCAATGATGATAAAAGAACGTGTTTCTATATCCTTCAATGACGTAGTTGATTGGATTCAACTGTAAAATGGGTCTGATGACTTCCGGCATAGTCGTCAATGGCCATAAAATTGGAGTTACATAAAATAACATCCTCACCATCGACTGCAGAAGACTTTGAAAATCTCGCGCCAAGGTTGAAAATGTTGAAAAGAGTAGTGCAAATGCATAGCTCAATAAGAAGGTAGCCACCAAATAATATGGTAACTGCAAAATATAAATCGAAAATTGAATATCGTAACCAATCAAAACGACTGCGATAATCAATAAAATAAATGCGTGTTCAATAAAGAACGTCAACATCACGTAAGATGGGATAATACTCATAGGGAAGTTCATCTTTGATACTAAATTTAATCTTGCATAAATGGAGTTAGACCCTTGTACAAACGCTTTACTTACGAAGAACCAAAGCGAGATTCCGACAATCATCCAAGGTAAGAACGGGACACCATCCACGTCATTCCCCGAACGTAACCCAATTCCAAATACAAACCAGTATACAGCAATTTGGAACAATGGATTTAAAAACTCCCATACAATTCCTAAGTAGTGATTTGAGTACTGCGATTTTGTTTCATATCGCGCAAGTCTACCTACCATATATATGTTATCAACGTGTTCCTTTAACACTTTTTTAAATGATTGAAACATAATTCAACGAATCCTCTCCATAATCGAAGTAAAGTAGAAATGCCTCTATACAAATTAAAATTGTACAGAGGCACTCCTAACCGTCTTGAATTGATTAGATTAACTCCGCAACATTTGTGTACTTGTAAAGATTGCCGTAGTTAACCACTTCAACCTTACTATCTGTATCCTCTTTTACAATGTTTCGTGTATCGAAAATACGAGGTGTGTTCATAGTTGCCGTTAATTCATTAAAGTTAAGTTGTTTGAACTCGTTATGATCGACTAACACCAATACCAAATCCGCTCCCGTTAGTGCTTGTTCCGAAGACACAAGGTCAAACTTGTCAGAAATTGAGCGTTCAACATGCGGATCGTGAACTTCAACGTTCACACCACGCTCAATCAACAAGTCGATTATTTCGACCGCTGGACTTTCACGCATATCGTCGACGTTTCCTTTATATGTTACGCCAAATGCAGCAATTTTAGGATTCTCGATTCCTTCAACCAATTTTTGAGCGTGTGTTGCTACATAATCTGGCATTGAAACGTTCGTGTCACGTGACAGTTTGATGATTTTAGCAAGTTCAGGTTGCTTAGCAACGATGAAGTAAGGATCAACAGCTAGACAATGACCACCAACGCCCGGACCGGGACTATGAAGATTTACACGTGGATGTTTGTTAGCCATTTCAATAACATCCAATACGTTAATATCAAGAGCATTGCATACTTTTGCTAATTCGTTAGCTAAAGCAATGTTGACATCTCTAAATGTGTTTTCCATTAATTTTGACATTTCTGCAGTTTTCGCGTCTGTTTGAATAATCTCGCCTTCAACAAACGTACGATATATTTCAGCGCCTTTTTCTGCACATGTTGAAGTAATCCCTCCAACAATGCGGTTATTGTGAACAAGCTCATGCAAAATTTGACCTGGTAGTACGCGTTCAGGACAATGTACCAAATATACATCTTCCCCTACAACGAAACCGGCTTCTTCTACTAATGGTTTTACAAAGTCATCCATTGTTCGTGGAGCAATTGTAGATTCCACGATAATGACGTTCCCTTTTTGAACAACTGGTAGCACACGACGTGTTGCATCCAATACGTATGTCAGGTCACACGATTTATTTTCGTCGTCATTATTCGGTGTAGGTACCGCAATGATAAAAGCATCAGCCGGTTCAACATCGAGCGAGGCGCGGAATTTACCTGATGCTACCACTTCTTTAACAACTTCACCTAAACCAGGTTCTTCAATATGAATTTCCCCGCGGTTTAATTTATCTACAACTGATTGATGAATATCAATACCTACTACGTCTGTACCGTACTTCGCAAAAACAGCAGAAGTCGGTAAACCGATATATCCGAGTCCAATTGTACAGAGTTTCATGTTTTTTCCTCCACCTTAAACTTTACTCACTTACTTTTCATGATTATATATTATTACTAAACTAAGCCATTACTAAAGCACCCTAATCATTCTGTGTTAGGAAGATTGAAAAGATTTAGTAAAGACAAACAAGCAGAATTATACTATTGTTTGTGTACTAATTTCAAGCTTATCCATCTAGATCGACACTCACCCGGATGTTTACGAGCACAGACGTAAGTCTAATATGTTTTTATAATGTAGTCAAATTACATAATGACTACATTTTTATCAACTTCATGAATAATAAAATTGGTTTATGCTATGATGATTTGTGTTGAACATTTAATTCTTTGATTAAAAGGAGATTCTTTATGAAAAAGATTAGAAAAGCTATTATTCCGGCAGCCGGACTTGGCACACGCTTTCTACCAGCAACGAAAGCAACACCAAAAGAGATGCTTCCAATTCTCACAAAACCAACTATTCAATATATTGTCGAAGAAGCAGTCGCTTCAGGAATCGAACAAATCATTATCGTCACCGGTCGTAATAAACGTGCAATAGAAGATCACTTCGATTCTAATCCAGAACTTGAAAGTCAACTTCGCGCAAAAGAAAAGTATGATTTACTTGAAAAAGTACAAGCGTCTTCTCAACTAGCTGAAATTCATTATATTCGCCAACAAGAACCAAAAGGTTTAGGACATGCGATTTGGAGTGCACGTCACTTTATCGGGGACGAACCCTTTGCAGTATTACTTGGTGACGATTTAATCGTATCTGAAAAGCCAGGTCTTCAACAATTGATTGAGCAGTACGAGAAAACAGAATCTGCTGTCATCGGTGTTCAGGAAGTGCCTGATGATCAGACACATCGTTATGGAGTTATTAATCCACTAACGAGTGATGGTAGACTCTATGATGTTAAAGGATTTGTTGAGAAACCAGCTCCAGGAACTTCACCATCAAATTTAGCGATTGTGGGTCGATATGTACTAACTCCTCAAATTTTCCGATTCTTAGAAAGACAAGAGGTTGGCGCAGGCGGTGAAATTCAATTGACGGACGCAATCAATTACTTAAACGGTATTCAACGCGTATTCGCTTATAACTTTGAAGGGAAGCGCTTTGACGTTGGAGAAAAATTGGGCTACGTCGAAACAACACTCGCATTTGCTTTGCAAGATGAATCTATTCACGATGAACTTGCACCAATCCTTACAAAGTATTTAAAAGAAGAATTTTCACGTGAACAATTGGCAGATTTTATTAAAGAATTATCAGCGAACGAAGAGGGAGAATGAGAACATGATTAAAGTAATGACTGTTTTTGGTACGCGACCAGAAGCCATTAAAATGGCGCCTCTCGTGCTTGAACTAAAGAAACACCCTGAGATTGAGCCAATTGTGGTTGTAACTGCACAACATCGTCAAATGCTTGATCAAGTGCTTAAACTGTTTAAAATTACGCCTGACTATGACTTGAACATTATGCAGAGTGGCCAAACTTTATTTGACGTCACTGCAAAAGTATTAAAAGGAATGGGAGAAATTATCTCAGACGTGAAACCAGATATCGTTCTTGTTCATGGAGATACGACCACAACATTTGCCTCTTCACTCGCTGCCTTTTATAATCAGACGGCTGTCGGTCATGTTGAAGCTGGTTTAAGAACTAATAATAAATATTCTCCATTTCCAGAGGAACTAAATCGGCAGGCGACTGGAATAATGAGCGATTTACACTTTGCACCGACAGACGATTCAAAAAACAACCTTTTAAAAGAAGGGAAAGCAAATGAAGTTATTTTCGTAACGGGCAACACAGCCATCGATGCATTACAAACGACCGTTTCAGAAGACTACTCACATCCTCTACTAGATGCAATCAAACAATCTGAACGTAAACTAGTTCTTTTAACCGCTCACCGTCGTGAAAACTTAGGTGAACCTATGAAGAATATTTTTAGAGCGGTTAAGCGTCTAATCGAACGTCATGATGACATTGAAGTGGTTTACCCAGTTCATATGAATCCTATCGTGCGTGATGCAGCTAACGAAATCTTGCATGATGTCAATCGCGTTCATTTAATTGAACCATTAGATGTGTTTGACTTCCACAACTTTGCTGCCTCATCGCACATTATTTTGACGGATTCCGGCGGTGTTCAAGAAGAAGCACCTTCCCTTGGAGTGCCGGTTCTAGTACTTCGTGATACAACCGAACGACCAGAAGGGGTAGCAGCAGGTACATTGAAACTCGCTGGAACAGATGAAAATAACATTTTCAATCTCTCTCACCAATTATTAACGGATACTACTTTCTATGATTCTATGGCAAAAGCATCAAATCCATACGGTGATGGTACAGCTTCTAAACAAATTACGGAGCACATCGTCCGCTATTTTCCAAAGTAAACGTGAAATATAAAAACTTCCGCCAATAAAAACGGCGGAAGTTTTTATATTTCATTTATCATCGTCGCCTGGCCACCTTGCCAAAGCCACGTATCTTCTTGTTTCACATAGACATGCAGCACCCAGAACCGGCCTTCGTAAGCGTTCGTTCCAAGAATGAAATGCTCTTCAAGCAACAGTTGCACGAGGGCGATTTCGCCCGCCACCGTCTCGTCGAAAGTGACCGTATCCTGTGCGATCCACTGGACCGACGCTGGGTCGACGAACTGGTCTAAAAATGTTTCTTTATCGAACTGACGTCCGCTCGAGTCGACGTAACGAAACTCGTCATTCATGATGCCGCGCATCGCGTCAAGGTCTCCCTTGACTTGAAGTGCGGCCCGTTCGTCAGAAAGTTGTTTTAAGTTGATGGTTTCCATTGATTGATGTACCTACCTTTCGCGTCCATCATATCATACTCATAGGCCAGAGTCGTCCGCTTCGATATCCAATAGAAATAAGTTTCCATCCTCATTTTGATGAAACCATATTATTAACTAATTCTCTCTTTACTCCGATTCACAGTTCGCATCTTGACATTCTGACTTCAGCCCGTTAAAGTAACGATAACATTCATACGAACTCGCGATGAGAAAGAAGAGTAGCGTGAAGATTCGTCTCCAGAAAGCCGGTGGTCGATGCGAACCGGTGACGTGTCTCACGTGAATGGGCTTTTGAGCGTTCAGACCGATACGTAGGCTCTGACGGGTCCTCCCGTTACCGAGGATAGTGAATGATTGTTCGCGATGAGTGGGGGGAGCTCCCCCAACGAAGGTGGCACCACGGGTCCCCCGTCCTTCATGTCTTTTTAGACATGTCGGGCGGGGGACTTTTTTTATTTCAAGGAGGAGATCACATGAAACAACTTATCATCAACGGCGACGAACTGACGCCAGTGGCCATCTTTCATCGATTAGAGGGCGAACGGAAAGTACTGCTCGAGAGCCGCGCCGAAGGGAAGCATGGCCGTTACTCGATTATCGCCTCTAGTCCGGTCGAGACGATTCGCGCCAACGGCAACGAAGTGACCGACGCATCCGGCACGATGCACACGGACGACCCGCTTGCCTTGTTATCAGAACTGGTTTCGCGAGACACGCCGGATGCCCCCTATCCGTTCATCGGTGGTGCCGTCGGTTATATCGGTTATGACATGCAACGCGTCTATGAACCGATCCCGAACACACCTAGCGAGACTCGCGGTTTGCCGGACGCCTTGTTCCAACGATATGAGACGGTCGTTCTCTATGATCACGTCGAGGAGCAGGTCATCGTGATCGACACCGGGGATGATGATGCTGAGAAGCGACTCCACCACGTCAAACTGGCACTCGAGACGGCGAAGACACACGAGCTCGCCCCTGTCGTCCGCACGAGTGAACGCGTATTGACTGGCAAGGATGAGTTCGTCGAACGCGTCTTGCAGGCGAAAGAAGCCATCCTCGCCGGTGAGGTGTTCCAGCTCGTCTTGTCCCAACGGATCGATGCGACGTTCACCGGCGACCCGTTCCACTTCTATCGGACGCTCCGGAAACAGAACCCGAGTCCGTACTTGTTCTATATCGATCTGGGCGAGGCAATCGTCCTCGGGGCGTCCCCGGAGAGTCTCGTTCGCGTCGAGGGCAATCGCGTCTCGACGAATCCTATTGCGGGCACGCGCCCCCGCGGCAAGACAATCGAAGAAGACGTGAGTCACGCCGCTGATCTCATTCAAGACGAGAAAGAACTCGCCGAGCACCGGATGCTGCTCGATCTCGGCCGCAACGACATCGGCCGGGTCGCCAAAGTCGGCTCGGTCACAATTCCGAAACAGATGGAAATCGAACGCTTCAAAAACGTCATGCATCTCGTCTCCGAGGTCGAAGGCGAGCTCCGTGACGACTTGAATCCGATTGATGCGTTACGCGCCTGTCTCCCGGCCGGTACCGTCTCCGGCGCCCCGAAGATTCGGGCGATGCAGCTGATTGACGAATTGGAGACGGTGAAACGCGAAGTATATGCCGGGGCCGTCGGCTATCTCGACGTCCGGGGCGGCTATGATTTCGCTCTCGCTATCCGGACTATGGTCGTACAAGGGGATACGGCCTACGTCCAAGCGGGCGCCGGTATCGTCTACGATTCGGACCCGGTGTCAGAATATGAAGAGACGTTGCATAAAGCCAAATCTCTTTTGGAGGTGTTCGCATGATTCTACTCATCGATAATTACGACTCGTTCACGTACAACGTGTATCAAGATGTCGCCCGGTTCAGCGACGTCTTGGTCGTCCGCAATGATGAACTGACAATCGAGGCGATACGCGCCCTCAACCCAGCCGGCATCATTATTTCCCCAGGTCCAGGTGGTCCGGCCGACGCCGGTGTCTCGCTCGACGTCGTCCGCTCTTTGTCTGGCACCATCCCCATCCTCGGTGTCTGTCTCGGACATCAAGTCATCGCCGAAGCGTTCGGGGGGACAGTCGGACGGGCCGAACAAGTCATGCATGGGAAGACGTCCGTGATCGAGACAATACCGAGCGTCTTGTTCGATGGGAATCCGAGCGAGGTCATGCGCTATCATTCGCTCGTCGTCTTGGAGACGGATCTCATCGTGACCGCTCGCACGACGGACGGTGTCATCATGGCACTCGAGCATCCCGAACACCCGACATATGGCGTCCAGTACCATCCCGAGTCGATTGGTACACCGGACGGACGCGACCTGTTCGAGCGCTTCGTTGAGATTTGCCATACAAAAAGACCGAGGAACGTATCCTCGGTCTGAGTGTCAGGCTTTCAGGAAATCTTCAAATTGAAAGTCATGCTTGTCGAGCATGATTTGATCGGGCGTGACACCGCTTTGACGCAACGCGGCAATCGTCGCATGCAAGAAATCATCGCTGCCGACCACATAAAACAGCCCATTCCGGTCTGCCGCTAGTGCCTCGACCTTCTGGTAATAGTCTGGACGACTGTCGACAAACTCAGCCGTAAAGGCGTCTGTTGACGCGAATACATCGTTAAACAGATATTCTTTCGACGAGTCGACGTTCAACGAGTGGAGGTGCGGCACACCTTCCCCGTTCGCCAAATACGCGAGCACGAGCGGGCGGAACGTCGAAATCGACATATGGCGAATCAACGTCCGGTTCGGTCGATCTTCCTTGTTAAATCCCTCGAGCGCGAAGTGTGTGTGCGCCCCTTCTTCCCATGTGAAGCCAGCCGGTAGCTCAAGCTTGAACGTGTAAGTGTCTTTTGCTTCCTCTACGACTTGTTGAATCGGTGTCCAGTAAATCTGCATCGAATCCCGTCCTTTCTTTAATAGACTGCGATTGGCCCATAAGGCCCTTGAATAATCTCCAATTTCGTCTCGAAAATCTCAGATAGGATGTCTGCATCCATGATTTCCTCGACCGTACCGAAGGCGGCGATGTTCCCGTCTTTCATCGCACAGATGCGGTCCGAATATTTCGCTGCGAAGTTGATGTCATGGAGCACCGTGACGATCGTCCGTCCGAACTCGTCGGCGACGTGGCGCAAGTACTCCATCATTTGGACCGATCGAGCGATATCGAGGTTGTTGAGTGGCTCATCGAGGAGAACATATTCCGTCTCCTGACAGAGCACCATCGCGACGTACGCCCGTTGGCGCTGTCCGCCCGACAATTCATCGAGATAGCGATGCTCGAGCGACGTCAAGTCGAGGAAGTCGATATATTTCGAGATAATCCGTTCATCCTCTTGCGTCAACCGCCCTTTTGAGTACGGGAAGCGTCCGAAGCCTGCGAGCTGACGAACGGTAAGACGTGTCACGAAATGGTTCTCTTGTCGTAAGATTGTGACGATTTTCGCCAAATCTTTCGATTTCGCGCTCGACACGTCCATCCCTGCGACTTGGATTTGACCTTCATCCAAGTCGAGCAACCGGCCGATCATCATGAGCGTCGTCGATTTCCCAGCCCCGTTCGGTCCAATCAACGACGTGAATCCAGCTTTCGGAATGTCGAGATTGATCGGTCCGATTTGGACGTCATCCGAATACGATTTTTGTACTTGTTCAAGTTGAATCATAGCGACCTCTTCCTTAAAATCACCGCTAAGAAAATCACGCCGCCGAACAGTTCGATGATGACGGACACGACACTCGGTGTATTGAGAATGTGATACATAAAGAAATACGCGCTCGTCAGAACGAAGAAGCCAAGCGCGAACGAAAGCGGAAACACGTACTTATGATCGTACGTCGCTGCCACTTGATAACTGAGCGTCGCCACCAAGAATCCGAAGAACGTCAACGGTCCAATCAGCGCCGTCGATACCGACATGAGGAGCGAGATTAAGACGAGCGTAAAGATGACGCTACGGCGATGGTTCACCCCGAACGATGTCGCCACGTCTTTCCCGAGTGCGACGACGTTCAAGCGATTGGAGAAGCTATACAACAACGTCCCGACGACAATCACGATTGGGATGACAATCGGGAAGTAGGCGGCATCGGCATGCATCACCGACCCGAACAGACGGGCCTGCAGGACGTCGAACTCGGACGGCGCGAGCATGCGGCGCATGAACGAGGACACTGAGTTCAAGCCGGTCCCGATGATAATGCCGATGAGAAGCATGAGTTGCAGATTGCCATATTTCCCTGACAAGAGCCAGCCATACAAGAGCAGACTCATGAGCACCATGAGTCCAACCTGGGTCAAAAAGGCACCGGTTCCCGAAAAACCGATTAACGCCCCTGCACCAAAGAAGAAGATCATGCTCGTCTGAATCGTCGAGTAGAGCGCGTCGAACCCGAGCAACGATGGCGTGATGATCCGGTTGTTCGTCACCGAATGGAACGCGACCGTCGCCATGCTTTGACAGAGCGCGGCGATCGCCATCGTGATGACGGCGACGACCCGACGCTCGACGACCGGGATGAACGACGGTGAGTCGAACGGGACCGGATTGTTGTAGACGAGCAACCCGAACGCACAGAGCAATCCCCCGACGACAAAGAACGTCAAGAACAGCCAATAACGGCGCTGTTCTCGTTTCGAACGGAACGCCGTCGCACACCGTTCTTCCGTATGCACGGATCGACCATCGACATCATACGCTTCCCGTTGTTTTGTCTTCTCTTCAATCAGTGTGCTCATCGTACCCCTCCCGTCTTCCGTTGTCTCATGAGAATCGCGATGAACACAATTGATCCGACCGTCCCGAGAATGAGTGATACCGGCAATTCGAACGGCATGATGATCGTCCGCGAAATCAAATCGCTGACGAGGACCGTTCCCATCCCGATGACGCACACCCACGGCAAGTTGCTGCGCAGGTCATCCCCGCGAAACATCGAGACGATGTTCGGAACGATCAGTCCGAGAAACGGCAGATTGCCGATGACCGTCGCCACGACCCCGACCGTGAGTGCAATCAGTCCCGTCGCAATCAAGATGAGGCGGTTGTAGTTGACGCCGAGGCTCGTCGCGATGTCTTCTCCGAGTCCAGCGAGCGTCAAGCGATTCGCGAGGATGAAGATGAAGAACGTGACGAGGATGATAAGCCACAAGTATTCATAACGTCCGACCTGCACCGATGCGAACGACCCGACGAACCAACCTTCGATCGTCTGGCTCGCTTGAAAGAATAGACCGAGAAACGTCGACACGGCCGAGACGACCGCCCCGAGCATGAGTCCGATAATCGGGACAATCAACGACGATCGAAGTTTGACCGAGCGCAGAAACCAGAAGAAGACCATCGTTCCGATGAACGAAAAGACGATTGCCCCCGTCATCCGCATCATGAGCGTCGGAGCCGGGACGAGCAGATACACAGCGAGCAGGCCGAGTCCCGCCCATTCGAGTGTCCCGGTCGTCGTCGGTTCGACGAGACGGTTTTGCGTGATCAGTTGCATGACCAGTCCCGACATCGCCATGGCGGCACCGGTCAACATGATTGCAATCGTACGCGGGACGCGGGTGATCCAAAACATGTCCGACCCACCTTCTTGACGAATGTCATAGACGCCGGTCACGAGCGAAAGGCCCGCCAATATGAACACCACAAGCATTGCTACGATAAAGGACTTCGTCCATATGTTAGAAAAGGAGGGCTGAGACAATGTCTCAACCCTTGCTGTCATTGGTTTTTGCACAACGTGACTCCCTTACTTCGAAAGCGCGGCTGCGATGTCGTTAAATAGTTCAGAATAAGTTTGAATCGACTCGTTGATGTACGTATCGTTTGGCGCATACACGATTTTTTCGTCTGTCACGGCTTTCGTTTTTTGGAGTGCCGGTGCGTTATCAATCACGTCCGCTGCAGGTACAGCGTCTTCCATACTTGTAATCGCCGCATCACGGTCGAGGACGAGCAACCAATCCGGGTCACTCTCAGCAATCGCTTCAACCGATACCTCATCCCCTTGGTGGTCACCTGTCGTTTTCGCTACTTCGAGGGCAGGTGTCCAGTCAAAGATGTCATACATCGGTCCGAAGACACGACCTGTGTTCGGCGCCGAGAATCCGATATCGCCGCCTGAAACGATGACTGACATCACCTTGTCTTCACTATCGTATGCTTCTTTTACACTGTCGATCGATGCTTCGAAGCTCGCGATGAGCTCATCTGCTTCCGTTTCTTTTTCAAAGATTTGACCGAGTGAACGCGTCGTCGTCTCAAAACCTTCCACCAAGATTTCTCCTGGCGTACCCGCATCTTCGGGGAGCTCGATGTCCAAGTTGATGACGGCCGCTTCCGGGACCAATTTTTTAATGTCTTCGTAGTAGTCAGCGAATCGTTGTCCGACGATGACGACATCCGGATCCACGCCAGCAATCGCTTCTAAGTTCGGCTCATTGTGCATCCCAACGTCTACGATGTCTTTATCGTTTTTATAAGGCAAGTCCGCTGGAATCAATCCGATTGGTGCCGCGACTAAGTCGATGCCCCAATCTGAGAGCGTCTCGAACGTTCGGTTGTCGAGCGCGACGACCTTCTCCGGGTTGACAGGCACATCGATTGTTCCATGTGCGTCCGTGATTTCAACTGTCTTCGGTGCCGTCTCCGCTTCCGCGCTTCCTGCGTCTTTCGTCTCATCCGTGCTACCGCATGCGGCTAGCGTGAAGACGAGTGATGTGAGCATGACTGCTGCTTTCCATTTCCCCATTCTTTCCATCTCCCTGTGTATCTGTTTTTGAATGACGACCTTCTCAGTGAGTCCGCAACCGTTTCACGATTCTGCTCTATGTATGGATACTGACGCTTTCTCACTGATAATGATTATCATTGTCGTTTTCATTGAGAAGCATAACAAACAAAAAAAGGTTGTGCAATGCCAAATTTTCAAATTGGAAATGGAAATATTATTCTCTCTATCTAATGCGAACAAAAAAAGAAAGCAGCTTGTGTGGCTACTTTCCAGATTAATACGGCTATTCTTTTTCTCGTTTTCTTTTCCGACCCCAAATGCTGTAGGTGATAAATAAAACAAGTGTGTATGTGAATGAGAAGACGATGATTTGCAAAATACCGTTCGGAAGAATTTTTGAGATGAACATGAGTGAGAACAAGATAGACATAATCATATGGGAACCGCGCCTATCTTCTGGCAAATCGCGCCAATAAATCAAGACAAGCGCTAATGCGAGCGGTCCGCACAATGCGAGCAAGATGAAAAACGGAACAGGACGCATCAAAAATGGCACGTTTGATTTATCACCCCTCATGCTTCCGAAATCCCATTAGCAAGCAACAACAGAAAAATCCAAATCGATAGCGGCACGATTAACCCAAGATTCCCAACGAGGCTGAACACGCGTACCATCTTCTCTTTCGAGAATAGGCCCCAAATCAATGTGGCGATCAAGGCGATATCTAAAGCGATATACACCCAGATGGCCGTCATAAAGTACAAATTCGGAAAAAAACGAGCGTTCACAGTGAACAGCGACACGATTGTCAGGATCGAAAGTCCAAACGTTACGTAGAGCGGCGCATAGCGGCGTTGTGTCATGTGGTCACCTCACTTTTCTGTTGAACCATCTGTCGGCAACGAAGGATGCACGTCTCGACGTAACTATCGAGCTGGTGTGGCAAAAACATCGTATACGTCCCTTCCTCTGTTGCCTTCGCATCCCGCTCGACTTTCACGACGAGTTCACGTAGTTCATTCGTCGCATGGTTTTTCAACGAAGTGAAATCGAAGACACCTAGTCGTTGAGCTAGGCGTGCATTATACGCATCAAAATCGGCATAATACATCGCCTGCTTTTCTGGGTCTTTCGTAATGACTTGCTTGAGCCAGGATTTATAGAACCCCTGCAACCAAATCTCATCCGCGACGAGATGGCAATAATAGCCGAGGCGGAACGATTGATTCTCGTCCACACTGTCCATCCAATATTGATTAAGGTCGAGCCGTCTTGTCATATCCTCATGCCGTCCCGCGTAATAGTGAGTGTTTTGTTTAGACGTCGTCGCATCGGGCGCAAGATTTCCCAACAAAAAAGCCGTGCGATCGACATCTGTCAAATGCGCCAACACCTCATTCGCGATGACGAGGTGCATCAAATGTGAACCCATCATCTCTCCCCCCTTTTCCTAATTATCCCATTCATGTATCCATCTCGACAACCCACCTCTAGTCTGATACATTCACTATACTGACCGTTCAGTATAGTGGGAGGAAACACATGAGTAAAAAACAATTGTTACTGCGGACCGCCGCACAGATCATTCAAACCGAAGGCATTCAACAACTGTCGATGGACCACTTAGCCAAACGCGCTGGCATCACGAAAGGTGGCGTCTTATACCACTTTGAAAGCAAGGGCAACCTGTTACAGCAGATGAATAGAATGGCGCTCGATGAATTTAAAAATCGGATCGTCCATCATCAAACCGAGTTGGATGGTCCTTACCCGTTCACACGCGCCTACGCCCTCGCGACGCTCGATTATAGCGATGGTGATGCCGACTTGATTGCCGTCTTCATCTCATCCCAAGAAGATGCGAGCGGAAAGCTTTGGAATGACGCCGCCAAACGATGGGATGAACAGTTCGCCGCGGATGGTCCTGACGCTGATCGCGTGCTCGAGCTTCGACTGCTCTGCGATGGGTTTTGGTTCGCGTTGACATACGGCTATAGCGCTGCGTTCAAAGACCGGGCCGCCCGCATCATCCGACAAAAGTGCGACGCGCTGTCAAAAGGAGAATCGTAACATGGGCTTCGTCTATCTCGTCGGTGCCATCGTCTCTGAACTGTTCGGTTCGAGCATGTTGAAGCTGAACGCGACGACAACGAGTCGCCTGCCCGTTCTCGGTGTCGCCTTCGGTTACGTGACGGCTTTTTATTTGTTGTCGCTCGCCCTTCTTTCCATCCCACTCAGTTTCGCCTATGCGTTTTGGAGCGGGGTCGGCACGGCGGCAACGGCGCTAATCGGCTTCCTTGTCTTCAAGGAACAAGTCCGGGTTCAGACCGTCATGGGCATCGGGCTTGTCATCATCGGACTCGTCTTGATGAAACTATGAGGAGGGGAATCATGAAATCATACGGAATCTTACTGGTATCGATTGCGTTCGAGGTGCTCGGGACGTCGATGTTGAAGCTGTCGGATGGATTCACCAATCTGTTCCCGAGTCTCGTTCTCTTAATCAGCTTCGCCATCTCGTTCACGTTGATGGGCATCGTCTTGAAAACCATCCCGCTCAGCATTGCCTATAGCGTCTGGGCCGGGCTCGGCACGGTCGCGACCGGGCTGATCGGGGTGTTCGTGTACGGGGAAGTACTGTCGACCTTGAACAGCATCGGCCTGATCGTCATCGTACTCGGCGTCATCGTCATGAATCTTGGAAAACGGGAGGAGCAACCACATGCTGGCTGACTTAATCGAACAACAGGAACGGGCATTACTGACGACCGACGTGCGCACATCGCCTGAGCACTTGCACCGTCTACTCACGGATAATTTTTTTGAAATCGGCAGTTCGGGACGCATGTTATATCGGACGGCATCTGCCGCCACGATGGACCTCGGCGAGATTCACATCACCCTATCCGACTTCGCACTGGAGACCGTTCAAGACGACGTCGTCCTGGCCACGTATCGGACCGAAGACCACTCCACCGGACGCATCGCCTTGCGCAGTTCGATTTGGGTGAACGTGGATGGCCAATGGAAGATGCGGTTCCATCAAGGGACAATCGTTCCGCCTTCTTGAAACTAAATCGTCACCTCAAAAGGGAGTGTCCCAATCGACACTCCCTTTTGTCGTACCTGATTCATTTTTGTACATACCCCTCATGTTCATTTTGCTTATAATCAAGCCATCCGATGAGGTGAAAGGAAGATGAACACGAGTCAACACAAACAACCGCAATGGTTTCAATCCGTTCGTCCGAGGCGTTCCGTAGAAGAACAGCTGGCCCTCAAAAGGTCGCGCGAAGCGAAATTGACGTTCGAGCCGACCATCCCGCTCGATGCCATCCGTAAAAAGAAACCGACCGTCACCGCCACGTTCACGGTCGGGGGCTTCGGCGTCCATAACGAGTCCACCTTCACGTTTTTTGAAGATGGCGCGGTCAAGCGGGAAATCATCTGGCGTGAAGAGTTCGATTTATGCACGGCGATTCCCCGTTCCGGTTGGTACAACGAAACAGATGCCTTCCGCGTCCATGAGCGATTCGTGTCGCTCGTCTCACATCGCTGGCCTGAAGTATTCGAGGAAAAAGGGTGTTTCACGATGGACGGGACGCAATGGAACTTCACCGTGAACCGTCACGGCAAACTGTTGCATCAACATGAGGGCAGCAACGCCTATCCTTCCAATTGGAAAGCTGTCATCGAACTGTTCGGGATCTCTTGAACGAAAAAAAATCACCCACAGCGGGCACTCTCCATTCAGAGGGCTTGAATCATCTCGACTCGATTGCCGAACGGGTCGCGGAACTCGAACCGGTCGAATCCAGGAATCGGGATGCCCGTGAGCCGCTCAATCCCTTCCGCTTCGAGCTTCTGTCCCCATTCCGCCAAATCGGTCACGGCGTAGGCGACGTGTCCTTTTGTCGACAGTCGGTCAACCCCGTCCTCGGTGCCGACGTGGACGCTCTGGTCGCCGACCTCGAGCCAAAACCCGCCCCGTCCTTGAAGTGACGCCGGTTTCTCGATTTCTGGAAGACCGAGCACGCCACAATAGAACGCACGGGCTCGTGTTTCCTCTCCTTTCGGAATCGTGATTTGCACGTGATGGATGCCTTGAATCATGTCGTTTTCCCCTTTCGATACGTCAAGCCGACGAACTGAAGTTTTTGGTTGAACAGGCGCGGATACGCCAGATAGCCGACCATGACCGCCGAAATCGATGCGGTCGTCAAGATCAGGAATAAGATGAGCAACTGATACAACACCGCCTCCATCGGGTCGGCCCCGCCGATGATGAGTCCGCTCATCATACCCGGTAGTTGTACGAGCCCCATCGTCTTCTGCGCCTCGACGGTCGGAATCATGCTCGTGCGGATGGCGCTCTTCAAACTGCGCTCAATCGCTGCTTTCGGTGTGCCGCCGAACGACAAGATGAGCTCAATCACTTCATCGCTCCGCTCGACCTCGTCTTTGAACTTGTTCAAGAACAGGAGCGACAACACCATACAGTTCCCGATGACCATGCCGCTGATTGGGATGACTTTCTCCGGCTCAAACGGGATGATGCCGAGTCCGAGCATGAGGCCCATCGTCAGCGTCTCGACCGTGACGAGCGTGAGCAGAATCATCCATGTGATGCCAGGGATACCGTCCCCTTTCTTGATGATGTTCTGTGTCGCCGCTCCAATCATCAAGAGAATCATGAGCAACATGAACACCGGGCTGTCGCTCTCGAAGACGAACGTCAAAATGTAGCCGATGATGAGCAACTGAACAATTGACCGCACCGTCGCAATCAAGATGTCGCGTTCGAGCCCGAGTTTCAAGAACAGCGCCAAACCGAGCGGGATGGCGACGAAAATCAATGAGGTCATCAGTTCGATGAACGTCATAACTCTTCCCCCCTCACGAAACGACCGATCATCGGATTGTCGGACTCGTCGATGAACGTCGCGTCGCCGAATTCAATCAATTCCCCGTTTCGCAAAAACCACATGTCATCACTGACACGCCGGGCCTGATCCAAGTCGTGCGTTATCCAGACGACGGTGACCCCGAAGTCTTTTTGCAGTCTCACAATCAACCTCTCAATCTCTTTCACAGTCCGATAGTCGAGGCTCGCCGTAATCTCGTCCAACAACAGCACGTCCGGCTTGTTGACGAGCGTCCGGGCAATGGCGACACGACTCCGTTCCCCGCCCGACAACGTCTTGATCGGTTGGTCGAGCGAGATTCCGCCCAAGTCGACTTTCTGTAACAGGTCCGCCGCCCGCTCCCGTTCGAGCGTCTCCCCGAAGATGGCTTTCGGCAAGTTCATGTTGTCGTACACCGTCCCGTCAATCATCGGCGCGCTTTGAAACGCCATGCCGATTCGCTGGCGCAGTTCGATAACGTCAATCGAATCGATGTTCTCCCCTTTGAAGTAAATCGCGCCGGCGTCCGGTGATAACAGACCGTTGATGTGCTTCAGGCACGTCGTCTTGCCGGCACCGCTCGGGCCGACGAACGTCGTGATGCGTCCTTCCCGGAAATAACCGGACACGTTATGTAAAATGTCTCCATGACTCACGTTTTTGAATTCAATAATCTGCATCGGTGTCGTCCCCCATCATGTCATGCTGTCTGTCTCAAGCAATGAATACATATACAAATCGTCATATTTCCCTTGCGTTAACTCATACCCCCGTAGCAACCCTTCTCGCGTAAATCCGACCCGTTCGAGGAGCTGTTGTGACGCGGTATTCGCCGACTCGACGAGCGCCTCGATACGATGGAACCCGAGTTGTGTGAACCCATGACGAACGACCGCTCGGAGCGCCTCACCAGCAATACCTCTTCCCCAATGATCCGAGCTGAGCTCAAACCCGATTTCTGCCCTCTGGTGCTTCGCTGAAACGTTCAAAAATCCGCAACTGCCGATGACCTCGTCTTGCCCGGTCAACGTGATGCCCCAGCGGACACCTGTCCCTTCCTCGAGAATTGAGTCGTACCAGGCAATCTCTTCTAACGCATCCTCTAACGACGTGAACGGGTCGAGTCCCATATGGCGGACGACTTCAGGTTTCGATAAATACGCCAACAGGTGCGGCGCATCGTCCGCTATCACCCGCCGTAACGTCAGCCGATTGGTGCTGAGTGACATCACGATCGGTACCCTTCCTCGACGACAACATCACCATTCGCATCGAGTAGCGGTGTGATGCCACCACCTGTCCCGACCCATGTCTGGATATAGTTCACGCCGGTGGCCGTATCAACGAGGATGGTGATTTGCCCGAGTTCCGGCAGTTGTTCCGTCAATTTTACTTGAAACCGTTTCGTTCCTGCCGCTTCTTCTGCTGTTTTCTTTTTGAATAACATCCTACCCCCACCTTTCTACTTCTAACTGTACGCAACATAGCTTCTCGTTTCAATGAATGAGAGACATCCATGGCTGCCGGATGCGAAACCCCTTTAATCCATACAAAAAAACACGCCAGACTGTGGCGTGTTCAAGAATAGCTCCGCTCGATGACGAAGCTCGTCTTATCCCCTCTAAAGTAGGAACGTGAATATTCAATCGTACGTCCAGAGGCGTCCTCGGTCACCGTCTCGATATAGAAACACGGCGTACCGAGTGAACAGTCGAGCAGCCCACTCACTTTCTCATCAGCGAGGGCAATCTCGAGCGCCTCCGTCGTCTTGGCGACATGGACGTCATGGACTTGTGACAACGTCTGAAAGAGCGAGTGCTCGGCCTGGTTTTTCGTGATGCCCGGTGCGACCTGCCATGGGATGAACGATACTCGACCGCGCTTCCCTTGTACGGCGATGAACGGTGCCAGCCGGCTTGGTAAAAGCGTTCCGTACGATTCTGGTCTTGATTGAGCTCGCCAATGAGATGGCCGTAATTTGCCCGGACGCTTGGCTCGTTAACTTTACGAATCTTGCCGTATCGTCATCAAAATTCACCTGACGACGCCGTCATCACGAAGTCAGGTCCGCTTCCAATCACCATCGGGTCACTCCCGCTGCCAATCAAAGGATTCATCACAAATTTGAAGACGTTTGAACAACTCGCGATTCAAGAGATTATCTCAGGTTCGCACCACGACGCCTATCCCGCCGGCTTGATGAATCCACTCATCCAAGATGAGTAAAGATTGATTCAGCTATTCGATGCGTATGAAGCGCGTTTACCACAATTCAACTTATTTAGGCGATGTTTTTCGCATCTCTAAGCGTCTCAGGACGCGTTCTACGGTGACGGCGTCACACGAGAGACGCTCGATGCGATTCAACCTGGAGACTCGATTGAGGTCATAGTCCACCCGGCCGATCTCGATCCCATACTCCCGAGCGTCACGTCTTACCTCGATGCACGTCTCGTCGAGAAAGACCTGCTCACCTCCTATCACCGCCCCGATTGGTGGGCATAACAAAAGCGAGTCCTTATGCGGGACTCGCTTTTGTCATAGCTGGAAATGTTGTTTGATTCGTTCAGCGACCGTCGCCGCATCGAGATGCGTGTTGTTGATGCGCAAATAGTTGTCGACGTCGAGTTCCCCGTGCTGTGAGTTCAATCGATAGAGCGTCGCCGTCTGCTTCAACTCACCTTCCGACCAGGCGATATCCCGCTTCGTCGGCTTATGTGTCAGCCGGTTCTCCGTTTGGTTGCGGATCAGCCGCTCTTCGATGTCCGCCTCGAGCTCGACGTAGTAGATATCGGCCCCGTTCGACTCGAACAGGTCGGTCACTTGTTTGATATACGCCCAGTCCTCTACTAAATCAAACGCCCAGACGAACGTGAAAATCATTCCGTCCAAGTCACTTTTCGCGACCGCTTCGAACAATTCGTGGCGGAACAGCTGGACGAGGCGGCGGCCTTCGTCCGTCCCATAACTGAAGAACGGACTGACGAGATCAATCGTCATATGGTTATGGAACAGCTTTAAACCCGTGATGCTGGCGAGCTCTTGTCCGACCGTCATCTTGCCGACGGCTTGTGGACCGAATAATACGACGAACTTCATATCTAATCCCATCCCTACTGTCATTTTCAACAGCATATCATATTGCTCGACTCATCGAATAGGAACGGAAGGCACGGGTCGTCCAAAAGGGCTGCATGTCGGTTTCCCCTTTCTGAAACGTTACTCTAACCCATTCCCGTTTTAAAAAAAGTCAGTCCAAATCCAGATAAATGTGTGTGCCCCAACAAATATTTGTTTACCCCTGCTTCATATGAGGAATAGGCATATCATCTATGTGTATGAAGGAAGGTGTCATCCCGTGACTTGTCCACGCTGCGGAGCGAAGACCCGCTCGAAAACCACTGTTTGTCCGACGTGTGGCCATCGCCCACGTCGCTTGAAATGGATTGCTGTCCCCATCGTCATTGCACTCATCGCATTCGTCTCGTTTTTAACGAACGCCTATCTTACCGACAGCCCGCGCTCGAGTGATTCACTCGCCGACAAAGTCGATTTGAACATCACGAAAGACACGGTCTCAGCCGATGGTGCCACTACCGTCGACCTTGAGACGATGCAAGATAGCCTGTATACCGTCGGCACGGGTACCGGGTTTTTGATTAGCCCGCAAGATGTATTGACGGCGGCCCATAACGTCGCCGGCATCACCCGCGTCACGATGAAACATGGTGACAAGACGGTGAATGGAACGGTCATCGGCCGGACTGACGCCATCGCCGTCATCCGCATCGAAAAAGTAAAAGCGACCCCGTTCTCGTTCAGTCACGCGATTGTCGGACCAGACGAATCGGTGTTGACACTCGCACCGGACGAACAGATTGAAGGAACGCTCACGTTCGAAGAAGACAGCTATCGCCGCGAATTCGATTTACCGAACCGCGCCATCGGCAGCCCGATCGTCACGGCCAATGGACGAGTGCTCGGCCTTCACTTGGTGACGAAGACGCTCCCGGTCGCCTTGTTCGAACAAGACGTACTGTCGTTCCTCGAGTCAGACACACCGGCCCCGCCACCGACGACAAAACGCAGTGCCCCGGCCGCTGAACTCGCACCGATCGCACCGATCACACCGGTCCCAAAACGAGAAGAGCCGGCAGAACCCGCTCCAGCTCCAGAACCGGAACCGACACCGGAACCAGAAGCTGCTCCCGAAGCTCCAACTGAAACCGAGGAGCCAGCAGAAGAACCGGTACCGGTTGAAGAGGAAGCACCAGCCGAACCGGAACAACCTGCTGAAGAATCGGAGGCCCCTCCCGTCACGGAGCAACCGACCGAGCCTGACGTCCCCGTGACCGAACCGGCCGAACCGGTCGAGCCGGAACAGCCGGCAGTTCAAGAAAAAGAAACGGAGGCGGCACCAGTCAAGAAACAAGACAAGCCGAAAGCCACCGCTAAACCTGACAAGAAAGAGACGCCGCCCGTCGTCAAGGAGAAACCGGTCGCCGATGACGCGCCCGAAGAAGCCACAGACGAGCCGACTGCAGTTGAAACTGAAGATGAAGAAAGCACGCCATCGGAATGATGACGTGCTTTTTTACGTGTCTTTTCGCGTGCGCCGCTGCACGTTGCCGACCGCGGCCCCGAATAGGAGCAGGATAATCGACAACATCCAAAATGGCATCACGTCCTGCAACAACCAGACGATGAGCGCACTGATGGCGATGACGACACCCATCCATAAGAAATTTGACTGTCCCATTTCGTTCACCTCGGTCTCATCATAGCACATCAATTCGATGCGCCGTCGCCTGGGGCGGAAGCGAGCGGGTCATCTTCTCATCATGTTCGACGCGCACCTGTTGTCCGACGGCGAGCGGTGTCTCGTCCTCTCGCAACGGCCCCTCCCAGTGAAATACGATCCCATCGAACGGCTCGGCATCCAAGTTCGGCGCGACCCGCATCCGCGTCGGTTCGAGTTCGACAATATAACCCGTGAACGTGACCATCTCCATCCCTCCATTTCCTCGGAAATCCTTCCCTATTCTTTTCCCATTTTTTGAAATAACTCTACTCGTTCGTCCGAATGCTCGGTATAATGAAGCAACACTCATTTACGCCGGGAGGGACCCTCATGAAACACACCATCGATTTACACCATCCAGACTTTCAACGCACCTTCCTCGAGATGATGCTCCTTGAAGAAATGATTGACGACTATAACGCTGAAGCGATCGAGTCGCTCGTCGTCCGCGGCGAGACAAACTTTCCGGACGACCCGTTTTTTCCGGCGATGCGGGCATATCCGCTCATCCGTGAAGGCGAGTTCGGTCAGGCCCGCGACGTGCTCGAAGCCGCGAGCGCAAAAGGCGACCATTACATGATCCACTGTCTCCATGGCATCTTGAGCGACGATACGAATTTCTTGTTCGAGGCCGAGCAACATTTCCTTCGGGCCGTCGAACGCTATCCGGACGTGCCAATCGTCCAACGCACCATCGCCGTCCATTACTTCAATCGTAAGTTTTATGGGGAGGCCGGTCTCCATTTGATGCATTACGTCCGGCTCGCCGGGTTCAACGAAGAGACGGTGCCGATGTTGCTCGAATTCTTCCAAGTGTATGATGAGATTCCACTCGAGATGAACGATGAGCTCCTCAAGGTGGCCATCGGATACTTGAACGCTAACCCGCGCAACCCTCGCGCCCACTCGCTTTATGCGTCCATCTGCAGCCATCGGGTCGAGATGCTCGTCAAACGGTTGCCGGAAGACAACCATCAGCTCGATGACGAGACAATCGCGATGTTGCTCGAGGTCGAAGAGCACGGCATGTGGAGTGCGACGTATGACGACAGTGAGGACCACATGTTCCGCGCCATGTTCGCCGATTATATCGACAACGTCGTCTTGCCGAACACGTCCAAACTGTATGTATACCGTTTGCGCCTCCGCTATTGGTATCACCGGCTCACGCACCGCTTAACCGGGGGCTACGGGGATTCGATGCGCTCGTCTTGATTAAATCTGAACAGGGGTCCTGCCACCACATGTCGGTGACGGGACCCCTGTTTGTTTTTTTGTTTGACTTGATCACATATACGGATGAATCGGTCCACGCAACTCGAACGAGTAGTCCTCGTGGTTGACGATGCCGACGACTTGATCGCTTTCGAGCAGTTGCACTAAGAACCCGGCCATCTCTTCGGCCGTATGATACTTCTCGACGTTTTGGCTATAGTCGAAGTCGTCCTCTTCGCGGGCACGGTTGGCAAAGCCCGTCTCCGTCGCAGCCGGTGCGAGCACTTTCGCCCGCAGTTTGTCTCCATCGTTCATGAGCTCGCGGGCAAGCCCTTCCGTATACGCGCTGACGAAGAATTTGGTCGCGCTATACGTGACGCCTTTTTTGGCGATGTGATAGCCAACGACCGATGCGACGTTCAACAGCGTCGCCCCTTCGACGTTATGATAGTCGCGGACGTACAGGCTCGACAGCACCGTCAACGCCTCCACATTCAAGCGGATCATGTTCTCGATTTTCCCGACCTCGACGTCCTTCACGAAATTCGAGTCCCCGAACCCGGCGTTGTTGATCCACGTCTCGATGTCGAGATCGGCGAGCGATTCATACAGCCCGTATACGTTCTCGCTGTATGACAAGTCTTTGGCCTTGATGATGACATCGCTCTTCGGTGCAATCGCCTTGATTTCGTTCCGCAACTTCTCAAGCTCGTCGTGGCGGCGTGCCACGAGTACGAGTGACTTCCCTTGCTTGGCGAGCAATTTCGCTGCTTCATAGCCAATACCTGAACTTGCTCCTGTGATGACGGTATATTTCATAATGCGTCCCCTTTTCATGTTAGTCGAGATGTTGTCTCTCTCCCGCAATTCCCGTAACACCCTCTCGTCAATCCTGACAACACGCAAAAACCGTCCTTTCCCTAGAACAGGAAAGGACGGTCCGTCTTATGTTTGGAAACGTCCGATGAGCGTCTGCAAGTCACTGGTCATATTGCCGAGCGACTCGGCGACGCCGTTCAACTCTTGAATCATCGCGAGCTGGGCGTCGGCCGTCTCTCCGACGCTGCGCATCGTCTCGGCCGTGCCTTCACTGTCACTCGCCATATGAATCGCAGCTGTTGCGACTTGTTTCGTTGTGATTGCAATCTCATTCGAGGCGACACGAATCTGTTCCGTGTTCTCGACCGAGGCGTGCAATTGCCCGACGATCTGTTGGAACGACGCCGTCGCTTCTTCGAGCAACGTCGTGTTCGTCTCGACGCGGCGGGCGCTGATGGCGTGACGCTCGAGCACCGCGGTCGACTGTGCTTGAATCGATTCGATTAAGCCGGCGATTTGGGACGCCGATTGTTTCGACTGTTCCGCAAGTTTCCGTACTTCTTCGGCGACGACGGCGAAGCCTTTCCCTTGCTCACCAGCGCGAGCCGCTTCGATGGCCGCGTTCAAAGCGAGCAGGTTCGTCTGGTCGGTAATCGACTGGATGACCTCGGTGATGAGGGCGATCTCGTCCGACTGTTGTTTCAACGCTGTGATTGATTGTCCGGTCGTGACCGTCTCCGATTCGAGCGCGAGCACTTCTTGCTTCGCTTGTTGAATCGTCTGTTCGCCGCGTTCGGCGAGCTTCAGACTCGTCTGGACGTCTTGACTGATTGTCCCGATTGATGTGGCGATTCGCTCGACGCCCTCATCGGCCGCTGCGACCGCTTGCCCGCTCTTCGAGGCCGCCGCTGCCTGGTTGACCGTTTCGCCGACGACTTGTTCAATCATCCGCGTCGTCTCTTCTGTCTGCGAAGACATCTCTTCCGTGCTCGCATACAGTTCTTCTGACTGGGCAGTGATTTCTTGGGCGTTTCTGCTCACTTCGTCGATGAGTTCGCGAAGGTTGCCTTTCATCTGGTTGAAGCCAATCATCAACTCACCGATTTCATCGCGTGTGAGCGCCTGCAGGTCGGCGCGCGTCAAATCGCCGTCGGCGACGATGCCGACCTCGTCCGATAGTTGACGGAGCGGTACGGTCACCATGCGTTGGAGCATATAACCAGCCCCGAGCGTGAGCAACAAGATAAGAAGGGCAATCCCAGTCGAGTAGAGGAAAGCTTGTCCGCCAAGGCGTTCGAGCTCTTGTTGTTTCTCAACGATCGTCGCTTCGGTCTCGGCTTGCAACCGTTCGCCTGTCTCCGAAATCGATGCCGTTACGTCCGGCATGAGGCGGAGTGTGAGGCGATCGATATTGTCCTGATCTTGATTATCGGCCGCGACGATGACTTCTTGCGCCAAGTCGTCATAGCCGTTCGCGTAAGAGAGCATGCTCTCGAGTTCTTTCGTCTCGGCATCTGTCTTCGACAGGGCGAGCAATTGTTCGAGCGCCTCTTTCTTTTCTTTGGCGCCGCGTTCAATTTGGGCACGGCGTTCGTCATCTTGGACGAGAATATAGCCTCGGATGCCGTACGCTTGACGCGTCATCCCAAGCGATAAGTCGTCGGCCGCTTTCATCTTCATGACATCATGACGAATCATCTCTTCATATTGGCTCGTCATGTTCTGCAACGTCCATAGGTTATAGCCCATGCCGAGCGTGACGAACAGCAAAATCAAGCCGATGCCGCTAAACAATTTTTGAGTCAATGACAGTTGATTGAATCGTTTCATAATCCTTCGAGGAACGCGTCCTCTCCCACCTCTATCTCTCTTTTTTTGGAACTACATGGGTTTTATCGGATTGCGCAAACGGTTTTCCAATCTTCTCGCACATTCATTTGAACATTGACCTCATTTCCTAATTTCCACTCCACATTTTTGCCACAAAAAAGACCGCAGCATGGGGCTACGGTCTAGCTTCATAACTTGAACTGTGACACGCGATTCGATAGTTCGACCGCACGTTGTTCGGTCTCCTGCATCCGTGCCTGCACGTCGTTGAAACGCTCGACGGACAGTTGGACTTTCTCCGAAATCGATTGGGTCCCGTCCGCCCCTTCGGTCACGGTCGTCGCGACTTCTTGGATGACGTGGAGGATGCTATCGGTCATATGACGGAGTTGGAGCGCGTTCGTCTCGAACGTCTCTGCCGTCTGGCCGAACACGGTCGCATCTGCCTCATATTGAGTGGCCGACTCCTCGAGCCGGTCGTAATCCGCGAGCACTTTCGTGTCGAGGAACGTCAGCATATCGGCCGAGCTTGTATTGAGCCGGGCGACCGAGTCGATGACCGTATGCGATACCGCTTGAATCTCGTTCACCGTCTGGCGCGAGTTCTCGGCGAGCTTACGAATCTCCGAGGCGACGACGGCGAAGCCGCGCCCGGCATCCCCGGCCCGGGCCGCCTCGATCGATGCGTTCAAGGCGAGCAAGTTCGTCTGGTCGGCGATGGTCAAGATGGCGCTCGTCAAGACGCGAATCTGTTCGACCGACTGCGCCCCTTGGATGGCGTCGTCGAGCTCGATGCGCTTCTTGTCGATGATGGTGTTCGCTTCCGTCTTCGAGGCAACAGCCTGCTCACGGAGCGCATGGGCCCGGCGCTCGACATCGCTCGCTGTCTTGGCGCTCTCGTTCGAGAGGTCGACGATCGTATCGATGGATCCGCCCATCTCGACCGTCGACGCGCTCATCTCTTGCGACGAAGCGGCCGTCTCTTCCATACCGGCCGTCAATTCCTCGACCGTGCCTGACGTCTCTTCCATATAACGGCTCAATTGTGTCACTTCCGCCGCCACTTCTTTTGACGAGACGAGGACGACTTTTGCCGTCTTGTCGACGTCGATCATGATGTCGCGTAGCGTCGCGAGGAACGTGTTGAACGAACGGCTCACTTGTGCAATCTCGTCGTTCGACGTGACCGGGATGGCCATCGTCAAGTCGCCGCCTTGTGAGGCCAACTTGTCAAACTTCTCTTGTAACACCCGCATCGGTTTGATGATTGAGCGCAATAGACTCAGTCCGAGGAACAACAGAAGTACGACCGCACCGATTGTCACCGCAAGTAGCGCGATGAGCGACTGTTGAAACTCACGTTCCATGTCGGCTCCGACACGCTGCGATCCTTCCGAGTTGTAGTCGACGAGCTCGGTCAGCCGCTGTGTGAAGTTATCGTATGTCGATTGGGACTGGGCGTCGTAATAAGAGCGGGCCATGCCGTTGTTGCCAGACGTGCTGAAAATGAGCATGTTATCCGACACGCGTTGATACATCTCCCACTGCTTACTGAAGTTGGCGAACAGCTCTTTGTCCGTCTCACCCGTCGCCGTCTGTTCATATTTCGGGGCGATTTCATTGATGCGTGTCCGAATCTCTTTCATCGCGGTCATCAATTCTTCTTTCGCGGCCGCGTCATCCGTCACGATGTGTTCGAGCTCGAGCGCGCGATAGTTCGCCGCGAGCGTGTTCAGCTCGTGGGCGTAGTCGAGCCCTTTGTTCCAGTTGTTGACGATGTCATCGCCTTGACGGTTCGCATCGGCGAGCGACAAGAGTGAGTAGCCGCCGACACCTGCGACCATGAGGAGCGCGAGAATGACGAGTCCCCATAGCTTTTGACGGATGGTCAGGTTCGTGCCGGTCGCTCGTTTTCCTTCACGCGTGCTCGGCTTTCGTCGTTTCGGTTTCCATTGAAAGCGCCGGACGTTCAAACGGTTCCGTAACGCTGTCCACTTCTGTTTCACTGACATATGTATTTTCCCCTCTCGCATGCAACGTTTCTTCCTATATCGTCTTGACGTCGAGGAATCTAAAGCGGATTGACCAAAATAAAAAAAGATGACTGAACAATCAGTCATCTTTTCAACTCATTATTGGACGTTTAACACGGTCTGTGTGCCTTCAATCATCTTAATCTCCGTCCATTTGACGACGCTCTTGCCGAGCGGGTCATTGGCGACCATGAAGTCGGCGAGCGCTTGCACTTTCAACGCGTCGACGGGTTGTTTCACGTTATTCAAACGGAAGCGCGATACTTTATTGAACATGTCCAAAAATGCGATTTCTACTTTAGTGTCAGTCATGGGTTAGTCCTCCTTGGATGTGGGTGTGATTAGACGAGATCGTATTCGCGAACGACCGACACGGTGAAATCTTCTTGCTCAGTCAAGTCGAGCATGAGGTGACCGAACGCCTCGGCATTGTCAGCCGTGAGCGCCGCCCGAATCGGACCGAAGCGCTGCGTTTTCTTCGTCGGTTTCAAACTGTTCAAATCGTGGTGCGTCGTCAAGACGAGCGTGGCTTTCTTTTCAGTCAATACGGCCATGGGGGATGGCTCCTTTCGGGGATGGATTACAATTCAGATGGATAGGTCGAGTCGAGACGTTCGAGCAGTTGAATCATGCGCTCAAGGCGCGTCTCAATCCGGTGGAGCAGATAGAGCGAGACGACGATCGGGAAGCCGAGGTTCGAGATGAGTTCGGGCCAGCTCATAAGCCCACCCGCTCATCGGACACGGTTCCGGCGGGACGCTTCGGTACACGCATCAGGGGTTCCTCCAATTAGAACGTCACGTGGAATTCACGCGACACGACGTATGCGGCGGATTCGACCGCGAGAAGCGGAATCAACAAATCACCGAACTGCTTGATCTCCTCGGTCTCCATCCGCGCACCGAGTGGACCGAACCGGACGAGCTGACGTTTTTCCTTGCCGTCAACGAGCCGCTTCGTGTCGAGATAAAAGACGCTTGCGTATTCTCGATACACTGCCATATGTCTCACCTCCTTCGCCCCTATTAACCGAAATTGGTGAATGTTTGCTCATATTTCTTGTAACCTTTTCGTAACGACTATAGACCCATTATGAATGAAGACGCATTCATCGTTACAAATCGGCTTTATTCCTTGAATTAAGATACCAACTAAGGTATCTTAATAGGCGTCAACCAAATTTTGAAAACACGCCTAAAGACCTACGAATTCATTTCCCCACTTTGAAAAAACTGACAGTTAACCGCTTAAAAATGGGGTACTATACGGAGGAGGGCATTTTCAAAATGACCAGTTTGACTTGAAGAAGGAGATACTCTAGATGAACAGCTTAGACTTCGCACTCAACACCTCTATTCCTTCCGCTCAACTCGACTTCGACCACACCGACCTGACGTTTTACGCGACCGACTGGGATGATTATCTCCCTGAAAACGCGAAGCCGTTCCTGTACAAAGAACGCCCCTTGACCGTCTATCCACTCAAAGAACTGAGCCGTGCGTTTCATGTCGCCGGGATTCCTCGCAGCCAGCAACAGCTGATCAAATGGGAAACCGACGGCGTCTTGCCACCGACCCCGTTCACGATGGGACGCAAGCGCTTCTATACGGAAAATCAGATTCGTACAATCGTCGACATCGCATTGGAATGCGGACTCCGCCCCCGGACGCACGTCAAAAAGACGAACTTCTCCGAGTTGGCTCATAAAGAATTATCGTACATACTCCAACTAGAATTGAAAACCGAACTCCCGCATGAATGAGCGGACATAAGACAGCCCTTCCTGACGATTCGGGAAGGGCTGTTTTTGGATTGTCTTATAATTGTTTTCGTGCCGCCTCCGGGACGTCCGCGACCGATACTTCATCGTATGACGTGACCTCGTCCTTGCTTTTGACATACAGCTTCAAGTACGCCCCGCTCTGAAGCTCTTTCGCCGCCGTGAACGTGACCGCTTGCGGATCCCCGTCCTTCGTCAGCGCCTCTGTCGAATAGACATAGCGGTGGACGACGTCGCCCGAATCGAGTGTCGTCTCTTCCACTTCCGTCACCTTCCCGACTTGTACATAGAGATGATCTTTCCCGAGCCGTTGCCAGTCGATATTGACGAGACCGATGATAGCCACGATGAGCGCGAGGCTCGCAATGATTCCTTTTTTCATCCTTCTCTCTCCCTTATAAAATTTGTTTCGTGAACCGTCGTACGGTCAACGCGTAATAGAGCGCATAAATCGCACTGTACACACCCATCCAGACGAGAACCGGCAGCGTGAAGTCCATCGTCAGCAACCGCGAGAACGCGACGAGGGCGACCGAGGCGTGCACGAGCCCCAGTGAGAATGGTGCAAGGAACACGACGGCAATCTGTTGGCGGACCGTCCGTTTCACGTCCCGCTTCGAGATGCCTACTTTTCGAAGTACCGCATACTTGGCCCGGTCTTCCTCCGCCTCGGTCATTGTCTTGAAATAGATGATGCTGCCGGTGGCAACGAGGAAGACAAGCCCGAGGAAGCTGCCGACGAACAACAGTGCACCATGCACGGCCATCGCCTCGCTATATAAGGCGGTCGCGCTCGAGAAGTTCGTTTCATTCGATAACGACTCGGACAAGGTGGTCTGTTCTTTATAATCGGCGACCGAGACGGCCTGATACGTCGCCGCTGGTTCCGGCAATGCCGTGAACACGTCATCCGGTGTCACAAGAAGCAAGCCGCCGAACGTCATGACGTTGAGCGGTGTCTCGTCGTAGCGAGAAGCGACTTCATGCGTCACGCCATCGAGCACGACCTCAGTCACATTTTCTGAGAACCTCTCGTCGTAGAACGGATCGATCAAATACACTTGATTTTGTGTCAGTGCCGGTGGTGTATCCCAGCCCATATCAGACGCGATATCACGGAACGTCGACTCGTCGATGACGCCGTATTCCCGTTTTCCCATCTCGCCTTCGACCCGGACCGTCTTCTCGAGGACCGTCGCTTGATGAAGCACATCGGCGTCGATGTCACGCGCCTCACCTTCCCAGGCGAACGTGTACGGGGCGTACGATGTGACTTGTTGCTCGGCGTAATAATAGACGCTGAAGATGGCCCCGCCGGCCGTGATGGCCGTCGCGCTGATGATGCTGATGAGCGTGAGCGTCTTGGCGTTGCCACGGATTCGGTATAACAACTGTGACGTCGTCAACAAGTTGAGCCGGCGCCATGACCAGCGTTCGTTCGCTTTCAAACGACCGAGGATGAAGATGAGGACGCTATGGAACAACAGACCCGACCCGACGATTGTGAGGCCGATGATAAGGAGCGGCATCGCCGCCGCGAGATAGCCCCAGAGTGGTGAGGTCGCTAAATCTTGTAACGCGAGCCAGTAGGCCGCACCGAGGACGAACGCGCCGAGGAGTGCCATGAACGGGCTTGCTTTCGGGACATCCTCACCTTTCTTGTCGGCATGGAACAGTTCGATTAGCTTGAAGCGATAGATGACCCGATAACCTTGGAACGACGTGAACAAGAAGATGGCCACGAACACGAGCGTCGTCTCGATGAGGGCCGACGTCGCGACCGTGAAGCCGATTGACAAGTCGCTGTTCATCAAGCGAAGCAACAGCTGTAACAACGCATTCGAACCGAGAAGTCCGATTCCGATTCCGACGACAATCGATACCGCGCCGATGACGAGGTTCTCGAACAACAAAAGCGTCCCGATTTGTTTCTTGCGTACCCCGAGGAGCGAATAGAGCCCGACCTCTCGTTTACGCCCTTTCAAAAAGAAGGCGTTCGAGTAGGCGATGAACAAGGCGACGAAGACGAGCAGAATGAACGTCGAGGCGCTCATTAAACTTCGAATCTGTCCTGACGTCTCGGCCATGCCGCTAATCTCATCGCTATGTTTGAGCGTCGCGAACGTGAAATAGATGATGATTGAGAAGATGGTCGTCCCGACGTAGAGCGCATAGCGCGACAAGTTGCGGGCGACGTTCTTCTTCGCGAGATCAAATAGCGTCATCGGACGCACCGCCTTTTAGCTCGTCGAGGATCGTCTGATAGAAGGCGTCGCGCGATGTCGTGCCGCGAATCAGTTCTTTCGACAACCGTCCGTCCTGAATGTAGAGCACCCGACGGCAAAAACTCGCGGCGTAGGCATCATGCGTCACCATCATGATCGTCGTCTCGGCCTCGTTCAACCCGGCGAGCGTCTGGAGCAGATCTGTCGCCGACTTCGAGTCGAGCGCCCCCGTCGGCTCGTCGGCAAAGATGAGCTTCGGATTGGAGATGAGCGCGCGACACACCGCCGTCCGCTGCTTCTGACCACCCGAGATTTGGTACGGGTATTGGTCGAGGATCGCCGTAATCCCGAACCGATGTGCGAGCGCATCGACGCGTGACCGTGTCTCATCGATTGGCGTCTTCGTGACGGCGAGCGGGAGCAGGATGTTCTCGCGGACCGTGAGCGAATCGAGCAGGTTATAGTCTTGGAAAATAAAACCGAGATGGTCGCGTCGGAAGTCCGAAAGCGCCTCTTCTTCGAGCTTGGCGATATTCTCTCCGTCGACGAAGATGCCCCCGTCCGTCGGAGTGTCGATTGTCGCGAGCACGGACGCCGAGCCGCGCGCCATCGACCAGCATTTTATGAAACGGGCACTGCTCAACTTTTTGTATAACGCCCTGCTCCATAACGATGAGACGGTCACCGTCCACGTGACCGTCGCGCAGGGTGTAATCACGATTTAAGACGATGGCATCGGCATCGATGCGAGCGAACTGCCGTATATCTTCGAGCGCTACTATCGGGGCACGAACACGACCGACGCGCTCGGCAGCGGCCTCGGCATGGCCATTTCCCGGGACATCATCAAAGCGCACGGCGGCACCGTTTCCGTGACGAGCGAGCGTGGGTCCGGGACGACGATTCGCATCGAGTTACCGGCATAACAAAGAAGGATTCGCTCAACGGAGCGAATCCTTCTTTGTTGTGTCATAGTCATCAATCCACGTCTCGAGCTCGTCAATCGGGAGCGGACGCGAGAACAAGTAGCCTTGCATCTCGTCACAGCCGAGCGAGCGGAGCGTGTCGCGCTGGTCCGTCGTCTCAATCCCCTCGCACACCGTCTTCAAACCGAGCCCGCGGGCGAGCTCAATAATCGACTGGACGATGACGTTGCCGGTCGGATCGTTGTCCGTCACTTGGATGAACTGCCGGTCGATTTTAATCTCATGAATCGGATAATGCTTCAAATAGACGAACGCCGAGAAGCCGGTCCCGAAGTCGTCAATCGAGATCGAGAAGCCTTGTTCCCGGAATGCGACGAACCGCTCGATGACGTGCTGCTGATTCTCCATCCCGACGCTCTCGGTGATCTCGAACGTCAAATAGTTCGGGCAGACGCCCATCTCCTTGACGATGTGGGCCAACTTTTCGACGACCCCGTCCGACAGGAAATGACGGGCCGACAAGTTTAAGGCGAGCTGATACATCCGGCCCGCGTCGTGCCACGTCTTTAATTGGCGACATGCCGCCTCGAGCGCCCACTCTTCGAGCGCGATGATGACGCCGGTCGATTCGGCGAGCGGGATGAAGTCGAGCGGTGGAATCAATCCTTGTTTCGGATGAATCCAGCGCATCAGCCCTTCGAATCCTTTCAGCTTGCCCGTCGCCGCTTCAATCTTCGGTTGATAATAGAGCGTAAACTCGTTCAAGGCGAGCCCTTTTCGCAAATTCATCTCGAGCGTCAGACGGGCCGTCGCCTTCTCGCCCATCTCTTCCTCGTAGAAGGCGATACCCCCACGCTGTACGTGGTTCTCATTTGCCGTGATTCGGGTCGTGTCCATCATCTCGAGCGTCGAACGCGACTTGTCCTCAATCGAGATAAAGGCGCTCATCGTCAAGACGACGTCGAGTTCCCCGACCGCGAACGGCTCGCTCGTCACCGTCTCACAAATCAAATCGGCGAGCGCCTTCACTTTGATGCGGTCGCCGTAAGGCGTCCACAATAGGAAGCCGGATTGCGAGACGCGCGCCAAGAGCGACGCATCGACGACTTGTTGGAGGCGTTCCGACAGTTCGATGACGATCTCATCGGCGCGCTGAATCCCAATCGCCGTCTCGACGGAACGGAACTCGTCTACCCGGAAATAAATCAATGAGCCAAGTTGGTTTGGTGTCTGTTCGCGAAGCGCGTCCACCCGTTCGACAAACCCGTTCAAGTTCATGATTCCCGTCTGTTCGTCCGTATAGGCGAGCTTGGCGATATGTTCATCGACCTCGCGGCGGTCGAGCCGGAGATAAAGGATGGCGATAAAGTCAGACAGCGTGCTGACGATCAGCTCCTCGATGAACGTCCATTTCCGGGGTGCAAACGTCTCACAACAGATGACCCCTTTCGCCTGATTGTTCGCATAAATCGGGGCATCGAGCATCGAATAGATCCGTTGCCCTTCCACGAAATACTGTTGATACAGATCCTTCACCCACTCGTGCGTCCGGACGTCCTCGAACGGAAGTACCCGGTTCGTCCGCAAGGCGTCGAAATAGACAGGTGCGTCCCCACGCATGACCTTCAACACCGGTTCGCTCGGCCCGTTCTCTTTCGAATAAGCGACTTGGCAGGAGATCGAAGAGTACGACTCATCGAAGTGCCAAATCGAGACCGTGTCAACGTCGAGCATGTCCGAGACGACCTCACACATATAGGAGAGCGCTTGTCGCACCGCCGCTTCCGTCACCTCAGGCATGCGGACGAGTTCGAACAGTTTCTCTTGATGTTTTCGATATGATTGTGTTGAAAAGTTCCCCTCGTTCATAAGTCCCCTACTCTCGTTCATACTTTTTGCATTCATGATAGCATGAAAAGAACTATATATAGGTTTCCAAAATTCAACAGAAAGTCAATTTTCGATTCCCCTGTTTCTTTAGTACAGTTGACCCGTCCGTGACGAAAAATATTGACCTCATTTTTAACGGAATCCAAGGATTGAGCCATTTCCACCATTGCTTGCCGTTTCCGTAAACCCTACAATAAACATGTATTGCTTCACCTGTCGATAATTGTCAAAAGCACTCATAGAGAAGGAAGTGACCCAATGTCCCCTAAGTCCGGCCTCATGTACTCATTCGCAGCCATCGCCGCCGTAAGCATCATCGCCCAGGCCGACGAAGTCGCAGCAGCCAGCTCACACGTCGTCCGTGCGGGTGACACGCTCTGGTCAATCAGCCAACAGCACAACGTGTCACTTGCCAACTTGAAAGCCTACAACAACTTGAACTCAGACCGTCTCGCCATCGGGCAGACGCTCAAATTAAGCGGGAACGCCCCAAGCGCGCTCAAACCAGCGACGACATCGAACCGCTCTCACGTCACTTCAGCTAACTTGAATTTGCGCTTCGCTGCCGGCACATCACATAAAGTACTCGCGACAATCCCGAAAGGCAAAACGCTTAACGTGATTCAAACGAGTGGCGCCTGGTCAAAAGTCACGTATAACGGCAAGACTGGTTGGGTGCATAACGACTACTTGACGACAACCGCTACCCCGGTCGCACCGAACACGTCGACGCCGCCTACCGTATCGGCAACGTTATCGAAAACGACCGCCAATTTGAACCTTCGGGCCTCGAAATCGACGAATTCAAGTGTTCTCGTCACAATTCCGAAAGGTCAAACGGTCACCGTATTAAAAGTCGAGGGCAACTGGTCCCACGTCAAGTTCGGCTCGAGAACCGGCTTTGTTGCCAATACATATTTACAGAAAGCGGCCTCGACACCCACACCGGCTCCAAGTCAACCGACGACGCCGGCAGTACCGAGTGCGCCAAAAGAACAGAGCATCAACCAGTCGTACGTCACGACGGCCAACTTGAACGTTCGTCGAGGTCCGGGGATCGGCTACGCCCTCGTCACGAGCATCCCGAACGGCACAACTGTCAAAGCGACGAAGCAGAGCGGCACGTGGGTATACATCACGTATAACGGCAAGAGCGGTTACGTCAGCACCGGTTACTTGAAACAGACGACGACGGCACCGAGCGCGCCGGTCACACCGAACGCCGGAGACGGCGGTGCCGGCAACGCCTCGTTCGACTACGTCGTGAATACGCCATCGTTGAACGTCCGCACGTCGGCCTCGACGAGCTCGGCCATCATCGGCCGTGTCACGGCCGGGCAGACGCTCCGCATCGTCCAGACATCGAACGGATGGCATCAAATCTATATCGGGAATACGACCGGTTTCGTCGCGGCGTCTTACGTCAAAGCGGTGCCGAAAGGGTCTACGGTAAACCCGACTCCGGCTCCGTCACAAGGTGCCGGCCTCGCTGCCATCGCGGTCGCCAAGAAGTATGTCGGCACCCCGTACATCTGGGCGTCATCGAACCCGGCCAACGGCGGATTCGACTGCTCTGGACTCATCTATTACGCCTTCAACCAGGCAGGCTACAGCGTCCCACGAACGAACGTCGCCACATACTGGGCCGGGTCTTATTTCGGAACACAGCTCAGCAAGACGTTCGTCCCGCAAGCGGGCGACCTCGTCTTCTTTGAGAACACGTATACGGCCGGCCCGTCACACATGGGCATCATGATCAATTCAGACACGTTCATCCACGCCGGGACGTACGGCCTCGGCTATAACACGATCAGTAAAGAGCCATACTGGAAGTCACGCGTCATCGGCTACAAACGACCGTGACCTTTGGCGCATTCATTGACCCGACCTTTGTCGGGTTTTTTTTCGTGGGGCAGGATTTCCCTCGAAAGACTCGAACACGAAAGATAGAATGGGAAGAGAAAGAAGGAGGTGTCCGATGGGAAGCAATCGATTCGCTAAAATTCCGTACCGGATTTACACGATGGCCCTCGCCGTCGCTTGTCTCATCGGCGTATTGTTGTTCGGGCTCGGCCTGAGCTATTACTGGAAAGAAAAGCACGTCGCCGTCGACGAGACGGTGCGCGACTTGAATCACGCCTCCGACTTGGCCGGCGTCGAGTCGTATCTCGTCTTGCATCACGCGGCCAAGCTGTACGAGACGAACTCCGAGCAACCGACGGCGCTGCTGTCGGCCCCATACCGCGAACGGGCGCTCCAATATAACGCGCAACTGCTCGACGACTTCGAGACCGGGGTCGACGAGCGCGAACGGGAGGCGTTGCTACGCTTCTCGGAAGAACTTGAAGACACATTGAACGAGGACGGATCGAGCCGCTTCCAAGCCGTGCCGTTCGACGTCATCGAGTCGATCAACCGGCGCTGGCTCTATCAAGGGCTCGAACGGACCGCCCAAGAGAACACGGCCTATGAATTGACCGATGCCATCATGCGCATGCAGATGGCGTTCGTCGAAGGTGTCACGAACCTGCTCGCCGAGACACCGGATCAAGACCAGCTCGAGTTTGAGGTCTCGACGATTGCGAACGAGGCCCGTCTGATCGAGGACATCGTCGCGACCGACCCGTCCCTCGGCACGAAACCGGTCGACGACTTGATTGAGAGCGCGCTCGCCCTCGGACGGGTGACGGCCACCAATTCGACACTTGAAGCCCGTTACGTCAACGGGACGAGTTTCTATGAGGATTCGCACGCCGCGCTGCAAGCGGTACGCTCGGCGGCTGACGACACGCTCATGACCGAGCGTGACCGTTACGGCACACTCGCCATCGCCGTCCTGCTCATCACGCTCCTCTTATCAGGCGCGCTCTTGTTCGCCCTATGCTCGACACGCAAGATGTACGCCCACGACTTGAGCCATTTGAAGGCACGCGCCCTCGCCATCGACCCGAGCACGGAACCGGTCGAGGATTCGTTCCCTCCGAGCCACGACTTCCGTGGCATCGAGGACGAGCTCCGCGAGATTGCCGCCAGTGTCCATTCGACGGTACACACGCTCGAGACAAAATCGAACGACTTGCTCCGCTATCACGAGCGCTGGTCGTCCTTGTTCTCCGAGACAGGGCTCGCCATCGCCTTGATCGACGACACATACAACTTCATCGAACGAAACGATGTGTTCCGCCAATTTTTTGGCGAACGGAACCTGTATGAGATCAACCAGCTGTTCACCGACACGGGCCGCCGCCTGTTGCGCGAGGCGCTCGCCGGGGTGACGGAGAATGGTACGAGCGCTCAGTTCATCCTGCATTTGAAAGGTGAACACGTCCGTTTCTTGAACGTCAAAATCATCCCACTCAAGCGCGGCGAGACGCTCACGTATTACCTCATCCTCGAAGATGAGACCGAGCGCGTCGAACGCGAGCGTAAGGTCGACCGGCTCGTCCGGTTCGACCTCGCCACCGAGCTATATAACGAGTACGGCTTCCTGCGGGCGTGGGAGAAACAGGATATCGATGGGACGTTCCTCTTGATTAAATTGAACGACTTCCATCACCTCGTTGACTGGTACGATCCGACGTACGCCGACCTGCTCATGACCGAGTTCGCCCGTCACGTCGAGGACCGGCTCGAGAAGTACGCGCACCACTTGTTCGGCCGTTACCGGGACGACACGCTCATGCTGTATGTGAAAGGGCTTCGCAATGTCGACGAGACCGAATTGTTGGAGCTGTTCCCGACCGAGCTATTGATTAACCAGAAACGCCAGACCGTCCACCTTCAAATCGGGGCGACGCATACGACGCCGAGCTTTAACGATTGTCTGTTCGAGGCGACGAAGGCGTTGCAACACGCCAAAGAGACGCGGAACCCGTTCGTCTGGTACGACTCGAGCATCCTCGCCCAGCTCCAATGGGCCGCCTTGATTGAACAGGCGCTCCCAGAGGCGATCGAGCAAGGACATATCACCGTCGCCTATCAGCCGCAAGTCGAGTTGAAGACGGGCCGGGTCGTCGGGGCCGAGGCGCTCGCCCGCTGGCAACACCCGGACATCGGCAACGTGCCACCGAACGAGTTCATCCGCATCGCCGAACGCTCGGACCAGATTCTCTGGCTGTCGCACTCGATTCTCGATTTGGTCGTCGAACAGCTCGTCGCCTGGCGCGACACGCCGTTCGCCGATATCTCGTTGTCGTATAACTTGTCGGCCCATTCGGTCGACCCGTCCATCGTCACCAAGCTGCGCGACTTGATCGCGACGTATCCATGGCTGCCCGACCGGTTGAAAATCGAACTGACCGAGTCGGCGGACATCATGTCGCACACGAACGAGCTCGAGCGGCTCGAAGACATCGCCGATCTCGGCTATTGCCTCTCGATTGACGACTTCGGCACCGGCTACGCCTCGTTCGAAGCGATTTGGCACTTGCCGATTCAAGAAGTGAAAATCGACCGCATGTACGTCAGCGGCAAAGCGAAGGACAGCACATCATTCCTCCGCGCCGTCTCCCGCTTCGCGAGTGAACAGAAATTGACCTCGCTCGCCGAGGGCATCGAGACGAAACAGGACCTCGAGCGGATTATCGCGGAAGGGGTCGAACTCGGGCAAGGCTATTATTACGCCCCGGCCCTTGACGCGACAGCTTTTGAGACGTGGGTGAACGACAAAAGAGGGCATTTCGCCTGAGCGAGCGCCCCCATTCGACCGGTTGACACATGTCAGCCGGTCTTTTGTTTGATGAGATTGAGGACGAGCTTCAACGCGATCAACAGTCCGATGACCGGCAAGATGACCGGTAACGACCCGCGCGGCAACAGCCCGAACACGATGAACGCCGTCATCCCGATGGCGAAGAACAGCTTGACGCCCCGCTCATGACCTTCAAATCGCTCCCAGCGCCAAACGAGCAAAAGCAGCGTCAACGGCGCGAACAAGAACGTCAAGAAAAAGAACGGCATGTGCCGTGTATACCAAGGTTGCGTCATTTCTGTCGTACCTCCTCATATAACGCTTCCGTCGCCTCATGCGACTCGACGTTCAGATAAATCGGTTTGCCGCTCCAGTCGATCCGGACGACCACGTCGATGTCCCGGTCGATGAAGACGAGCACGTCCTCCCCGTTCGTCGTCCGGAAATGTCCGGTCAGGCGTGAACCGACGGCGGCCCCGTTCGTACGACGGGCGAGGCTCGGCCGATACGTCAATGTCACGGTCTCGATTTCATCATACGGCACCGTCTCACCGTAACCGCCCTCGATGATGAGCGCCGAATCGGTGAGCGTCACCTCGGTCGGCTGACTGAACCAGAACAAGAGGCCCCCGACAAATCCCAGGATGAGCGTCAAGACGAGGATGAGCGGGATGAGTTTCTTCTTGCCTCCAGGACGAAGCTTACCGCGCTCATCAAAAATATTCCCGTCATACTTTTGGGCGCGCCAAAGCGTGACGACAACGAGCGCGACGATGAGCAGAAACAATGGCTCGAGCGGAATGTCGAGACCCGACACGTCAATGGCGACAATGACGAGAAAGATTGTTGCGATCCCGTAACACATGAAGCCGATTAACCGCGCCACCGCCTTGATGTTGACGCGTTCCTTATCCTCGCGCTTCATCGTGTTATAGCCAGAGATGAGGAAGTGCCAACCTAACCGATGGACGGCGAAACCGAGCAAGAATAGAATGAGTGCTGCAATCACGAGTCCCCACATAGTGGTGTCCCCCTTTCTTCTATAGTCTACGTGAAAACGAGACCGAACGTTTCAAAATCGTGAATCTGCGTCGTATACTCAGGGTAGAACGTTCAAGGAGGAATTCGATGTATCGCACGAAAGCAGATTTTTTACAAGATTGGACCAAATCATCGACCGGCACGCTCGACGTGCTCCGCGCCGTCACGGACGAAGCGCTCGGACAGGAAATCGTCCCTGGCCACAACTCGCTCGGCTGGATCGGCTGGCACGTGACGACCGCGCTCGGCTATTTCACGAACTTGCTCGGTTTCCGCTTGTCGTCGCTGAAGAGTTTGACGCAACCGAGCGACGCCAAGGCGATCGCCGATCAATACGAGCGCTACGCCGATGAGATTGCACAGGCGGCCGAACAGTTCTCGGACGACTACTTGTTAGAAGAGGTCGACGTCCACGGCGCGAAACAACCGCGTGGCGCCGTCTTGCGCATGATGATCGACCATCAGACGCACCACCGCGGCCAGATGACGGTGCTCCTCCGTCAGGCGGGACTCACGGTCCCGGGCGTCATGGGACCGACGAAAGAACAGATGAAGGCGTGAAAAAAGGCGAGGCCCCGTGGGGTCTCGCCTTTCGTCACATCGATGACGGTGTATTCTCCTTGTTTTGCATCCGACCGACCCCTTCGTACTGGACGGCGCCCGGGTCGCGTGCGTATTTCCACGCGTTACGGGCATCGATCAAGCGCTTCGTCCGCATCCCGTCGAACGCTTCCGGTTTCAACGCGACGAGTTCGTCCCATTCCGTAACGAGGATGGCGATGTCCGCTCCCTCGAGCGCCGCTTCGACCGTCTCCGCTTGGGGGAAGTCCCACTTGGCGAGCGGGTCGTAACCGATGACTTCGACTCCACGCACCGTCAACAGTTGAGCGAGTGTGAGCGAAGGCGCGTCGCGCATGTCGTCCGTCCCCGGTTTGAAGGCGAGGCCGAGGAAGGCGACTTTGAGGTCGCTCGTCGGTTCGACTTTCGAGGCGACGTACGCCATCTGGGCGTCGTTCGCGTGCATGGCGGCTCTGATGACCGGCAAGTCGAGCTCATTCTCGCTCGCGACGTTCAAGAGCGCGTGCATGTCTTTCGGGAAGCACGATCCCCCGTAGCCGAGACCGGCGTTCAAGAACGAACGTCCGATGCGCGGGTCGAGCCCCATCCCGTCGGCGATTGTTGTGATGTCCGCCCCTGCCTTGTCGGCGAGACGCGCCAAATCGTTGATGAAACTGATCTTCGTGGCGAGGAACGCGTTCGAGGCGTACTTGATGAACTCGGCGTCAATCGGCGACGTACAGACGATCGGGACACCGAGGCGTCCGTAGATGCCTGCCAGTTCCTCACACATCTCGAGGTTGTCACTGCCGATGACGACGCGGTGTGGTTTCAACACGTCGGCGAGGGCGCGCCCCTCTTGGAGAAACTCTGGTACGACAGCGAACGTGTGGGCCGGATACATGACCGACAGCATGTCAGTCGTCCCCGGCGGCACCGTGCTGCGGATGATGATTTTATGTTTCGAGTTGACCTCGGACAAGGCCGCGTCGACGAACGTTAAGTCACAACTTCCGTCTTGTTTGCTTGGCGTCCCGACGGCGAGGACGAGATAGTCGGCCGTTTCCGTATCGGCAATCGAGTCCGTGAACGTGATTGATCCGTGATGGTCGCGTAACACGTCTGCCATGCCTGGTTCGTGGAACGGGACGTCCCCGTTCATGAGGCGGAGCAGTCTCGGTTGATCTTTCTCGACACCGATGACTTCATGCCCCGCTTTTGCTAGCCCGCATAAGGTGGCCAGCCCGACATAGCCAAGGCCGATGATTCCAAATTTCACGATAGTTCCTCCTTCAATAGTCTTCTATTAACAGTACCGAAAAGCGGCGAGCAAGGGAAGGCTCTAACACTCTCTGAATATTCTCTGCTATAATGAGTCAAAATGAGGCTAGAAAGGAATAACCGCATGGGATTGCTCGCTTTCTTTTTGATTACGCTCTTCGTGTTCTACTGGTTTCCTATTCGAGGTGGACTCAAGACTTTCCTGCTGATTCTCATCATGATCAGCGGATGGCTCTCGATTTTCGAGCTCGTCTCCATCATCGAAGCCCGCCCTTGGGTTGCGGCCCCTGTCCTCGCGCTAATCGGTTTGTTCGTTTGGAAATGGCGCAAAGACAGACGGACGAAACTGAACAAGCACCAAGACATTTGACACGCGTCGAATGTCTTTTTCAATTTCTGTACAAGTTTTTTGATAAATATGGGAAAACATTTTTTTGATGCTATCATACTGTCAGTACATGGTTTTTTGAAAATAAGGGGAGACTACTTATGAATTTTTACGGGCTCGACATCGCACCTTGGATCGAACCACTGGCCCAATTTGTGTTTTGGTATCCGTTCTTCATGGCGCTGTTTTGGATTGCTGGCGCTCTCTTATTCAGCTTGACACGGGAAAAAGAGGAGGACCTCGATTTGAAGGAGCGGGAATGGCCGCTCATCAGTATCTTGATTCCTTGTTATAACGAAGAAGAGACGATTGCCGAGACGATTGAGTATTTGGACCGTCTCACCTATCCGAACTTTGAGATTATCGCCGTCAACGATGGCAGCCGTGACAAGACCGGCGACATTCTCGTTGGACTCGCCGACGAGTACGAGCGCTTGCGTGTCATCGACTGTCATGAGAACCGAGGCAAGGCGAACGCGCTACATATGGCCGCCCACGCCGCCCGTTCGGAGTACTTGCTTTGCGTCGACTCGGACGCCTTCCTCAGTGAAGAGGCACCGTACTATCTCGTCCGTCACTTCTTGAACCGCGGTGAGCGCGTCGGTGCCGTCACCGGCAATCCTCGCATCCGCAACCGCGACACGCTCCTCAGCCGGATGCAACTCGTCGAGTACTCGTCGATTATCGGGTCGATCAAACGGACGCAGCGCGTCATGGGTAAAATTATGACCGTCTCCGGCGTCATCGTCATGTTCCGCAAGAAAGCGTTACTATCGGTCGGTCTTTGGGACCGCGACATGATCACCGAGGATATCGCCGTCTCATGGAAGCTCCAGAAGAACTTCTGGGACATCCGCTATGAGCCGCGCGCCCTCTGCTGGATGCTCGTTCCGGAGTCCATCTCAGGCATTTGGAAACAACGTGTGCGCTGGTCACAAGGCGGACAAGAGGTCGTCTTGCGTCACTTCGATATCTTCAAGGACTGGCGCCAGCGCCGGATTTGGCCCGTCTATATCGAACAAGTCATCAGCGTCCTTTGGGCATACGCGTGGCTCATCGTCACCGTGTATCTGTTCGCGACAGCCGACACGTGGCAGGATATGTTGATTTGGTTCACGTACAACTCGTTCGCGCTCGTCCTCGTCAGCCACGTCCAGCTGATCATCTCGCTCTGGAACGACGCCCGTTATGATAAAGTATTCAAATATTACGTCTGGGCCGCTTGGTATCCGGTCATCTACTGGATGCTCAACACGTTCGTCGTCATCGCGGCGACGCCAAAAGCGATTAGAGCCCGTGTGAAAGGAGGCTATGCGACATGGAGTTCACCAGACCGGGGGACACGGAGAAGCAGCCTGTAAGTGATTTATATGATTACGAGCAAGAGATTCTCGTTAAAACGAAACAGAACGTGTTCCGCAAAGGGATCGAGCTGTTGCTCACGGTCGTGTTCTGGTTGTATACGTTCATCGTCACGTGGTTCTTCCTTAGCGCCGTCATCGACGTGAACGACCGTTATATCGCCATCCTCAAGACCGCCTTGAACGTCACGAACGCCGACATCCGCGAGCTGCTCTACTTCGGGCTCGTCTCGTCGTTCGTTGCCGCCCTCTTGCTCTTCCTTTGGCGGACGTACAACAGGCGGAAGTACGGCCCACTCAACCGCCGGCAGATGCCGACAGACACGACGCTCGACGATTGGCTCAAACTCGACTTGATGGAACCGGAAGATATCGCCCGGCTTCAATCCGATAAGGTTATCGTGTTTACAGAAAACCCAGTGAAAGAGTTGAAATGATGCGCTACGTGAAATGGTTTGTCGTTCTGATGATTATTGGTGGCATCGCCTGGAAGGTATACGACGTGTCCTCGACGTCGCATGAGGACGTCCCTGATGCGGCGCTCCTCCCGACCGAGAACGTCTGTATCGGCCTCAACTATCACCGCGTCAAGCGGCCGAATATTTGGAACAAATTTGTCGAGAACGTGACCGACTCGTCCGAACTGGTCCGCTACAATGTGTATGCCGACGAATTCGAGCAACAGATGACGTGGCTCCAAGAGGAGGGCGTTCACTTCGCGACGCAGGCCGACCTGCTCGCCTATCGCGCCGGGGAGCCGATTCCAGACAAATGTGTATGGATCTCGTTCGATGACGTCGACCATACCGTCTACGAGAACGCGTTCCCAATTTTAAAAGCCAAGCAAATCCCGTTCACGCTGTTCATCATCACCGGTCACGTCGGCGAGGCGTTCCAAAACTTGGACCTCGCCCCATGGAGCAAATTGAAGGACATGCAGGCGAGCGGACTCGCCGACTTCGGGACGCATACGCACGACATGCACTACGTCAAAGACGGAGGCGCCGTGTTCTTGCCGGAAGACATGCAAGACGAACTCCGGCAAGATTTGGAGACCAGTATCGCCGCCATCGAGAAGCACCTCGGCACACGTGTCACGACGATTGCTTACCCGTTCGGCAACACGAACGACGCTGTCACGGCGACGGTGCAGGAGCTCGGTTTCGAGCAGGCGTTCATCTTGAGCCCGAACCCGATTACACCCGACAACGCCCCGTTCTTCACGAACCGTTACCTGCTCGACGCCGAACTGTTCGAGTTATTCGTCAAACCGTATTTCGAGCGTCTATGAGATAACCCCTCGTCACTGCGACGGAGGGGTTATTTTAGTCTTCCGGGAGTTCGACTTCGTCGCCTGCTTGAATAGTGCCGTCCATGATTTTCTCCATCTCTTCTAAACTGAACGCATCGACGAGCTGGATGCCGTCGACGTACACCGTCGGCACATAGGCCACACCGAAGTCGCGCGTGAACAGCCGTGAGTTCTGGATGCCGATATCGACGTGGTTCTCAAGCAGTTCGTCCACATTCAGGTTGAACTCAGAGGCGATTTTTTGGACATGGGCTTCCGTCCCGAAGCCGTCCGACCCCGAGTCGTGTCCGATGGCGCGCTGCACTTCATAGTAACGGTCCGGGATGAGCCGTTCCACATTATAATCCACGTTCGCGAGCAGTTGTGACTGTTCGTTCAACAGGACAAGCGGCTGTCCTTTGAACGTCGCCTCGCCCGTGTCAATCCAGCGCTCCTCGATCTCCGGTAGTACCTCTTCCATCCACTTCTTGCACCACGGGCAACTGTAGTCGAAGACGAACACGATCTCGTGCTCTCCTTCCCCGAGCGCGACCTTGTCCTCGAGCGGGAGCTCGTACTTCGTGTATGTATGCTGTTTCGTCGAGTCGACGGCCTCACTTTGGCTGCAGGCAGAAAGAATCAGGATGAGTCCGACGAATAGTAGATAAAATCGTTTCATATATAAACCTCCATATGCTCAATTGTTCACATTTTTAGTTATATCATGTCTGACTATCAGACTCGAGTGACGTTCTGGTGAAGTTCATCAAAAGAAATGACACACAAAAAAACGAGCGGACCGCATGGCCTGCTCGCTCTATTTGACGATGTTTGTTACCTTCTCATTCCCCATAAACGCCTCCATCGTCACCGCCGTATCGGACGAAATCCCATCCTTCTTCACGACTTTAAGGACCGTTTGCAAGATAATCTTCCAGTCATTAAAGAACGTGACGTTGTCGACATATTGCACGTCGAGGGCGAATCGGTCCTGCCAGGACAGCCGGTTGCGGCCGTTCACTTGGGCAAGTCCCGTCAGTCCAGGACGTACATCGTGACGTCGGCGCTGCTCCTCGTTGTATCGGGGCAAATATTCGACGAGCAACGGACGCGGTCCGACAATCGCAATGTCGCCTTTGACGATATTGAGTAAGCTCGGTAACTCATCCAGACTGAGCGATCGAAGCGTCTGCCCGAATGGAGTCAAGCGCACCTCGTCCGGCAACAGTTCACCATGCTCATCCCGCGCGTCGGTCATCGTCCGAAATTTCACCATCTCGAAGATAACGCCGTCCTTGCCGGGACGTTTCTGCTTGAATAACACCGGCCCACCGATTTTCCACTTGATGAGACCAGCGATCGTCAGAAGAACAGGACTTAAAACGAGTAAAGAAACCGTCGCAAGAATTGCGTCTTGTGGACGCTTCATCAAACGTTCGTACATGGTAACCCCTCCTATCGGAACGAAGAATACATCGAATCGTAATAGGTTCGATACGCACCAGATACGATTCGTTCAATCCATTCAGGATGCTCCACGTACCACTGAATCGTTTCGGCGATTCCCTCTTCGAATTGATATCGTGGGGTCCACCCTAATTCATCGGCCATCTTGGTCGCATCGATGGCATAGCGTCGATCATGCCCCGGACGATCTTTGACGAATTGAATCAATTCTTCTGACTGACCGAACGCGTTGATGATGATTTGCACGAGCTCCAAGTTCGTCTTTTCATTATGACCGCCGATATTGTACACTTCGCCGAAGTACCCATGTTCTCGAACGACATCGATGGCTTCACAATGATCGCTTACATGAAGCCAGTCTCGAATCTGTTGCCCGTCTCCATAGACTGGCAATGGCAGATTCGACATACATTTATGAATCATGAGCGGGATGAGTTTTTCCGGGAATTGATACGGCCCGTAGTTATTGCTGCATCGGGTCGTCTTGACCGGCAATCCATACGTCTCGTAATAGGCTCGAACGAGTAAATCAGAGCTTGCTTTCGAGGCGGAATATGGACTATTCGGGGCGATGGGTGAGTCTTCTGTGAAATAACCGGTCGCTCCGAGGGATCCGTACACTTCGTCGGTCGAGACATGGACGAAACAGACGGATGGTTTATAGTCACGACTATATTTATTGTCAGGTTCACGTTTCCAATGTCGCATCGCCGTGTCGAGCAACACTTGCGTCCCTAGAATGTTTGTCGTCAAAAACAGCTCCGGCTCGGTGATACTCCGGTCCACATGTGATTCTGCAGCAAAGTGAACGACTTCATCCACATCATATGTTCGAAACAACCGTTCAATTGCTTGACGGTCACGGATATCAACCTTTTCGAAATGATAGAGCGAATCGGCTTCGAACTCGCGCAAATTCTCCAAGTTCCCTGCATAGGTGAGCACATCGACGTTAAGAATGCGGTACGTCGGATGTTTTGCCCGTAAGTGTTTTATGAAATTTGAACCGATGAACCCGGCTCCGCCAGTCACTAGAATCGTTCGCATCCGTTCTCTCCCCTTCCTCGACGAGTGATAAGAGATATTGTCCATAATCCGTCATCTTGAGCGTCAAACCAATATCTTTCAACTCATCTCGTGAAATGAACCCGCGGCGCCATGCAATTTCCTCGAGACAGGCAATGTAATAGCCTTGACGTTCTTGAACCGTTTGAACGAACACAGCCGCTTTAATCATGCCTTCTGGTGTGCCGGTATCGAGCCACGCCATCCCGCGGCCGAACAAAACGACGTTCAACTCTCCGCGTTCCAGATACATATTATTGATTGACGTGATTTCGAGCTCTCCTCGTGCAGAAGGCTCAACACGTTTGGCGAACTCAACGACTTGATTGTCGTAAAAATATAGACCTGGGACCGCATAATTCGATTTTGGTTCGGCCGGTTTCTCTTCAATCGAGACCACTCGATTTTGTGAATCAAATTCAACGACACCAAATGCTCGTGGATCTTTTACCGGATAGCCAAAGACCGTCGCTCCTTGTTTTTTCGATTGTGCATGTTTCAAGAATCGCGTTAAATCCGGTCCATAAAACACGTTGTCGCCCAAGATGAGACAGACCGAGTCGTCCCCGATGAAGTCAGCTCCTAAAATAAATGCATCTGCCAGCCCAACCGGCTTGGTCTGTACTTTATACGAGATGTCGATACCGAGTTGATGCCCGTCCCCGAATAATCGCTCGTATCCGCCGATATCTTGTGGAGTCGAAATGAGTAGAATCTCCCGAATTCCCGCCAGCATCAGGACGGACATCGGGTAATAAATCAACGGCTTATCGTAGATTGGTAACAGTTGTTTCGAGACGGCCTTCGTCATCGGATAGAGACGCGTTCCGTTCCCACCTGCTAATATGATTCCTTTCATCACTTCATCACCCTTTCTTGAATCGTGGTACAAATCCGGGTTACGTCTTCTGTAGTGAGGTCTGGATAAAGTGGAAGTGTCAGTACCCGTTCGGCAATCGTGCGGGCAACGGGTGTGCGACGGCTCGCGAAACGATTATGATTCCACGCATAATCCGTTACGAGTGGATAGAAGTATTTCCGGGTGAAGATCCCTTCTTTCGCCAAGGCGTCATGCAGTTCATCCCGCCGATTTTCCTCTGACGTCATGATGATCGGATAGTAGGAATGGTTCGTTTCAACGCCCGGTTGTGGTTTCAGGATGCGAATGCCATCGAGACCGCTGAGCAGCGTGTCATAGAGTTCACGTACTTGCTTCCGCCGCGCAATCGTCTCATCGATATGGCGCAGGTTACATAGACCCATCGCTGCTTGAAATTCATTCATTTTGGCGTTCCCCCCCGTCACTTCCACCGTTTCCGGTCCGGTGATGCCAAAGTTTTTCAATTGGTCGAAACGATGTTTCAGCGCCGGGTCATTGTACGTCAGAGCTCCTCCTTCGATGGTATGGAACACTTTCGTGGCGTGAAAACTGAACATTGAGACGTCACCGAACGTTCCGATTCCTCGTCCGTTCACTGTGACGCCGAACGTATGGGCCGCATCATAAATCACTTTCAGGTTGTGTCGTTTGGCAATCGCCTCGATGGCCTCAACGTCACATACATTTCCGTATACATGAACAGGAAGGATGGCCGAAGTTTTGGGTGTAATTAAATGTTCTAATTTGGTAGCATCGAGCGTAAAGTCATCGGATCGGATGTCTCCATAAACGGGTGTTAGCCCTTTACGAATCAGTGCATGACTTGTCGAAGCAAAAGTGAAAGGCGTCGTAATGACCTCACCTGTCAATCCGAGAGCTTCAATCGCCGCCTCGAGCGCCAAGTGCCCGTTCGTGAATAGGGATAAGTGTTCGACCCCCAAATATTCGATCAACTCCCGTTCAAGTTGCTGATGTTTAGTGCCGTTGTTCGTCAACCATCCCGATACCCACAAGTCACGAATCTCATCCGTGTACTCTTCAAGGGAAGGGAGCATGGATTTCGTAACCGGAATAGCTGTCGGTTTGCTGTCAGGTTTGTTTACTACTGGATAAGACGGGAATGCTGCGGATTGGATATCGACGATGTGTAGCATAAGGCACCTCCTAGGTCACTTGGCGATTCGAGACGAGTGCGTAACGTTCAAGAATGAGCTGGATTTCCTGTTTGGGACAATGCATCATCACGTCGATGATGGACAGATTCGCTTGAAACGGACATGATCCTTGATGGTAAATGATCGGTTCGGTCTCGATGAACGATAAATCGATTCCCGCCTGTTTGAACACCTCGGTATCGTACAAGTCCATGCCGTTGATGGCATTCACGTAATGCGTCGCCCTCAAGCGCCCACATATATTGAGGATTCTCGCTTGCCCCTTCAATCCAACCCCAGCGTTCAATTCTGACGAGAGAATGAATGTCGTTGAGATACCGAGGTATCGAGCGACTTCCTCGATGCTGTATGCCAAATACTTCCCGACGTTTCGCTCAGGATGACGAATCACGCGTTCGAGTAACGGGAAGACGTGTTCAAATTGAGGGGCTTTGTGATAGGCGTGTCGCAATAATTTCAACTGTTGTTCGACGATTTCGTCTGGTTGCGCACGCTCATGATCGCAAATCAAACGATTCTGGCTCATCTTCTGAATGGATAAGGTAATCGGATGAGGACTACCGTCCATCAGAATTCGATTGCGATGAATCCATCCTTTTTTGATGAAATGAACGTCGTCATACACAACGAACGTATCGACCGCATGAATCAATTGGAAGTACCCGATATATGGGAAGAAGTAAGGCTGCATAATGGCCACGTTCATGACATTTCTCCTTTACGAAATAATCTGTTTCGCGCGCAACGTGTCATAGTACCCTTTGGCTGTGACATCATTACGGTGGAACTTGACGAGTTCTCGCGATAACATGCCATGTTCGATGAGACGCTCCGGATGTTCGAGGTATTGTTCAATCCCTCGTTCAATCGATTCGACCGTGACACCACACATATAGCAATTTTTACCGTCTACGGAATGATGGGAGACGTTGTTGATTTGATCGCTGATGACGACCCCCATGCCCGAGGCTCTTGCTTCGATGATGGTCCCGTTCCCGTTCGAATACGTTGCCGGCAGTACCAAAATGTCCGCTTGCTCATACACTTTCGGCATCTCATCCCACGCCTGAATCTCATCTAAGAAGTAGACATTTTTCAACTCGTGCTCGGCGATATATCCTTTACACGCCTCAAGCTGTTGCCCCGAATTATTTAAATAGAGTTCGAGGGAATAGCGTTTTGATAAGTTCCGATACGCTTCTAACACGAGTAATGGCTGATAACGTTCGACAAGCCGATTCGCAAACAGTAGTTTGAACGTATCGCCCGGTTGCTTCCGTCTCAAGCCGTGATCGAAGTACGCATCGATGTCCTGGGCATACGTCGCATGTACGACTTTATCAGGGTCAAACCCGAGCTGTTGCTTGAATTGCTCCACTGCTACCGTCCCCATCCCGAAGTAGAGGTCAGCGTCCTTGAACATCCAGTGTAACAGCTTCGTTTTGTATGGATTATCCTGAGGATTCGTCAGCCGGTCAGACGGGTCGTCGTCATTTTGTAGCGGTCGAAGCGGCTCACTCATAATGACAGTTTTGATGCCGAACAGCTTAGCGATTCTCACGATGGCCGCATGTCCCGCCATGAACCCGCCGAGTAGAATGACGTCCGGTTTGAAACGAATCAACTCTGGGATCAAACCGAGTGATAGGTAGCCAATCTTCGGAAACCACTTCGAATATCTCAACACTTGACACTTATCACCGAGCGGGATTTTCCACCAGTCTGGTCGATTTTGATCGAGATATTCGTAAAACCAAAATTCAGAGTCAAAGTACTCTTCCAAGGCGTAGCACAGCTTCACCTGATAAGGGGAAGCGATGTTTCCGATAAAAACGAGTTTTTGTTTCATCGTTCACCCTCCTTTACTGTTTGACGTGGATCCGTTGTACCTTTCCATACTTCGCGTCGGACGTAGTCCGTATACGAAATCAAAATCCGCACTACTTTGTCAGAGACGTTCGGCATGCTGTAGTCACTGACGATGCGAGGCCGCTCTTGTTCCATGACGACCGATAACCCTTGCAAGATTCGCTCTGTTTCGAGACCGACCATCAGCACGGCCCCTTCTTCCATCGCTTCCGGCCGTTCGTGCGTCTCACGGATATTCAACCCTCGTAATCCAAGAATCGAGGACTCTTCGCTAATCGTCCCACTGTCACTGAGCACCGCCTTGGCGTGCAATTGAAGGTGATTGTAATCGACAAATCCGAGCGGCTTGAGGAGTCGAACCAATGGATGAAACGAGACGTTCAATTCATCGATTCGTTTCATCGTCCGCGGATGCGTGCTGACGATGACGGGCAGTCCGTATTGCGCTGCGATCGCGTTCAAACTGTCGACGAGTGCCAAGAAGTGTTTGTCGGAGTTGACGTTCTCTTCACGATGGGCCGAGACGATGAAGTAGTTGTCAGGACTCAATTCGAGTCGCTCGAGTACATCCGAGTTTTCAATCGCTTCCCGTTTCGACATCAACACCTCGAACATCGGGCTCCCCGTCTTGATAATCCGTTCCGCCGGCAGCCCTTCGCGGAGAAGGTATTCGCGGGCGATATCGCTATACGTCAAATTGACGTCCGCCGTATGGTCGACAATCTTTCGGTTAATCTCCTCGGGGACGCGCTGGTCGAAGCAACGGTTGCCTGCCTCCATATGGAAAATCGGGATTTTCCGTCGTTTGGCCGCGATTGCCGCGAGACAGGAGTTCGTATCTCCGAGAATCAACACCGCGTCCGGCCGTTCGAGTTCAAGCACCGGATCGACTTGGATGAGGATGTTGCCAATCGTCTCAATCGGGCTGCCTGTCGCCGAATTGAGGAAGTAGTCCGGTTTTCGTAAGGCGAAATCCCGGAAGAACACTTCATTTAACTCATAGTCATAATTCTGTCCCGTATGCACAAGGACGTGCTCAATCGCCTCAGAGTGTTCCAGTTTATGAATGACGGCCGACAGGCGTATGATTTCGGGACGCGTCCCGACGATAGTCATCACTTTGAGTCGTTTCATCTTGCACCTCCATAAAGTATGTGTCCGGGTTATTCGGGTCATAGGACTCATTCACCCACATGACGGTCACCAAGTCGGTCGTTCCGATATTCTCGATGTTGTGCGTATAACCGGTCGGGATATCGAGCACACGCATCATCTCTCCCGTGACATGATACGTATGAATCTCGGTCTCTCCTACCTTGCGGAAACGAATCAGCGCCTCGCCGCTGACGACGAGAAACTTCTCGTTTTTCGTATGGTGCCAATGGTTCCCTTTCGTGATTCCCGGCTTCGCCACGTTGATGGACACTTGTCCCCGATCCGGCGTTCGAATAAATTCGGTGAAGGAACCACGCACATCTTCATTCAGCTTCAAGTCATAAGCGAAGCAGTCAACAGGCAAGTAGCTGAGGTACGTGCTGTACAGCTGTTTTGTGAACAAATCATCCAGTTTCGGGACGGTCAGGCTAAGCCGACTGTCTTTGAACGTCTGTAACAAGTCAGCGATTCGGCCGAGCTCGATTGGCGGATGGACTGCAACTTCTTCCTCATACACGGCCGGTGTTTGTCCTCTCACGTCGAGCAAGCCGATCAACGCATCGATCACGTCATCGATATACGCCAGTTGCACGGTGCGTGCCGGGTCGTGAATTTCTATCGGCAAGTCTCGTGCGACCCGATAACAAAACGTCGCGACGACACTGTTATAGTTCGGCCGGCCCCACTTTCCAAACAGGTTCGGGAAACGGAACAGATAGATGGTACGCCCCGTTTTCTCATGTTCTTGTCTCAAGACGTTCTCCGCCGCGCGTTTACTGCGTCCGTACGGATTGTCCCGAGTCGCTTGAATCGAGGAGGCGAACATGATTGGCGCATTATTCTCACAAGATGCCAACGTCTCAAGCAATCGCTCGGTGGACCCCGTGTTCCCTTCTACAAAATCGGTTTCAATTTCCGAACGGTTCACCCCGGCCAAGTGATAGACGAACTCAGCGTGTTGGCAAAATTGTTGAAATTCGCCCTCCGACGTATCGCGCGTGGAGGAAAATACCTCATGGCCCCGCGCGGTTAATTCGGCGACTAAATTCTTGCCGATGAATCCAGCTGCCCCGGTGACGAGAATCTTCATGATACTTTCACCCAGCTCGCGAGCTCTTGTTGAATGTAAGGGAGGGTCAGCAACAGTTGCTTCACTTGCTCGACGTTCAACTGTTCTGTGTTGGCCGAGTTGTATTCGCCCTCGACCGTCAAGCGCTTGCTGCCTTCGTTGAAATATTTATCATAGTTCAAGTCGCGTGTGTCAGCCGGTACCCGGTAGAAACCGCCCATATCTTCTGCGACGACATTCTCTTCACGTGTCAATAACGTCTCGTACGACTTCTCACCATGCCGTGTGCCGATGACTTTGATCGGGTTGTTGGCATGGAACAGTTCAAGTAGTGCTTGGGCCAATACCCCAATCGTGGACGCAGGAGATTTCTGAACCATGATGTCTCCCGCATGGGCGTTCTTGAAGGCGAAGACGACGAGTTCGACCGCATCTTCGAGACTCATCAAGAAACGTGTCATGAACGGGTCCGTCACGGTCAACGGCTCGCCTCGTTTGATTTGATCCACGAATAGCGGGATGACAGAACCCCTTGACGCCATCACGTTTCCATAGCGCGTTCCGCAAATCAACGTTTGATCTGGCCCGACCGCTTTTGCTTTGGCGACGAACACTTTTTCCATCATCGCCTTGGAGATACCCATCGCGTTGATTGGATAGGCCGCCTTGTCGGTCGACAGGCAGATGACCTTTTGGACTTTTTGCTCGATGGCCGCGTTCAAGACGTTATCCGTCCCGAGTACGTTCGTCTTCACTGCCTCTAAAGGAAAGAACTCGCAGGAAGGGACTTGTTTCAACGCCGCCGCGTGGAACACATAATCGACCCCATACATCGCGTTGCGCACACTGTTCACATCCCGCACATCGCCGATATAAAATTTGAGTTTGTCGTCATGATAGAGTTTGCGCATATCATCCTGTTTCTTCTCATCTCGTGAAAAGATTCGAATCTCTTTAATATCCGTTTTCAGGAAGCGCTGCATGACGGCGTTTCCGAATGAGCCTGTGCCCCCTGTGATCAATAAAGTTTTATTTTTAAACATTGCAAATCCTCTCCTTTGTCGTGATGTCAGTGGCTTCTAAAGGTGATAGGAAAATTGAGTGGGAAACAATTGCAATGATGGTGATACTATCGTGTTACCCGTCTCATTGTGAGAATAGGAAAGAAATGTTTATCATTTTTTTGAAAGATGACATGTCTAATGTTTGTGCTCCACGAAAAAAGACACCCCGTTCAGGATGTCTTTGATGCATGACGGACAAACCCACGCAACAGTTCTTTTTCATCATCCCGAAACGTGAAGATCCATAAGAAGAGAAAGTAGGCGCCACCTAGTGCAATCGCTTTAAACAGGAAATGGACGAGCGACTCGACAGGCAAGTACCTTTGGAGCAAGAAGCCGAGAATTCCTAGAAACATCAAAGCCGGTGCAATCTTCACATGACATTCATAGAAAAATTTCCACATACTCAATTTTAAAACGCGGACATACACGACGTTCATGAAAATCACAGTGCCAATCAAGTTACCGACCAATATGGCACTCGCAGCACCGATTGCCCCGTAATGCGGAGACAAGAGCAGTGACAAAATCACACTGACCGTTGCGACGATGAGCGACGCGAACGCCCGGTATTTGATTTGATTGACCGCAATCAACGTCGTATAGGCGATTTCTTGGGTCAGCGTGATGATTCCTGGGAGAATCAACAACAGGGCGACCGTATAGGATGGGAAGAAGTCTGGACCAACCCAAAGTCCGATAAACTCTCGGCCCATCGTCGCAAAACTGATGATAATCAAGCCGACGATGAACAACTGGATGCGGCCGACACGAATCAACAGATGGTTTAATTCCGACTGGCGATTATAGGTCGTCATGCGTGTAACTTTCGGCAGGAACAGCGATCCAATCGCTGATGAGATAGTCCAAACGTATCCTTCGATGACCATCCCGATCGAGAACAAGGCGATGGAGGCACTGCTCGCCAAAGCCCCGAGAATGGTCGGGGTGATGTTCAAGATGAAGCGTTGGGCGATGGCGATGACGGTCGTCCAAGAGGAGAACGTAAAGATGTCTCGGTACATCGACCGGCTGTTATGCAAAAAGTCAATCGCCGTCTCGGTTTTACGAAGCAGGTAAATCCCTTTCCCGATGATAATGGATAGACCGACGATGGCGTTGACGAAGACGAGCGCATATAAGCCGAATCCGAACAAGAGCGCCCCGACCATCAAGACGACGGTCGACACTTTTTCCATCAAGTTGAACCAGTTGAGGACGACGAACCGTTCATTCGCGATAAAAATTCCGTTGAATGGTTTGGTCGGGAACAAGACGACGATGTAAAAACCGACCATGATGTACAACACTTGGAGCGTCTCCACTTCAGCAGGCGATAAACTTGCGTAAATCGTGTCGATCATCAGATAGACCCCGATCAGAACGAGGCCAATCAACACCGCAATCCCGATAAACAGTTTGAAGGCGACACCGAGAAAGCGAGACGCCCCTTCTGAATCCCCGAGCGCGTGGTATTTTGATAGGAATCGCGACACCGCCGCCTCTAAGCCGAAGTCCATGGCGAAGATGCTGACGAGTGATAGCGAAAGCATATAGAGTCCGTAGTTCGCCTTCCCAATCTCTGCAATCATCCATGGTGTGTAGAACAGACCGGCGAGAATATTGAATCCGATGGCGGCGTAAGACATGAGGACGCCAATCTTGATTTGACGTGAGCTTTTTTGTTCATCGAACTCCACTTTCGTCGTCATCAGATTCCCCTCCCCTTATTTCTGTTGCCAAAAGAACATATAAAGCGGTTCGTTACGGACGAACAAGAGCAATAGCATCGTGATGGCCACGTAATAGACGAGCAGGCGCTCCCGACGTTCGAAAGAACGGAGCAGTTCTGGGATCAATAGCATGACAAACACTGAGAAATACTGGACGATTCGCATCATCGAGGGGTTGATGAACGTAAGCGGCAGAAAGCAAAGGGCGAGCAACAAGGCGTTCAAATAATGGGTCACATTCGGGTTGACCGCGATCATCTGTTCACGCCGCCAGAGTGATACGACCGTGATTAAAATCAAGATCATCGAGAAGTTAAAGGTACCTGACCCCGTGTAGTACTCATATTCTTCATAACCGCTGATGGTGCGGAAAAATTCGAACAGTTGAACCCGAAAGACGAACAGGAATGGAATCAACGCTCCCATAAACAGCAGATAGCGTGATGTGATCGTCTTTGTGGCCAAAAAATAGAATGGAAGGAAGACGAGAGCGGATTGATGAATCGTCGCCGCAAGCAATACGATTCCGAGAAAAGGCCAAAACCGTCTCGTCTGTATAAAGTAGTAGCCAATCAACACGGCAATTGCCGTCGCAATCGTCTGGCGGATGCCCGTGATGGCAAAGAAGGCGTAAAACAATGTCGAAAAGATCAAGAAGCTGAGCAATGGCTCCGTCGAGTTGCGATAAATCCAAACTCCGAACGGAATCAGGAACAAGAGCGCGACCGCCAAGAGGTACCATTGGTAGTTCTCGGTCACGAGTTGAATCGTTTTTTGTAGTAAGTAGTAACCTGGATCGCGTCCGTCCCCTCCGCCGAACAAGACGTTAACAAAATTGTCACCGAGCCGTTTCCATGAGATGCCTTTTGTCTCGTCGAACATCCATTTGTATTGCATCGTGTCAGCACCGACGCTAAAGTGACGAAATCCAGACAATAAAATCCATTGGCATGTCGCAATCGTCACAAACAGCAACTTCCCGTTCTTGATTCCGTCATCACGCAAAAGGAGGGCCGCCCATGCGATCAGAAGCAACATATTGATCAGATAGATCCACATTTCAACTCCTCCTTTTCACGTTTATCGATAGCGAAGATTCATCATGCCGCGATAAAGCGTCAACATCCGATGATAAATGATGGCTGACAGATTCAATCGTTTCTGTTCCATCCGACTCAAATGACGGTGCCCATCAAAGCGCTGCAACAGCTCCTCCCTCACTTCTGGGTCAGTTGAGCGATATACCGCCTTGAACACCGTTTTGATTTGTGGCGTGGTTGTACTGCTCGTGGCTTCGAGTCGCATCAACAGCCGTTCAAAAAAGCGGACCGTCTCGATCGGTGCGAGGTCGGCGATTTTTTTGGTTTGTTGCTTCGCGTGGATGCGCGTCTTCGAATGCGGTGCCGTCGTCACTTTGAACTGATATCCAGCCAACGCCAAGTCGACCCAACATACCCAGTCTTGAATGTATCGATACGTCGTCGGGAATCCACCGACTTGTTCAAGCGCACGTTTCGGAATGAGTAGTGCACAGCCGCTCAAACACGCTTTCAGCAACAGGTAATCAAACATCGCCTCATCTGTGTATACACCTTTCAACTGTCTTCTAGGACGGTAAATAGGCGCACCTGCTTCATCAATCAACGTCGTCCCACAGGATAAGATGTAACGTTGGGCCTGATCACCTAGTTTTCGGAGTTCCTCGACTTGATTATTCACTTTTTCCGGTTCATAAAGGTCGTCATGACTCAGCCATGAGAACCACTCTCCTCGCATCTTCTCAATGCCTAGATTGAGCGCCGTTGATACTCCGCCGTTTGGCTTTTCATAGTATCTGATCTGACTCCCAAAGCGACGAGCAATCTCAGCGGTCGCCCCGCCATCGGTCGACCCGTCATTGATCACCAGCACCTCGATTCGCTCATACGTTTGAGCAAGGGCGCTCTCGATGGTTTCTTTTAGATAGTCCGCTCCATTGTAGACGGGGATGACGATTGAGACGAGGGGACGTTCCATGCTAGATTCCTCCTTTTATCGTGAACAAGGCTTTCATAAACGTATAGATAATCCATGACCCGCTCTTCCATTGAAAAGGAAGAACGTGCATGTTCGACGCAGGAATCCGCATAGTGTTCCTTGCCGAGTCGCCGAATTTTTTCGATTGCGCCCAATATGTCCTCCATGCGATCGGGAGCTACGACTTCACCACACGTGCTGGGGACCAGCTCTGGGTTCGCTGTAGCATCAAGTACAACGACCGGCGTCCCCGAGGCCATCGCTTCCGCGGTCACTTTCCCGAACGATTCTTCGACCGATAAGTTGAGGAACACATCTGCGAGCGCATAATAGTCAGCCAACTCCTCGATACGATTCGTCGAAGGAACATGAATCACATTCACCGGTAACCTGATGTCGGGAATGTCTCCGACGAGCAACAAACGTGCTTCCGGCAACGCTCGTGCCACTTTTAAGAAATCAGACAACCCTTTTGAATCGTCCCAGGAACTAGCGACGCCTAATAGAATGAAACGGTTTTCGAACCCAAGTGCCGCCCGTATTTCCGACGTGTCCCGAGGGTAGAAAATATCGAGGTCGACCCAGTTATGAATCCGCTGAATCACTTTCGCATTACCGAGGAGCGAAAATCGCGCCTCCATCGTGATCCAATCGGAGACGCCGATGACGGCGAGTCGTGAGATATTTTCGAACCAGCGTTGTTTGTCGTGCCACATCTCGGCAGTCCGATCAAGACCCCAACTCGGATTATCTAATTTGAGTCTTGGACAGCTGCCGCAGCCATCACGCCAACGTTCACAACCGGTCCGTGTATAATGTGTGCACTTCCCGGTGTAAAACCAACAATCATGGAGCGTCAATACCGTCGGCGTGTCGGTGTGACTGAGCCAGTTAAACAAGGTATCGAGATGGATGTAATTGGAGTGAAGATTATGCAAGTGTACGACGTCAGGCTTGTACGATTCGATAAAATCGATGAGTTCAACCGTCGTCCCTTTTGAAAAATAGCCTTGTTTCCCGCTCAAGCGGGACAAGAAGGCATGTCGTTTTTGATCAAGGGATGAACCGATGCGGAACCCGCTTCCCGTATCTGGACCTGTCGCATAAGCGACGACACTCTCATGGCCATGGGCAAGCGCTACGGACGAAATCTCTTTACAGATTCGTCCTGTACTTTTTTCTTCATGGATGGCATTGATGTGTAAAATCCGCATGGTTCTTCCTCCTTACTCATACGTATAGGCGTAGTAGGCGTCCTTGCCGCCTCGTTCCCGCTTGTTCATGACAATCCCTAGCATGTGGGCACCAGACAAGACGAGCTGTTCTTTCGCCTTTAACACGAGGTCTCGGTTTGAATTATCACAACCGACGATGAGGATTGTCCCGTCGGTCTCACTCGCAAGCAGTCGGCTGTCCGCCACGTGCATGAGCGGCGGCGCATCCAAGATGATCAAGTCGTACTTTTCCTTCACCTCATCCAACAGTTGCTTCATCATCGGCGATGCGAGCAACTCCGACGGGTTAGGTGGGATTGGACCCGCTGCCAACAAATGAAGCTTCGGTACTTTCGTCATTTGAACCGAACGATCAAACGTTGTCCGTTTGGCGAGGACAGTGGACATTCCCGTTTGACCCGAAAGCTGAAATGTGAAATGGACCGTCGGCTTGCGCATATCACAGTCCATAAGTAACACTCGTTTTCCAAGCTGGGCATAGACGATGGCCAAGTTCGAAGCCGTCGTCGATTTCCCTTCGCCTGGTGAAGCCGAGGTGACGACAATCGTTTGTAACGTGGCCCCAAGCGCCGTGAACTGTAGGTTGGTCCGAATCGTTCGATATTGTTCGGCAATCGGGGATTTAGGATTGGCTAACGTGATGAGTCTGCGCCCGGAATCACGATGTTTGTCTTGTTTCTTTGACAGGTGGAACATGCGGATCGTCTCCTTTCGGCTCTTTGCCAGCCTCAGCTTTTGGTTTTACTACCTTTGGGTTCATATCACGCTTTTCAATGATTGGGATTGAACCGATCACCGGCATGGACAAAATTAGTTCTGCCTCCCGCTCATCATGAATCCGTTTGTCAAACGTGTGACGGATGAGGGCGAGCACCCCTCCAACTATAAAACCTGCGACCAGGCCGAGCGCGGTGTTCATGACGACACTTGGTGCAATCGGTTCGCCTGGTACGACGGCTTCCGATAGGATGCGAACATTGTCGATGTTCATCAAGTCTGGAATTTCATTCGCGAACACCTGAGTGATTACGTTCGCGATGTCAGTCGCCACGACTGGATCGGCGTACTGGACGACAATATTGATGACTTGAGACTCTTCCTCACTTTCAACGAGCAAGATCTCGCTGATATCCGTCGGTGCTTGTGCCACTCGCTCTTGCACTTCATTCAAGATGGCAGGGCTGCGCATGATGACCCGATACGTGTTCACCAATGACAGGGATGATGACACTTGGGCGCTGTCGACGACGTTCGTGCCCGCCTCTTCCTTCGGAACGATCAACACTTGTGTCGAGGCCTCATAGGTCGGTGCAATCACATATTGGCTTAAATAATAGGCGGCACCACCACCGATGAGCATCATGAGCATGAGGAGCAGGACGTTTTTCTTAAATACATTAAATATTTCTGATAATAACATCGTTTGACTTTTCACACGTAAACCCTCCTTCAGACGAAGTTGCCTATACAAAACTCAGACGTGATGATGAGGTCGATCTCTGTCTTACCTTCTTACCCGCCGTTCTCTGCAAATCGAAAAGAAAAGGTTACCATCTTTTCATGAACTATCATGTCGGCTTATCTTGGATAAATTGCGAGTAGATACGCCGCATCTCGTTCTTCGAGCATTCCACATCGAACGCTTTGACCGATTCGCTGTTATGCAAGCCCATTTGATGCGACAAATCAAAGTCAAGTTGCATCGTGCGAATGGACTTGGCGAAACCTACCACATCTTCCGGGGAGCATTTGTAGCCGGTCACCCCATCAATCGAATAGTCATTGATGCCGTGGACGTTCGACGTGATAAGCGGAAGCCCGGCGGCCATCGCCTCAAGCGCGGCCATACCAAGACCTTCACGTTTCGAGGGGAAGACAAAGCAGTCCGACGCCTTCATCACTTCAATCACGTCATCTCGGAAACCGAGCAATCGGACTTGTTGTTCGAGTCCAAGTTCACGGACGAACCGGTCGAGATGATCCTTATTCTCCCCTGTCCCGGCAATCAAATAATGGAGCGTCGGCTCGTTCAACGTGGCAATGGCCCGGATGATCGTTTCGTGGTTCTTGTTTTCATTCAACTCGCCGACCGACAACAAGACGAAATCCGTGTCGGTGTCGATGCCGAGCGTTCGACGTTTTGCGGGCCGGTCGATCGTGACCGCCTCGATTTTCTTCGTGTCGACCCCGATCCCGGGGATTCGGAACGTATGCGACGTTTTGAACGTTTGCGCCCGTGAAAAGTCCTCTTCGTTGATGGTGACAATCGTATCGGTCATCCGGGCAAGCGTTCGTTCGACCGGATAATAGAGCATCCAGTTGAGGGATGGGCTGCCTTTGAAGAAGTGAAAGCCATGGGCCGTGTACATGCACGGGGTATGCGTCTGACGCGCGACGAGCCGCCCGATGACCCCGCCGATCGGCGAGTGACAGTGGATGAAGTGATACCGGTTCGCCGTCATCACGGCCTTCAACTGTTGATAGGCCCGGACGTGGCCGTTCATCTTCTTGATGTCGCGCTCGAAATCGATTTGGAACAAAGTGACCCCGTTCGCCTCTAAATCCTGTTTGATGCGGGCTATCTTCTCAGGCGAATACATGCTGCCCCACTCGAAGTTCGTGGCGACATGCACTTCGTAGTTCATCTCTTGGAGCATCCGGATGTTGTCCCGGTTAAAGCTTTCGATCATGGAGACGACCGAGGCGACCATGAGTACTCGTTTCATCACTCTCTCCTCCTCACACGCGTTTCCGTAAGTAGTCGACACCACGCAGCATCAAGACGAGCGGGACCGTTTTTTCATGTTTACAAAGCTGAAAGAACGTCCGCCACTTCATATCGAAATATTGCATGTCCATCTGCGAATAGGCTCGTTTGTACTCTTCGTTTCGGAGCACTTGCTTGAGGGATTCGGCTTGATCGATAAACGACTTTGGTGCCGCCAGTTCATTTAGCCCGATTCCAATCATACTGAGTGCGATTCGATTATAGAGCGCCCGATTGTACTCCTCTCCGAGCTGGTGCGTCTCAATATAACGCATTAAAATACGGAAAAACTGTAACCGTGAGTTGATAAGCTCTTTATTGTAGGAACTGGTTTCCGAATCCGCATTCGTTTTTCGATAGTGGTAGACTGGATAGTCGATATAGATAAATCGCTGGCAATGCTCCAACGCCTGGATTTGAAAATATAAATCGATGAACGTGCCGTATGGGCCGCCAAACGACAAATGTTTGATGAGGTCACGATGATAGAGCGTGATGCAATTTGAATTGAGCGCATCCACGGTTTCTGGATGAGCGAGCTCCTCACCGACGAGTCCGAACAGACGGCGATGGACATAACGTCTCGTTTCCTCTGCGTCATACGACAAAAAGTCCGCTTCAAAGATTCGTTTAGGAAGTGAACGCCCTTCGTATTCGCGCACATACGTCCCCATGACCGCATCGGCACGTTCAGCCTCCGCGTGCTCGACCATTAATCGAATCGCATCTAGATCGAGCCAATCGTCGCTGTCGATAAACATGATATACTCGCCCGATGCCATTTGAAGACCTCGATTCCGGCAAGACGAGCATCCTCGATTCGTCTGACTCAGGACACGAACCCGCGGGTCCTTATCGTAGCTCAATGCAATGTCGAGACTGTGGTCCGTACTGCCGTCATCGATACATATGATTTCGAGATGAGGATACGTTTGGTGGACAAGGCTATCGAGACACTGTCTCAAAAAGGCGCTTGTATTGTAGATGGGTACGACCAGGCTGATGAGGGGGGTAAGGCTTGGCATGTGGGTCACTCCTTCTAGGTTGTCGTTTCATGATGTGAGTGAAAAGCGGGTGTGATTCTATCATCGTTGTTCCCGTAAGCTCTTTCAGGTAACTCACAAACGGAATGAGCCGTGGATAATCTTTTTGTGAAGTATAAAAAACGAAAAAAGCCGACCCTCCGGTCAGCTTTGCAAATTACTGTAACTGTTCTTGTCGCAAGTTGTGAAAGATGTTGTCGAACAGTCGCTCGTTTACTCGATCCGACACGTACGAGTTGTGTGGGGTGAGCGACACCCATTCGAAGTTATAGAGCGCGTGATCGGATGGTAGTGGCTCCGTCTCGAAAACATCCAAGGCGACCCCGAAAAACTTACCTTCTTCGAGTGCGGCGATGAGCGCCTCCTCGTCGATGATTGATCCGCGCGCGACGTTCAATAAGACGGCGTCTTCCTTCATCGACGCAATCGCCCCTTCGTCAATCACATGATACGTGTCATCGGTGAGCGGCAAGGCGACGACGACGACATCGCTTTCCGCCAAGACGTCGTGCAGTTCATCCATCAGCACGTAACGATCGACGAACGGCACCTGTTTCTCACGATGCCCGACACCGATGATTTTCATATCAAACGCCCGGAGCCGTGTCGCGACCGCCTCTCCGACATGACCGAGTCCGAGCAAGGCCACGGTCTTTCCGGTCAATTCACGCAATCGGCGCTCTTTCTCCCAATGCCGGTTTGCCTGCTTCTCCCGGAACGCCGCCCCGTGCTTCATGAAGTCGAGCAATTGCCAGACGACCCATTCGGCCATCGGCACGGCGTACGTGTCACCGGCATTATAAATGCGGATGTCTCGCTCCTCGAGCTCGTCGAGCGGGAGACGATCGAGTCCGGCGCTGACGGCTTGGACGAACCGTAGCCGTTCAAAATCGTCGACGTGACAATACTGAAACACATTATTACAAATCAAGCCCTCGACTTCGGAGACGTCGATGTCCGTCACGTCCGCCTCTTCGCGGAGCGTCGTCACCGAATAGCCGAGTTGTTCGAGTTTTGCGAGTTGTTCAGGAGCCAACCGCACTCCTGTCGACAGCAAATTCATGACAAAATTCCTTTCCGGTTCTGGATTTCCGTCGTGATGGCGAGCACGGTCGAGACAAGGTTCAACCGGTTCAATTCCAGCCACTCCGGAGTCGCGTGTTCGAGCTGTTGCTCGTACGCTCTAATTTTCCATACCCCTTCTTGGAAGATTTGTGCCTGTTTAGCATCAAATTTCCCGATTGCCCCAATATTACAAAAACTGCGCGATAGGATGGCGAGCGACGAACCGAGCCTCACGTGTTCCCCAAGCACCTTCTCGGCTGGAAGCTTACCTTCTCCGATTCGAGCGACGCCGCCAAAACCGTACGGGATTCCGCCCGCTTGGAGTTGACGTGTCACCGCTTCGACCGTACCATCGGCGAGTGGTTCGAACAGGAAGCTCTGCCCGTAACTGAGATGCAAGTCGTTCAAGCCGATATGGACGTAGTCGATGCCCGATAGTTTGAACACGTCTGTCATACAGGCGATAGCCTCTTTCGTTTCACATAGCAGACAGACTTTGGCCCGTTTGTCGACGAACTCGATAAACGCCGCCACTTCGGCGGCCGTCTTGTAGTAGGGAAGCATGACGACATCGGCCCCGCGATTGATGACCTCATTAATCTCATAACGTGAACCTTGGAAAATCGGATTGACGCGGACGAGCAGCTCGGCATGTTTCAAGACCGCGCGCAGGCGGCTCACGTCACGGATGGCATGGCGTTAAATGACCGTATCGAGATGACCTTGTCGTTCTTCTTTTCCGTTTAGTTCTAAGTCGACGAACACCCAATCGACCCCGTTCTGTTCAGCGAGCAGGGCTATGTTCGGTTCATTCGTGATATACATCAGTTTTAAAGACATGGCGAGCACTCCTCTCATCAATTGATTACTTTAGGGAATTAGCCCGTCCGAAAAACAACAAAACGGAAATCCGGATAATGCTTTTGCAATCCAAACCTTTCATATAATGTTATTTATTTATCGTCTGCCTCGCCATACCTGCATGGGACACTTATGAGGAATATGCTTTGACATCAAACTATGCTCGTAACTTCTTTCTGATTTTGTTTTAAATATGCCGAATCGGAAATAACTAACGTACAAGATAAAATTCGACACGTTTCGGCAAAAAAAGGGGTGGCCAATCATGGAATGGATTGTAATATTTGGTGCAGGCGGTCATGCGCAAGTGTTGATTGATATTCTCGAATTGATGGGCGTCTATCGCATCGCAGGGATCTATGATGATAGTCCATCTCTTTTAGGAAAGTTCATCGCAGGATACCCAGTGTTGGGATTCATGGATTCGAAGATAGTGGTTCAAAGAGGAATCATTGGTGTCGGAGACAACGTCCATCGTGAGGGTATTGCCGAAAAAATTAAGTACCATTACCCAGACTTCAAATTCATCAACGCCATCCACCCGAGCGCCGTCATCGGCAAGAACGTCACCCTCGGCGCAGGGACGGCCGTCATGGCTGGTAGCGTCATCAATCCGAACGCCGTCATCGGCCCGCACAGTATCATCAACACGATGGCTTCGGTCGATCATGACTGTGTGCTCGACCCGTTCGCCTCGGTCGCCCCGGGCGCGCATCTCGGCGGCAACGTCCATGTCGGCACCCGGACGTTCATCGGTATGAGCGCAACTGTCATCCACAACGTCCACATCGGGCACGATACGGTCATCGGGGCCGGGGCCACGGTCGTCAAGGACATCCCGAACCACGTCGTCGCTTATGGATCACCCGCTAAACCGATTCGGGGGCGGGTCATGAACGAACGCTATCTGTAAGCAAAAACGAGGTCACCCCGCGCCGGGTGACCTCGTTTTTTCATTTCAACTCGCGATGCAGTTCGCGGTCGGTGATATAATCCGGTTCGAGTTTCAAGATGACCGAGTCGAAGGCACGCTGGAAACCAAACATCCCCATGCAGAGCGCTGCGAACAAGATAAAGAAGGACGAATCCGCCGAGCCGAAATCGTACCAGCCGAGGAGCGCGTACAGCATGATCAATCCGCACAACGTCAGCCAAAACGGCAACCGGACGAGCCGTTGATACGTCGAATTGTTGTTGAACGAGGCTCGGATCGTGCCAAGTTTCCATTCGCGAATGGCCAACGGAATGACGCCTAGAAATCCGATACCGAGAACGACGAATTCGTATTGAGACACGTACTGGACGAGCGTTCCCGTGATGATGGCCGAAGCGGCCCCAATGATGAATGTCTTTGCATTTCCTTGCCGTGCGTAATCGACGAGGCGGCGGATATGTTGTTCACGTCTCATGGTCAAAGCTCCTTTAGTTAGTGTTAATGTATGTACGAATCCTTCCCTACGTTGGTTTCAATTCAAAATAATCCCCGTCTATAGAAGTAAAAAAATCTCATTTGTGACAGATTAAAGAAATCTGAAAATTCCTAAATGTAAGCGTTGACATTTTGTTTTGGCACGTGCTACATTTCAAGTATCAAATAACAACTGAACGGTCTCCTGCGCAGGAATGTTACCTTTAGTGGGCATAACCTGACTCGAGTCAGATGGTAGACGTGATTTCACGTATTTCATCTGACACGGGTCAGGTTTTTTATTTGACGCAAACCAAAAATCCAATGAAAAGGAAGGTATGGACATGAAGTATGAACAGCTCGCACGCGACATTATCCAGCAAGTCGGCGGCAAAGAGAACGTCAACAGCGTCGTCCACTGTATCACCCGTTTGCGTTTCAAATTGAAAGACGAGAGCAAGGCCAACACGGAAGCCATCAAAAATATGGACGGTGTCGTCACCGTCATGAAGAGTGGCGGCCAATACCAGGTCGTCATCGGCAACCACGTCCCGGACGTGTATAAAGCGGTCGTCGAAGTCGGCGGTTTCCAGAACCAGTCACCTGTTGAAGAAGAGGAAGGCCCGAAAGGATCATTGTTCAGCCGGTTCATCGATATCATCTCTAGCATCTTCACCCCTATCCTCGGCGTCTTGGCCGCGACCGGGATGATTAAAGGGTTCAACGCCCTCTTCGTCGCCCTCGGTTGGCTCGACGCCACATCCGGTACGTATAAGCTATTGAACGCCATCGGCGACTCACTGTTCTACTTCTTCCCGATCTTCCTCGGCTATACGGCCATCAAGAAGTTCGGCGGCAGTCCGTTTATCGGGATGGCCATCGGGGCGGCGCTCGTCTATCCGACGTTGTCGACGCTCACGGCCGGTGACCCGCTCTACACCGTCTTCGCCGGTACGATGTTCGAGTCACCGATTCATATCACGTTCCTCGGTGTCCCGGTCATCTTGATGACGTACTCGACATCCGTCATCCCGATCATCATCGCAGCGTTCTTCGCAGCGAAACTCGAGAAGTTCTTGAAGACGGTCATCCCGGACGTCGTCAAAATGTTCATCGTTCCATTGTTGACATTACTCATCATCGTGCCGCTCACGTTCATCTTGATCGGACCGATCGCGACTTGGGCCGGTATGTTGCTCGGTAGCGCCACGGTCGCCGTCTACAACTTGAGCCCGCTCATCGCCGGGATCTTCCTCGGCGGTCTCTGGCAAGTGTTCGTCATCTTCGGTTTGCACTGGGGACTCGTCCCGGTCGCCATCAACAACTTAACGTCACTCGGGGCTGACCCTGTACTCGCACTCGTCTTCGCGGCCTCATTCGCGCAAATCGGTGCCGTACTCGCAGTCTTCCTCCGAATCAAAAATCAAAAAATCAAAACGCTCTCGATTCCGGCCTTCATCTCAGGCATCTTCGGGGTCACTGAGCCAGCCATTTACGGGGTCACGCTTCCACTTAAAAAACCGTTCATCATGAGTTGTATCGGTGGTGCCGTCGGTGGTGCCATCATGGGTGTCATGGGTACGCAAGTGTATATCATCGGTGGACTCGGCGTCTTCGGTTACCCGTCGAACATCTCACCGGAAGGCATCACGACCGGCTTCTACGGTTCACTCATCGGGACGGCCGCCGCCTTCGTCGTCGGTTTCGTCTTGACGTATCTCTTCGGTGGCGTCAATAAAGCGGTCGCCGCAACACCACAACCAGAAGTCACACCGGTCTCACAAGAAGTATCAGCGACAAAAGTCGGCCAGGAGCAAATCCTCAGTCCACTTGCCGGCAACGTCATCAACTTGAAAGACATCTCGGACGTCGCCTTCTCATCCGGCTCGCTCGGCCAAGGCGTCGCCATCGAACCGACGGAAGGCAAGCTTGTCGCCCCGGTATCTGGGACGGTATCCGCTCTCTTCCCAACGCATCACGCCATCGGCATCACGACCGAGACGGGCGCTGAGGTGCTCATCCATATCGGTATGGACACGGTTCAACTCGAAGGCAAACACTTTAAAGCACACGTCACGCAAGGCGAATTTGTCGAGAAAGGACAGCTGTTGATCGAGTTCGACCTCGACGCGATCAAACGCTCTGGCCGTGCCCTCACGACACCGGTCATCGTCACGAACCGCAAAGTGATTTCACCGAGCCGCGCCACAAACGTTCGCTCAGGCGAAGCGTTGTTTGTCATTAACGAATAAAATGTGGGAGGGATCGTCCCTCCCCTATCTTAGAAAGGATGGATTTGATGAGTTTTCCAAACGGATTTTTATGGGGCGGCGCCATCGCCGCGAACCAAGCTGAAGGCGCGTACTTAGAAGGCGGGAAAGGCTTGACGACAGTCGACTTGTTGCCTACGGGTAAGAAACGGTTCGACGTCATGGTCGGCGACTTGCCGTCTCTCGAGCCGGTACCGGGTGAGTTTTATCCGTCGCACGAGGCGATCGACTTCTATCACCGCTATAAAGAAGATATCGCGCTGTTCGCCGAGATGGGCTTCAAAGCGCTCCGCCTATCGATCTCATGGGCCCGTATCTTCCCGAACGGCGACGACGCCGAGCCGAACGAGGCCGGACTACAGTTTTATGACGACGTCTTTGACGAGCTGTTGAAGTACGGTATCGAGCCGGTCGTCACAATCGCCCACTTCGACGTGCCGGTCAGCCTCATCCAAAACTATGGCAGTTGGCGCGACCGCCGTGTTGTCGACTTCTTCGAGACGTACGCGACGACGCTCTTCACCCGCTATAACGGCAAAGTGAAGTATTGGATGACGTTCAACGAGATCAATATGCTGTTGCACTTGCCGTTCATCGGCGCCGGTCTCGTCTTTGCGGACGGTGAGGACAAGCAGCAAGTGAAATATCAGGCGGCGCATCATCAACTCGTCGCGAGCGCGAAAGCGGTCAAGGCGGCGCACGCCATCAACCCCGACATGCAAGTCGGCTGCATGCTCGCGGCCGGTCAGACATACGCCTACTCGTGCAACCCGGACGACGTCTTAGACGCGATGGACAAGGACCGTGAATCGTTCTTCTTCATCGACGTTCAGTCGCGCGGCGAGTACCCGGGCTATGCGAAACGTTATCTCGACGAGCACGGCATCACGCTCCAAATGGAAGACGGCGACCTCGAGTTATTGAAACAGCACACGGTCGACTATATAGGCTTCAGCTATTACGCGAGCCGGACGACGAGCACGGACCCGGAGATTAACGCCTCGACGGAAGGCAACATCTTCAGCTCGCTCGAGAACCCGTTCCTCGAGAAGTCGGAATGGGGCTGGACGATTGACCCGACCGGCTTCCGCATCACGGCGAACCAACTGTACGACCGCTACCAGAAACCTCTCTTTGTCGTCGAGAACGGACTCGGTGCCGTCGATACGCCGGACGCGAACGGCTACGTCGAAGACGACTATCGTATCGACTATATGGCGAAGCATATCGAACAGATGCATGAGGCCATCAAGGACGGCGTCGAGATTCTCGGCTATACGAGCTGGGGTCCGATTGACTTGGTCAGCGCCTCGACCGGCGAGATGAAAAAACGGTACGGCTTCATCTACGTCGACAAGGACAATGAGGGTAACGGGTCCCTCACCCGCTCGAAGAAGAAGAGCTTTGATTGGTACAAGCAAGTCATCGCGACGAACGGTGAAAAAGTGACGCTAAAGGCGTCTGTAGAGAAATGAGAAAAGCAGCTTCGGCCGAATTGGCTGGAGCTGCTTTGTTCACGTTATGATTTGATTCTACAATCAAGCTTCTTTATCGATGATTGCATGATTTACTACTCGTCTTTTTATTCGATGTGATTCATCTAGACATTACTTACTTTTTTCTTTTTCCAAAAATGTGTTATATACAAATTTCAATTGTTCGGCCGACAGTTCAATGTCATGTTCGTGTAGGTATTTGACAGCATATCCTAAAGCGATAGTGGCCGCACTCGCCACACCAGCTCCAACAGCCCAACCAGCTCCAGGAATTAATTTAACCAACTGACGAAATGCTGTTTTTCCTGCATTTCCAACGATTGTAGCAAGTAACAGCTCTTTAGCACTCTCTTTCGAGACCGGCTTATTGTAAAGCATAGAGAGTTTAATGATTAGGCCAACTTGAATGCCGGTTAAAGGAATGATATCAGACCCAGGAATTGGAGAGGCACCGATAGCCGCCGAAGCAAATCCTGCGCTGTTAATCCAACGGTTTGCTGTTGTTGATTTATCCTTTAATTCACGAGCCATCAAAATATCTTTTTGCTTCTCCTCTAAAATTTTTAAGAGCTCTTTTTGTAACATCTCGATGTTTTCACCTGTTCGCGATGAAATTGGAGTAACCGGGTAACTGTAGTTCGTCGCTTGTTGAATATATTGAACAAGCCCACCAATATCTTCGGCTGCATCAATTTTATTTAAGACGATAATAAGGTTTTTGTTCGTTTTTTCAATTTCTTTCAAGTTCTTCAGCTCATTCTCAGATAACACAGTACCCGCCGCATTCGTGAAAAATAAGATGACATCTGACTTTTTATAGTAATTTAGTGTCACTTGTGAATTTTCTTTATTGATATCGTCGAGCCCTGGTGTATCAACGAAGACAATTTTATCGGTGTATTGAATTTCTTTGATTTCGACCGTCTCACCTGGCTTTGCACCTGTAGACACGATTTCCCCGTTCATCAACTTGTTGATTGTAGACGACTTTCCACAGTTCACATCCCCAACGAGTGCAATTAAGATATGGCCTTCTAATTGATCATTTGCCTGCTTAAATTGCGTTTCATAATTTCGATTAAATTCTTGTTCGAATTCCTCTTTATCCATTCCATTAAAGTCAAATGTTGTATCCATTCTAACTCCTCCATATTCTATGTTTGTTTGAATTGATGTTCACTTCTTTTTTATGCCTCGTGGTCGATTTTACATAAGAAATAGCTTAAATACTGTCATTTTCTACAAAAGAGGTAGAGGATATCTGTGCTCTCACCTTTTAATCGTTCGACATTTGTTCGACAAATACTTATTCGTCAATCAAAACCACCTCCCAATTTGATATTACCGTTTTCACCGTTGCTATCCCGATACGTTTTTTGACCACGTTTATTTTTCATACAGCCTTCTTCATTTATTTGTAGTTTACTAATCTTATCAATTCTTCTTAGGAGGCCTATATGCACTACTCACTCGACACCATCTTACAACTCGAAAACTCGACCGAATTCAACCGTCTCCACCAACAGTTCCATCAATTTAATCCGCTCAAAGTGCTCCGCGTCGATCAGCACGAGATCCGTCACTCGAATGTCCTCGCCTGGCTGTTCGATCCGAACGAGAACCATCGGCTTGGTAGCTTCTTTTTACGTAAAGTATTGATGAACTTAATCACGAAGCCCGAGAATGAAGAAAAGATTGTCGGCATCGACTATTTACCATTCCTTCACGCCCCACTCTCGGACGTCATGGTCCATCGTGAGTGGTGGACCGGGAATGGCGCCATCGACTTGTTGATTGATATTCCATCCCTGAACTTGATGTTGCTCATCGAAAACAAGTTTCATTCGAGCGAGTCGGCCGGACAACTCAGTCACTACTTTGACCATGTCCACGAGACGTTTCCGAATCGGAACATCTTGCCGGTCTATTTGACGCTCTCGAGTGATGCCCCTTCCCACGACGATTACTGGTTCCTTGATTATGAGGATGTCCGTCTGATGATCACCCAAGAACTCGAGTTGAACCGCGCGACGATTGCCGACAACATTTACGATTTCCTGACGTATTATATCGCGTTACTCGAGGAGCGCCTCGTCGATGACGAGGACACGATGAATACGGCGCTCGAGCTCTATCAAGACTACGCCTCTGCGATTCATTTGCTGTATGCGAATGCTAACCCGGCGAAGCATAAACAGATTGAGCTACGGCAAGCTGTCAAAACGCTTGAGACGTTCGACGCGGAGACGAAACGACATCTACTGCTCATCTATAACCGGAAGCGACAAACCATCGACTACATTTTCAAAACCGGCGGCAACATCGTCCACCAAGCGTTCCTCGAATTTGTGAACGAACAGGCGATTACGACCTACTCCGCACATACTCGCGTACCGAACTTCGTCATGGCCGACTGGTTACCATATTTGGATCAGATGGACCGGTTGAATCGCTATTGGCTCAACTATGGACTGATTATCTGGTTTGAACGGAAAGGCAGCACATGTCTCAAACTCTATGTGGAAGTCGGCCCGATTGATTATGCCGAACGTCTCCCACTCCTCGAGGCATTCGAAACGAAGAACATCTCGTTTTGGAAGTCTGGAAAACAAGAAGGCAAGAAGTTCACTCGCATCTACACCGAGACGACCGACGTTTCCGATTGGACAAACGCAGCTGTCGTAAAAGATGCGATGACATCACTCATCGACGATTCGTCGTTCCGCTCATTCAGTAAGACGGTGACCGAAGCCTTAAGCAACATTTACACCGAATCGCCAGTTGAGCTTTAAAGGATAGCCTAACTGAATCATTTTCAGTCGCCTCATCTTACATGATTTTAATGTAGGGATGAGGCAATTTATTTACTAGAGTTTATACTTCAGTTAAATAAGAATTTATTAATATTTTGTTTATAAATGTGACAATTTAGGGAACATCATATATGCATGTGCCGTGAATGCTCTGAAAGATGTTTAAAAAATGAAACACGTCTTTTGGTTTAATGTTAGCCGAGACTTAAATCGCCATCGTTAATTGTAAGCGCTTACTTAAAAGGAGGACGAGATGTTAAATCGAAAATATGCAATGCTCATGTCGGCTGGCTTATTGACGTTCGCCATGTCCGGTTGTACCCCGAACGACTCTGGGGACAGCGGGAAGACAGAAATCAAATTCATTAATGGATTTACTGGCGGTGATGGCGACTACATGACAAAAATCGTCGATGATTTCAACTCGAGCCAAGACACATATGAAGTCGTCCAGTCCCAAGAAAAAGAACACTACACCAAGTTTAAATCTGGTGATTACGACCTGGTCGTCATGCATGAGACGAACCTCGACACGTATCAAAAAGATCAATTGATTCAAGACGTCGGACCGTTCATGGAGGCAGCCGACATTTCAGAGAGTGACTTTAACGAGGCGGGGATTCAGTCCGGTTCAGTCGATGACAAAATGTTCGGCGTCCCGCTCGACATTCACCCACTGACGATGTTCTACAATAAGGACATGGTCAAGGACGCACCTACCGATTACGAACAGTTGAAACAGCTCGGAGAATCGCTTCAAGCTGAAGATTCAAACTTGTACGCGTTCGGACTTCCATCGACAGGACTGACAACATTCTACTTCACCGTCGCTGCCGCACAAAATGGAATCGATTTAGCCAAAGAAGGTTATTTGGATTTCACTGATAGTGCATACGCCGACGCGTTGATGCAATATCATGCGATGGTGTTTGAAGACAAGACCTCGCCTGAGAAGCTCGGCCTTGACGGTGAGTTCCAAGCGTTCATGAAGTCGGCCGAGGACAGTTCAAAACAGACAGCGGTCACCTTCACCGGCCCTTGGTATTATCAAGCCGTGAAAGAGAAATACGGCGATGCGCTTGGCATCGGCAAAATGCCAACTTTGTTTGAGACGGAAGCGACGACCGGGAACGCTCATACGATCGCCGTAGCCGCCGCTGTCGATGACCAAGAAACAAAAGACGGGATTGCCGAGTTCTTGAAATTCATGTACACACCTGAGAATTTAGCGAACTGGGCCGAGTCCGGTCAAACACCGACACATGTCGCCACTCTTGAATTGATTTCAGAAGACCCTGAAAAATATGCGCTTGCCAATCAAAACCAGAAGCAGTTAGACATTTATGAACCTGCCCCGCGTGTGTATCAATTTGATGAACAGATGCGTTATATGAACGAGGTCGTCTTCACGAAATTGACAGGTGAAGCGAATCTCACGAAAGAAGATTTGATGGCCGAGCTTGAAAAAGCGACGAAAGCCGCGAAACAAGTCGCCGATACCCAACAGTAAGGAAAACCTTTCGATCAGTGTAGAAACTTCTACACTGATCGTTTAGGAAGGAGGACTTGCGATGTATATGACGAAACGAACGAAATGGATTGGCTTTTTATTCGTCATCCCCTTTCTAGTCAGCTTTCTCATCTTTTGGCTGACACCGTTACTGTATGGCATCTGGATCAGCCTGCATGATTTTCGTCTATCAGTAGGCAATAACGGGTTCATCGGATTAAAAAACTACGTCGATATCCTCACGCCGGACACGCTCTACAATAACGTGTTCATGAACTCTTTAAAGAACACGTTAATGTTTATCGTCTTGAGCGTGCCACCACTCATCTTGATCAGCCTCGGCTTGGCCCTATTAATCGATAACTTGCCGAAGCGGTTGAAGACATTTTTCCGAACCGTCTTTTTCTTATCCTATGCCATTTCCGTCACCGCCGTCTCAGCGCTCTATCTTTGGTTGTTCGGCGCCAACGGTGGGTTCATTAACAACTTGTTGTTGAACACGGGGATGATTTCGTCGCCGATCAACTGGACCGGTGATCAACCGTACGCTTGGTTCGTCATCGTCATCGCGACCGTCTGGTGGACGATCGGATTTAACATGCTGTTGTTTGTCAACGCGCTCGATGAAGTCGATCCGAACTTGTACGAGGCAGCTGATTTAGATGGGGCTTCCTCGTTGAACAAGTTCCGCTACATCACGTTACCCGATATTCGAAATATCTCGATTTTTGTCATGATCACGACCGTCATCGCATCGTTTAACTTGTACGGACAGTCACTCCTCATCACACGCGGTGGACCAAGTCAATCGACGAGTTCCTTGATTATGGGCATTCATGCTACCGTGTTCGGAAACAACCAACTCGGTGTCGGTTCCGCCATGGCGCTTTTGATGGGTATCATCATGATGGTCATCACAGGCCTCCAATATTGGATGTCATACCGAAACAACAAAGAAGAAACGGAAAGTGGAAAGTCCGAGAAGAAACGGTTCACCCGGGCCACTAATGTCGGGCCAACCAACGTCAGCTCACGGCCAGCCACGACGGTCGAGAAAAAGGAGCGGAAGGTCACATGAAAAAGAAACGAATCAAATCGATCTTACTCGTGACGTTCACGTCCATCCTTGCCATCTTGTTCATATTCCCGCTCGTTTGGATGGTCTTTACCTCGTTCAAGACACTTAGTGAATCCCTCTCGAGCGCTGGCCTCTTTCCGAACGAGTGGACGCTCGAGCACTATCAAACCATCTTCTCTGCTTCCGCAGACTCGAACATGGTGCAATGGACCATCAATACAGCGGTCGTCACGCTCATGGGAACAGTCATCGTCATCTTCGTCGACGTTCTAGCCGCCTATGCGCTCGCGCGTTTGAATATTCCTGGTAAAAAAATCATTTTGGCCATCGTCATCATCGCGTTGACCGTGCCCGGGATTGTGACGTTGTTCCCAGCGTTTTATTTATTTAAAAGTGTGAACTTGCTAGATACGTATTATCCGCTCATCTTGCCGTATTCAGCAGGAACGCTCGGTGTGTTCCTCATTTATAACTTCTTGCGCTCTTTCCCGCAGGAACTTGAAGAAGCCGCCTACCTCGATGGCGCGACCCAGTGGCAAGTACTGACGAAAGTCATCTTCCCGTCCATCAAACCAGTCGTCACGACGCTTGGCGTCGTCACGTTCCTCGCCATCTATAACGATTTCCTTTGGCCCTCACTCGTGACGAACAGCGATGAGATGAAAACGCTCACACTTGGTGTCGCGACACTCGTTCAGGGGTCGAACTTCGTCAACCCGGCCGCGATGATGGCCTCGACCGTCGTCGCGACCGTGCCGGCTCTTCTGATTTTTCTTTGGGCGAACAAATACTTCGTCAAAGGCGTCACGAATTCGGGGATTAAGTGAGTCGTATACCTATATAAAAAACATCGAGATTCAAGTAGTAAGGTCTACTGAATCTCGATGTTTTTCGTTTTACGAACGATACATGATTTGATTTACTTGATGACTTTTGTCGTCTTCTTCAATTCTTGGTACCCGCTTTGTATCATCTTCACGGTTACCGTAACCCCTGCTTTTTGACGCGGAATCGTCAGCTTGTAGTTCCCTTTCGAATCCACTTTTGCGACCTTACTGATAGCTTTCGTTCCGACAAACGCTTGAACCGTCGCAGCTTTATTGCCTTTTCCCGTTAACGAGATAGCGCTCGACTTCACCGTGTTAACGGTGAACGTCGCGAACGTGTTCAATACTTTGGACGAAGCAGCCGTCGATAGGTTTCCTGCCGTATCTTTCGCTCGGACCGTCACCGTCGCCCCTGCTTTCGTCGTTTTCAAGCTGTAGCTGTATGTGCCGGCAGTCGATGCTTTCGTCGTGTACGTCCGTCCGTTGTACGCGATGGACACCGTCGACCCCTTCTCGGCTTTCCCTGTCACTTTCGTCGATTTGTTCGTCAACGTCGAGATGGTCGGTTTCGACGGTACGACTTTATCGATGGTGAACGTCAGAACGGTTAAATTTCCAGCTTGGTCCGTAATACGCAATGTGTAATTGCCAGTAGTCTTCACCGACCAATTATTCAAGATACGTTTCCCATTTAAAGTGGCTGTACCTTCGTTGTATTTAATGACAACGGATTGATTCGTAAGCTGTTTATTCTTTACACCCGTGACAATTGGAGCTGTTCGATCAATGGTAAATGGAATAACTGTTTCGTTTCCGATTTGGTCTGTGACACGTAATACGTATTTACCTTCTTGCATCACTTTCGTACTAGAGACAAACGGTTTCCCATTCAATGTACCAGTTCCTTCTGTGAACGTAGGGCTTACTTCTTGATAGTTATTAATCCCTTCAATAAAGCCTGTGACAGTAGGTGCCGTACCATCCACAATGAACGTAAGTTTTGTCTCATTCCCTGCCTCATCTGTCACGAGAAGGACGTACGCTCCTGATTGATTAATCACAGTCCCTGATTTGAGTGGCACGCCATTTAACACTGCGTATCCTTCACTAAACAGTGGTGTCACGCGTTGATATATTTTACCTGATTCCACTCCCGTGACGGTAACAGGGTTTTGATCGACTTTAAATCGAACCACTGTTTTGTTTCCAGCGCGGTCGGATACCGTTAACTCATACTCCCCATCCGTTGTAATCGTTGTCCCTGAAACATACGGTTTCCCGTTCAACGTGCCAGTCCCTTCTACAAATACAGGAGTCACGTGTTGACGATACGCTTTTGCTTCAACACCCGTCACAGCTGGGGCGAGTTGGTCCAATTCAAACGTAACAACCGTTTCGTTACCAGCAGAGTCTTTGACTTTTAACTCATAAGCCCCATCTTTATCGACCGTGTAATTTTTCGCAATCGCTTTTCCGTTCAATGTGGCCGAGCCTTCATTAAACGAAATGACTACAGGTTGTGTATATTGTGTATTCGTTTGCACTCCCGAGATGACTGGAGCCGTCAAATCAATAATGAACGACGTGACTGTCGTGTTACCGGCCAAATCTTGGACCACCAATTCATGTGATCCTTCCGTTTTGATGGTTGTCCCACTGACGAATTTATTCCCGTTTAGTTTGGCAATTCCTTCGTTAAATACAGGTGTCACATGCTGGTTGTAAATCATACCGTTATCAATACCAGAGACGATTGGTGCTTTATAATCAATTGTGAAGTAAAGTGTCGTTTTGTTCTCTGCTTGATCGATAACAACGAGTACGTACTCACCTTCTTGATCAATTTTCGTACCACTCGCATACTTCACACCATTTAACGTGGCTGTACCTTCTGCAAATGTCGGATAAGTCGCCTGTTTATAGGCTTTCCCAGTCTGGATACCACTCACTTGAGGTGCTGTTTTATCAATGGTGAAAGATATGTTTGCGTAATGTCCATAACCATCATGGCCATTAAGTTCATAATATCCGTCTTCAGCAAAGGTTGTACCTGAAGCTACGAAATCGATGCCGTTCAAATACAATTCACCCTTGTTATACGTGATGGTTACATTGCGATTATATACTTTCTGATCTTCTGCACCTTTAATAATAATTGGTAAATCATCCACCACGTTGAACGTGTACGATTCACTTGTATATTCCTCGTCCGTTGCAAGAACCTGGACCCTTTTCGACTCCGTTAAATCAAGCCCTTCAATGAGGAAACGTCCTTCAGAATTGATAGTCGTTGTATAAAATTCCCCGTCGACTTCGGCTTGAATTTTGAGTCCAGGACTACCACTTCCTTGAATAAAAGTTTCAGATGCTTTTGGGTTATACACTGAAAACACACGATATTTACGTTCTTCAATTTCTGATTCAATCCCTGTTGGATCAACACTATAATACTTTACTTTAACATCATTATTTAAGACGAAATCCGAATTGTATTTAGTGTAGTGCCCCATATAGTTCGTCCCATAAGAAACATCATAAAACACTACGCCTTCTTTCGTAGAAACAAAATCAACTTTTGTTCCTGCTAAATATATACCTGATTTTTCAGAAGCACTTATGACAGGTTTTTGTTGATTATAAACATTTAAATAGTTTGTATAAGTAAGTCCGTTTGCAGATGTCAATCTTATTATTGCTGTACTTTCATCATTCATGGGAACATTAAATATTTTGAAGCGCCCACTTTTATCTAGTGTGGTAATTACACCATTGACACTTATTTGCTCTGAAATCGGTAAGGTCAGACCCATGATATCGAAGGTTCCATCCCCGTTTTCAACTAAAGCACCGCCAGTATCAATCGGAAGGTTAAAATGCGGTTGATTTGAAATCTGAATATTTCTAATCGAATTGCTTCCCACTAATTGAATGTCTCCATTATAGATAGGAGAAGTATGTTCGTAAGTCATTTTATTTCCATATAGTGTGCCGAGTACTGTAAGTCCTCCATAAGATCTAAGACTACCTAAATTGTAAATATTCTTTGAAATAATTACATTTGAAAACGTAGATACAATAGCTCCAGGCATAATAAATACGTCTTGGTTGATAGATTGATTTGACCATGTTGTGTTTCCATGAACTACAAGTGCGTCTAAACCAGCAAGGTATCTTTCTATGTAAATAGAATCTTTAATATCAGTAACTACCTTTTTGTTTTGATTTTCGTCAAGAATCGTAATTGTCACTACATCCCAAAAACCACTTAGATTTTTTAAGTCACTTTTAATATCTACGGGGATATTAAGTGATGTCAGTTCTCCAGACGCCTTTATCATGGTGAACTCTGCCTTATGATGTTTGATAGTTACTTCAATATTAGTGCTTCGATGTTTTAGAGTTAAGTCGACACCATAAATGTATGAATCATCTCGTACATTTACATTATATTGATAGAAACTATTCCCTAAGTCAGATACCTCTTTAAAAGAAGAAGATACATATTCTGGATTGTCTATATCATTTGCAATGTCGCGAACTGTGATAACATTTTCACCTTCAAATGGGCCATATTGAAAATTATGATTATAAGCTACATCCATTAACTCAATATATTCAATCTCCCAATCTCCTAAAGTCACATCATGCCAAACTCCGCTTCTAACTTTGTATGTTTTTGAATCTTCGTCGTACGTTAGTCCACTAGCTTTTATTTGTCCGGTCTTTTTATGTTTAAACATTATACCGCCATACTTTGAAGGTTTACCTTCATCTTCTACAAAAACTTCAATTTCTACATAGTCAAACGGATTGTTATATACATACAGTTTAGAAAATTCAACTTTTTTCACGATAGGAGCTTTAGTATCTTCGATAATTTCAAAGGTTAATTGTTCATCGGTAAATTTTTGACTTGTAGTATTTCCATACCTATCAAAAAATCTTAACTCATGAATTACATATTCTCCAAAAGCAGGTGCAGCCCATATTGATTGTGGGTTAAATACAAAAAATGAGTCATATGAAGTTAGATAAATCTCAATAGTCTCTTTTTGATTTTCCGGGTTTGTCACAATCATAATTGCAGATTGGGACACGCCATCCTCATCTTTAATTTCTCCGCTAAACTTTAACTCTTCACCTCTCGAAATTTTACTTTTAACCACAGAAACATTAGAAACAGTTGGCCCTAAATTATCCGCTTTAGTTACCTCTGGATTAAAGGATAGTGATGCAAGAATGATAAAAATAATTAGTACATATGTATAAAACCTCTTCATAATGTTCCCCTTCTTTTCCAATTAATTCGTTGAGTTTCCTAAATTAGTTTACTCCTGTAATCAACGCTGTTAAAATCCCTTATATCAACGTATTAAAAATCCCTCAAATTAATGGATAATGAGTCTGACAACCTGAAAATGGAGTGTGAGACACATGATCCGAAGTGAGGGATTTTTTATG
>NZ_JACSLY010000010.1:0-93233 GCF_018618375.1 Exiguobacterium sp. E4787 | reverse complement strand
TATTTGACCTACTACAACGAAGAACGTATCCAAGAAAAATTAGGCTACCTTACACCGATAAAATACGGTGGGATGGCAGCCTAATCAAGGTGTTTTTATTAGTGTCTCATTTCGCTAGGTCAGTCTACGCCTACTTTTTGATTTATCGGTTGTCGACCGTCTCAGGATACAAGTCGTGGTTGAACAAACGATGTTCCGCCATTTTTTCGTATTTCGTGCCCGGTTTTCCGTAGTTGTAGTACGGGTCAATCGAGATGCCGCCGCGGGGCGTGAACTTGCCCCACACTTCGAGATAGCGCGGCTCCATCAACTTGACGAGGTCTTTCCCGATGACGTTGATGCAGTTCTCGTGGAAATCGCCATGGTTGCGGAAGCTGAACAAATACAACTTGAGCGATTTCGACTCGACGAGTTTCTCGTCCGGGATGTATGAAATGTAAATCGTCGCGAAGTCCGGTTGGTTCGTGATCGGGCAGAGTGACGTGAACTCCGGTGCGTTGAACTTCACGAAGTAATCGTTCTCCGGGTGACGGTTCGGGAACGCCTCGAGGACGTCCGGTGCATATTCAAAAATATATGGGACGCTCTTCTGTCCGAGGAGCGACAAGTCTTGTAAGTCATCTGGTCTCATAAGTATTCTCCTTAGACGCCACGTTCGTTGGCGTACAGTAATGTGTGCAGTTGCGGTAGGACACGGACGCTTTGCCATGACGGGTCACGAGCGACGTCTTCCCACAGTTCTTTTAAGCGACGGAGCTGGGCGTCGGTGATGTCACCGTCCGCACCGGGCTCAGGATTGCCGGCCGATAAATACATGACGTCCGGGGTGTAGCGCGTCTGGACCGATTTCGCATAGGCGAGGTCGATCTCGTCGAAGACGGCGACTTTGAACGTTGTCTGTTCGGGGCGCAGCCGTTCGACGATGGCGTCGAGTTTCTCCCAGTCGGTCGTCATGCCGGAAGACGGTGGTTTCGGGCTGAGCGTCACGTCGTCGATGTCAGCGAGCCAATCCTGATAGCGACTGCCTTGCGTCTCGACGGCGAGTTTGACGTCACGCGCCTTCAGTTTCGTCACCAAGTCTTTCATCGCGGCGATGAGGAGCGGGTTGCCGCCCGAGATGGTGACGTAGTCATACACACCGAGCGCGTCGAGCCGTTCGATCACCTCGTCGGCTGTGAGCATGTCAGGTTTTTCTGAGCCGTCCCAAGTGAAGGCGGAGTCGCACCACGAACAGCGATAATCGCAACCGGCGGTCCGGACGAACATCGTCTTTTGCCCGATGGCGCGGCCTTCCCCTTGAAACGTCGGGCCGAACACTTCGAGGACAGGGATTTTCATCAGTCCACCAACCATTCGCGGCGGAACTCGGCGTACGAGGTCGGCGTCTCGTACAGTTTGACGAATTCGACGCGGACGTCGCGCTCGTCAGGCAAGTGCTTGGCGAGCTGTTCGAAAATCCAGTAGCACATGTTTTCGGCAGTCGTGTTCATATAAGGTAACGACTCATTCAAATAACGATGGTCGAGGTATGGTTCGAGTTCTTCTTTAAAGATGGCTTTTAAATCACCAAAGTCGAGCGTCATGCCACGGTTATCGAGAAAACCGCTGATGCCCATTTGCAATTTATACGTATGTCCGTGCAGCGCGCGGCATTTGCCGTCGTAATCAAACAAATGATGGGCGGCATCGAATGTCACTTCTTTGACGATTTGGACACGGTGCGGACAGTAGATGAGCGAGCCGTCTTGTTTAGCTTCAACACTCGTCGGGGCGAGGAATGGAGCGTTCTTCATACGCGCACCTCCTCATAAGCGGCGAGGCCGTTTTGACGGAGTACGCAAGCCGGGCATTCGCCACAACCTGCTCCGAGGATGCCGTTATAGCACGTGAGCGTCCGTTCTTTGACATAATCGAACGCACCGAGTTGATCCGCGAGTTCCCACGTCTGCTTTTTGTCGAGCCACATGAGCGGTGTGTCGATGACGAACGGATAGTCCATCGCCAAGTTGAGCGTCACGTTCAAGGATTTGACGAACTGGTCCCGGCAATCCGGATAACCTGAGAAGTCGGTCTCACATACGCCGGTGACGATGTGATGCATACCGAGCTGTTTGGCCATGACGGCCGCAAAGGATAAGAATAAGTGATTGCGTCCATCGACGAACGTGTTTGGGGCGTCCGCATTGTCGATGTCGAGATCATGTCTCGTCAACGCGTTAGAGGTGAGTTGTCCGAGTAAGGACAAGTCGAGGATGTGGTGCGGGACATCGAGTTCGGCCGCAATCTCTTTTGCGACCTCGATTTCCGCGTCATGGCGTTGCCCGTAGGCGAACGTCACCGCTTCCACATGAGAGAATTGTTGTTTTGCCCAAAATAGGCAGGTGGTTGAATCTTGACCGCCACTAAAGACGACCAATGCTTTTTCGTGTTGCAACGTGCACACTTCCTTTTTCGCTAGTTTTGATGTCGGAGGAGGTTACGAACTCCGGAGGTCACCCTCGAGCGTTTACTTTACCATAAAAAGACGTTTGACAGGGAAAAGAGAAGCAGGTATAGTAAAGAACATCACTGAAACACTTTCGCGCATAAAAGCGTTTAAGCGGTTAGGTAGGAAATGATGGAACTGAAAGGAGGGGACGTCGATGCAGATGAAAGGAAAAGAGGCTGTATTCGTCGTGCTGATGAGCGGTATTTCCCTGCTCGCACTGATGTTTTTGGCCAAAGCGACGCCACATATGGCGATCTTTGGCACAATGGTATTAATAGGGGGTTACGCGTATTATCGGACGCGTGATTTCAAACGAATTGAAGCGGCGATGATTAGCGGGATTCGTGAAGCCATTATGCCGGTCTTGATTTTACTGTTGATCGGGATGTTGATTGGCGTATGGCAAATGTCTGGCACGGTGGCGACAATCCTCTCCATCGGTTTAGATACAATTTCAGCACAATGGTTCTTGCCGAGCGTCCTGCTCATCACGATGATCGTCTCGTCGTTCACGGGTAGTGCCTTCACGACAGTCGGTACGGTCGGGGTCGCCTTGTTCGGAATCGGGATGGCGCTCGGGATCTCTCCGGCGCTCGCGGCCGGGGCCATCGTTTCGGGTGCACTCTTCGGTGACAAGATGAGTCCGCTATCGGATACGACGAACTTTGCACCGGCCGTGGCTGGTGTCAAACTATTCGACCATATCCGCTTTATGATGGGGACGACCGTACCGGCCATCCTCATCACCCTCGTCTTGTTCACGCTTCTCGGTCGGAGCGGTCAAGCGGCGGATACGACGCAAATCGCTGAAGCGCAGGCGGCACTCGCTGGACGATTCAACTTGTCATGGTTGACGCTTCTCGCGCCGGTTCTCGTCGCGGTGCTTGCGTTCCGTCGCATGCCGGTCTTGCCGACGATGCTCGTCGGGATGTTCGCCGGAGTGTTGACGGCTGGTTTCGTTCAAGGCAACTGGAACGTCACAAACTGGTTCGGTGTCATGCAGGCCGGGTTCAAGTCGGGTGTCGAGAACGAGACGATTGCAGCTGTGCTCGATCGTGGCGGACTCGAGTCGATGCTCTGGTCGGTCAGTCTCGTCTTGATTGCGCTCGCGTTCGGTGGCTTGCTCCGTGAGCTCGGCGTATTCCAAGCGATTGTCGATGCGTTGCTCGAACGATTGAAATCACCAGGCAGCTCGGTGTTGTCGGTCGTCCTCAGCTCGATTGGCGTCAACTTGCTCGCGGGCGAACAGTACTTGTCAATCTTGCTCCCAGGTCAAGCGTTCAAGCAAGGGTTCATCGATCGCGGCATCGATCCCCGTTACTTGTCACGTGCCCTCGAAGACGGTGGGACGGTCATCAACCCGCTCATTCCATGGGGCGTGTCGGGTGCGTTCTTCGCCGCTACACTCGGGGTGCCGGTGCTTGAATACGCACCATTCGCCTTCTTCCTCTGGCTCAGCCCGATTTTCTCGATTATTCTCGGATACGTGAAGTTGGGAAAGCAGCGTGAGACGATGCGAATCGCATCTTAATCGAATCACTCAAAAAAACCATCTAGGACAATTAAAGGTCCTGGATGGTTTTTGAGTGTCTCAAGTAAAAGAGCTCTCAAGTTCCCATAGCGCATCTCCGAACTGGTCGATGAGCGCCTGAGCCCTCGATTCGATGTTCGATGGCAAGTCAGCTCTTGAGAAATACTGCAAGTCCAGACTTTCTCCGTCGTTCATGGCTAACGCCCCTTGCACGCGCTTCGCATGGAAGAGGTTGATGACACTATGCGTTTCGTCTCCGTTCGGATACTTGAAGTAAAACTTCGGTCCCGAACAGACACCGACGAGTTCAAATTGATTCGTTTCAAGCCCTGTCTCTTCATTCAATTCACGAGCGGCCACTTCTTCTAACGTCTCATTCAACTCCATCGAGCCTCCGGGCAATCCCCAATCATTCGTATCGGACCGATGTTGGAACAACAGCTCCCCGTATTCGTTCAACACGAGGATGGTCGCCCCGACACTGATGAGCGGCCTGCTCCCCACTGTCTGTCTTAACTCTAGAAGATACCCCATCTTTCTTCGCCTCGCTTTCTCGTATGTCATACCATTCGATTCCGATCATGAATTCCCTTTGACTACGAAGGGCATTTTTTTTGTGTCCGTGCGCTAACGTTTGAGAAAATAGGTGGAGGAGGGATGACGATGAAACGACTCGACCTATCATTTTATGAACAACCGACGATTGAATTGGCCCGATCGCTGCTTGGTAAGTATCTCGTCCACAATCATTTCGACGGTCAAATTGTCGGGAAAATCGTCGAGACGGAAGCGTACCTTGGTGCCATCGATCGAGCGGCCCATAGCTTCGGCGGCAGACGGACGAATCGGACCGAGGTCATGTTCGGGATGCCGGGACACGTCTATACGTATCAGATGCACACGCATACACTCTTGAACGTCGTGAGCGGTCCGGTCGGCACGCCGGAAGCCGTCCTCATCCGAGCCATCGAGCCGATTGAAGGACAGGCGATTATCGACATGCATCGTCCTGGCATCAAACGGTTCGATCAGACGAACGGTCCTGGGAAACTGACGAAAGCGCTCGGGATCACGATGGACTTGTACGGGCATTCGCTCCAACATGAACCGCTCTATATCGTCGAAGGGGACGTCATTCCAGACATCGAGGCCGGTCCGCGCATCGGGATTCCGAACACGGGCGAAGCGCGTGACTATCCGTATCGCTTCTTCGAACGGACCAATCCGTACGTCTCCAAGTTTCGCTGAATGTTTATGGTCCGGTTAGTTGTGGAACACTCCCTATGTGCTTAAAAATAATGAGGGAGTGTTTCAATATGGCAAAAGTAGCAACGCTAATCACAGACATGTTTGAAGACGTAGAGTTCACGGGTCCACGCGACGCATTGGTGGAAGCGGGGCACGAAGTTGTCACGATTGAAAAGAAAGCTGGTAATACAGTCGAAGGCAAACAAGGGGAGTCGAAGGTCACAATCGACAAAGCCATCGACGACGTCTCACCAGAAGACTTTGACGCACTGCTCTTACCGGGCGGATTCTCACCTGATTTGTTGCGCGAAGATGACCGTTTCGTCCAGTTCGCGAAAGCGTTCATGGACGCGAAAAAGCCGGTGTTCGCCATTTGTCACGGACCACAGCTGTTGATTACGGCGAAGACGCTCGAAGGCCGCGATGCGACGGGCTACAAGTCGATTAAAGTCGACATGGAATACGCTGGAGCGAAGTATGCGGACAAAGAAGTCGTCGTCTGCCAAGAACAGCTCGTGACGAGCCGTCAACCGGACGACATCCCGGCGTTCAATCGCGAGATGCTCAATCTGCTTAAATAATGTGCAGGCCACGGAATGTTTCCGTGGCTTTTTTTTGTGTCAGCGGGAATAGACAAACAAGGAGGAGATGTATGATGAAAAGAGCACGTTCACCTAGTTAAGTCGGTCGAAACGTTGTGTTGCTTGGTTGGATGCGTTGGTTCGATGCGCTCATCCCGGCCTACACGATTGAACGTCTGTTTTGGGAGTCGCGGACGATCACGATTCAAGAGGTTGTCTATCTCGAAATGATTTACGCCGTCCTCGTCGTGATGCTTGAAGTGCCGACGGGTGTCCTCGCCGACCGATTTGAGCGGCGGCGGCTGATGCAAATCGGGGTCGGGTTGGAATGTCTATCGTTTATCGTTCTACTGTTGTCGTTCTCGTTTGTCGGGTTTGCTGTCGCCATCGGCTTGTCAGGCATTGGAGCGGCGTTTCGAAGCGGGGCCGAGAATGCGTTGCTGTATGAGACGCTCGAACAGGACGGAAAGGCGGGAACGTTTGAACGTACAGTCGGTCGATTGAACGTCATCGGAATCGTCGCAGCCGTGCTCGCGGCCCTCAGTGGCAGTCTGTTGGCGACACGCTTCCCGTTTGAGCTGAATTACGTGCTGTCGATTGTCAGTTTGTTCATCGCGACGACATGCAGCCTCGGTCTGATTGAAACAAAGCGAGTCGTATCGGACGAACGGTTGATGTGGGCGGACATCGCGGCCGGTTTCCGCTTTATTCGGCAACATCGTCGCGTGTTTATCGTAACGTCGTTGTTTGTTGTGACCATTAGTGCGTTCAATTTTATCGATGAGTTCTGGCAGTTGTATGTGCGCGACGTCGCGCTTCCGCTTTATTGGTTCGGGATGCTGTCAACGATTCTACTGCTCATCCAAATACCTGGACAGTTGGTCGCACCGGTGCTGTTACGTTTCGCCACGGCCGAGCGTTGGTTGCGCTGGATTGGCTGGGGCATCGGTATTGGCTTTGTCATCCTCGGTCTGTATCCAGGGCCGACCGGTCTCGTGATGATGGTCGGAATGGCCTGTCTCATCGGGATCGTTGAACCGCTCTATCTCGGGGCGTTGCACCACCGTGTCCCGTCCACGATTCGGGCGACGACGGAATCGTCCGTCTCGATGTTGCTGCATGGCGGCATCATCCTGTTCGGGCTCGTGTTTGCCGTCGGGGCAGGGGTGACGCTGTTCGCCGCCTTTTTGTTCATCGGGATTACCGTTTGTGTGCATCAAGCGATTGTCACGGTCAGAGCGTGGAAAGAGGATGCTTCCTGAAGCGTCCTCTTTTTTTACGTCCCAAGACCTAGGGCGGTTGAGAATAAATTTGTGTATGATAAGAAACAATACTGGAGTAGGAGATAAACAATGGAATGGTATGAATTATTTATTGGCTTTTTGTTAGGCGTCGTCGAAGGACTGACAGAGTTTGCTCCGGTATCGTCAACGGGACATATGATTCTCGTGGATGACCTGTGGCTCAACTCGAGCAGCTTCCTCGGTCAAGAGGTGGCGAACACATTTAAGATCGTAATTCAGCTCGGTTCGATTTTAGCGGTCATCGTCGTATTTCGAAATCGATTCAAAGAGTTGTTGAATCCGAAGGAGTTGCTCGCGATTCGCAGCAGCGGGCCGACAAAGAAACTGAACTTGCTGCATATCTTCATCGGTCTGCTCCCGGCAGGCGTGCTCGGGCTATTGTTTGAAGACTATATCGACGAGAACTTGTTCTCGATCAAGACCGTTTTAATCGGACTCGTCATCGGAGCATTCTTCATGATTGCCGCGGATTTGTCAGGCGTGAAGCGTCAAACGACAGCAACGCTCGATGAGATTTCGTATAAACAAGCGCTCGGTGTCGGCTTGATTCAATGTTTCTCGCTCTGGCCAGGTTTTTCACGCTCAGGGTCGACCATCTCGGGCGGTGTCCTCTTAGGGATGAGTCACCGGGCCGCGGCAGATTTTACATTCATCATGGCCGTACCGATCATGTTCGGTGCTAGTGCGCTGTCGCTCTACAGCAAATGGGAGTACTTTACGATGGCGACCCTACCGGTCTTCGTTGTCGGATTCATTAGCGCGTTCTTGTTCGCGCTCTTGTCGATTAAGTTCTTCTTGAAGTTGATCAACAAAGTGAAGTTGACGCCGTTCGCGATTTATCGCATCGTGTTGGCGGCTGTGATTTACTTCTTGTACTTCTAAGAAAAAAAGCGCATGTCAGCACATGCGCTTTGAAACCAATGATCCATCAAGTTCGTATAACCAAGTAGAGGTGAGAACATGGAACATATCGTTGTCGTATTGGGAACGTTAATCGGCTTAGGAGCTGTCGGTACATTATTGTACGTGACACGCCTTGCCTATGAATCATGAGAACGGATAGTGATAGAAGCGCTCACGTTGGAGTAACTCCATGACGTGGGCGTTTTCTGCGTTGTCGATGGCGCGTAACAGGCCTTCCGTCTGTGAACGGTGGGCGAGCAACGCCTCACGCTTCGCCGTGCTCTCTTGACCGACTTCGATGACTACGTGCGGTTTTCCGAGTTCGGCGTCGGTGCGATGGTCGAACGCGACTCCTAAAAATTCAGGACGCTTCGAGGCATCGATGTCTTGCAACGCTCGGACGACCGCACGTGCCGTCGCCTCGTGATCAGGGTGGACGGCGTAACCCGGATAGAAGGAGATAACGCGTGCCGGCTGTACTTCCTCGATTAAGGCGCTGAAACGTGCCGCCAGTTCCGCTTCGTCTTCGAATTCGACGGTTTTGTCGCGAAGTCCCCACATGCGGAGGTCATCGATGCCCATGACGGCACACGCTTCCTCGAGCTCATGTTTACGAATTTTCGGCAACTCTTCACGCGTCGTGAAAATCGGCGAACCCATATTGCGGCCCATCTCACCGAGCGTCAGGCAGACGTACGTGACCGGGAATCCGTGTTTATGGTGTTGGATAATCGTCCCGGCCGAGCTGAACGCTTCATCATCGGGATGCGGAAAAATAACGAGTAATGGTCCATTCATTGGCTTTCCACCTCCGAGGCTCCTTGCGGGAGCGGTTTGATGTCTAAGTGTAAGGCGCAGGCGAGACGTCCGAGACGGTCATGGCCGGCGAGCAGGAGCTGGTCTCCGTGCTGTTCGTAGTCGGTCAAACCTTCGACGTAAAGCCAACCGTGATCGAGTTTCAAGCCGACCCGGTATGGTCCATCGCCCTTGATTTGGCCGATGCTATATTCGATGACGATGTTGCGAATGAACATACCGGCGTTATGGAAATCAGGGTCGTTATGCGTCGCATACGCCCCGTTCGTCGTCTCGACATGGACATAGAGCGGCATGGATACATGCGCGTCCAAATAAGTCTGGATGGTTGTAGGTTGAATTGATTTCACGCGGTTCCCTCCAATGGAAACGATGACCCGAGACATGCGTCCCGGGCCACCCGTTATGATTGTGTTGCTAGTTTTTTGCGGTAACCGGTATGGTTCGTTGGCCCAACGTATTGGTTGAGGCGGAACGAATGACGGACCGCTTCCGTGATGAACTCTTTTCCGATTTCGATGGCTTCATCGACCGAGTGACCGTTCGCGAGTGACGCCGCGATAGCTGACGAGAACGTGCAGCCGCCGCCGTGTGTGAAGGCAGGGTCGATTTTTTCGCTCTCGAGGAGGCGATACTCGTTGCCGTCGTAAAGCACGTCGAATGCTGTGTCGAAGCCGAGCTTGCCACCGACTTTGACGATGACGATTTCAGCGCCGAGTTCATGGATCAAGCGAGCAGCCTCTTTGATTTCTTCCATCGTTGAAGGTGTCTTATCGAGGCCAGCGAGCATACGCGCCTCGAACAAGTTTGGTGTGATGATTTTAGCGACCGGCACGAGGTGCTTGCGCATCGCGACCGCGACGTCCGGGTTGAGAATCTCGTCGGCACCTTTACATGCCATGACTGGGTCGACGACCGCGTTTTGGATGCCGTACTCTTTAATTTTACGGGCAGCGAGTTCGATAATCTCTGGAGTCGGGAGCATACCTGTCTTGACAGCATCGACACCAATCCCAGCGAGGACCGTATCAATCTGTTTCTCGATCAATGTCGTGTCGATCGGGAACACTTCGTGATGCCACGCGTTATGTGGGTCTTGAGCCACGATGACCGTGAGGGCGGTCATGCCGTAAACACCGAGCTCTTCCATCGTTTTCAAGTCAGCTTGGATGCCTGCACCGCCACTCGTATCCGAGCCAGCGATTGTTAAAGCTTTTTTCATCGTCATAGTCGTTCAATCCCCTTTGTCTGTTTGGATAGTTTCACTATAACGACTTTTTGGCGTTACGACAAATCCCGAGGTCGCATCTAAGCCGGAATAAGTTTCAAAAAATGATGGCAGGATTTCAATCGTATTTGGGGAATAGTAATGAATAGGGTGTAGACCACTTTCAATTGGCTAGGAGGAAAACCGCATGTTAGTGCATAGCTTATGCATTCCGAAGAAAGATGTCGTCACAATCAGTGAAAAGGCGACATTGCGCGAGGCGCTCGACACGCTCGAAAAGACAGGATACCGTTGTGTCCCTGTACTCGATGAGACGGGAACGTTTTTCCGCGGTAATATTTATAAAATGCATATTTATCGCCACGGGATGAGTGGGGCGAGCCTAGACGATAACGTCATGGAACTCATCAAGAACACACAAAAGTACGTCCACGAGTCAGACGGCTTTTTCAAAGTCTTCTTCTCAATCAAAGAACTTCCGTATATCGCGGTCTTGAAAGACGAGAGCAACGAATTTTACGGGATTTTGCCACACGGGAAGATGCTCGGCATGCTCGAAGAGGCATGGAGCCGTGACACGGGGAGTTATGTCGTCACGATTGCACTCAGTGAGCAGGCAGGGGCGCTCGAGAAAATCACGAAAGTCATCAGCAAATATTCATCAATCGCCAGCCTCATGACGCTTGACGCCAAGAGCAAGGTGTTGCGTCGTGTGTTAATCACGTTGCCGCCGGACTGTGACGAGAAGACAAAAGACAAGATTGTCGCCAAACTCGAACAAAAAGGGTTCCGCGTCGTCGAAGTCGAGAATTTAAATAACTGACGAAAGGCCTTCCTCGCATCGAGGAAGGCCTTATTCAATCCAATCGTTTTTCCATCCGGATATCCGGCCAAAATTGACCGTCCCAGTACGTGAATGCCTCGATACGGGCAATTTCGTGATAACCGAGCTTTTGATAGAGGCGATGCGCCGCTTCGTTGAATCCGAACACACCTAGCTCGATGCGTGGCACACCTTGGGCACGAAGTCGATTTGCCAACAACGTGAGGGCTGCGGTGCCGACGCCTTTCCCGCGACCTGTTTGTTCACCGATGACCAGACCAAGCCAAGCGCTGCCGCGTTCTTTGTCATACAAGTGCGGGGCGTCATAGATGACGTTCACCTCGCCGATGAGCCGATCATCGTCGTAAATCAAGAAAATATCGTGCGTGTCCAGACGTTCCGTCAAGTCTGCGACCGTCATGTGGTGTTCCGCGACGAGTTCGGCTTCGGATTGGGCCGGACGAATCAAATGGACGATGGCGGGATCGTTATTCCAACGATTGAACGTCGCGACGATGGCGTCGGACGCTTCTCGCAATGGGACGAGCGAGATGGGCATCGAGTTCCCCTCCTTTCAGGCATCCTTCTTTGCCCTCGAACTGAAAAGTCCCCTTTTTACTGAATCGGCTTCAAGACGTTGAGGTGGCTCGGAAGCACTTCGAACGTGAGCGGGAGTTTACCGCCCGTATCTCCGTCGGCATTGACCGGAAGTGATTCTGGCGAGTCGACATGGACCCGTTTCGTCGTGAAGGACGTGACGCTGTCCGTCTCTTTCAACTTGCCGGTGAAGAGGGCCGGCGCGAGTTGGATGGCGTCTTTAAAGCCGAGGTTCTCAAACAGATAGACGTGAAGTAACCCGTCGTTCAGTTCGGCGTCCGGTTCAAAGTTTTCAAACCCGCCGACCGAGTTCGTGAGGGCGATGACGACCAAATAGGCGTCTCCATCGAACGTGTGCTCTTCGGCTTGGACCGACAAGGCGTATGGACTATGCTCACGGAACGCTTTGATTCCTTCAATCAAGTAGGCGAACGGGCCCCATTTTGTCTTCTCTTCGACACTGACCTCGTCGACAGCCTCGGCGATGAGGCCGATCGCGATGACGTTCATGAAGTAGCCGTTCTCGTATTTACCGATATCCATCGGTGTCGGTTGCGCCGTCTTGAGCGCCTCGATGGCATCTGCGGGGTCGCTAGGGACACCGAGCGCGCGTGCGAGATCGTTGACGGTACCGAGCGGGATGATGCCGAAATCAGGACGATGATCGGCTTCGGCGAGCCCCGTTACGGCCTCGTTTAGTGTCCCGTCGCCACCCATCGCGATGACAGCTTTATATTGTTTCGATGCCGCTTCTTTCGCAAAATGTGTGGCATCGTCTGCTTTCTCCGTGAACCGGACATCGACGTTGCCGTAACGCTCTCGCAAGACCTCCTCCGCGGCCGCGGCGTGTTCTTTCCCTAACTCTTTCCCAGACGACGGGTTGACGATTAACATGACTGTATCCATCAAAGTACATTCCCCTTTTCACATTCAGATATTGTCATGTATTCCCGTCCTGTGGCGAGGCTAGTCATAAAAAAACAACACAGACGTGTTGTTTAATAATGGCGGAATGCCGACATATCAAGGTGGCTAGCATCTGATTCGTCGACGGCGAGTTCAATCTTCAAATGTTCATGGAACGGCGAATCGAATGCACCCATGCAGGCGACCGGTTCATGGTCAGGGACGGGGGACTTACGTTTCGTTTTGACGAACAAGTAGTCCTCACGCGACAACGTCAATAAAAAGCGTTCGACCGCATGGGGTTCGCGCGTGACGTTCGGCCATGGCAAGTGATTGAATAGTAAAAAGACCGCGCCTTCTTTTTCGAGCGCATAGTCTGGGGCGATCCCTTCCCGGTTCAACAACTCGATGACCGTACTCAAATAGGCTTGTTTAATCGTCAATGAAATCTCGTAATACTCACGCATACCGTCCACCCTTTCTAAAAATCGCAATAATTCCATTCTATACGTTTCAGACAGAGGCGACAATGAAGAAGTTTCTTGACGAAGCGTTTTTCCCACCGTATACTGCTCATGTCCTGCTATACTAAAGGTAAATGATGAACGAATTGAGGTGAAACCGACATGATTGAATCACTCGAATTGAAGGCATGGATCGTCTTGGCACGAGCGATGGACGCAATCAGTGACCGTGTGAAGGACGATTTACGACGCCACCAATTGAATTCAACAGAGTTCGGTGTTTTATCCGTCTTGTATAAACGAGGGGATACCCCGCTCCAGCAAATCGGAGACCAAATTTTGATTACGAGCGGAAGCGTCACGTACGTGATTGATAAGCTTGAAAAACGTGGCTTAATTGAGCGTGTGGCTTGCCCGTCTGACCGACGCGTCACATACGCCTCGTTGACAGAGGAAGGTAAGCGCTTGATGGACGTCGTCTATCCAGAGCATATCGAGATTTTTAAAGACATCTATGGTCCCCTTAGCGACCAAGAGACTGAACAGTTAATCGATTTATTGAAACGAGTCGGTTATAACGCGGCAGGCAAATAACACCTGCCTGTTTTTTTTTGGCTATTTATCTTGAAGTTAAACTAATTGACTGTGAGATATACAGATGATATAGTTCTAACTGTTGTTACAAAAATAGAGATCACACTTATGGAGGAACCCATTTATGAAAAAGGTATTATACGTATCGGCTAACCCGAAACCAACAGAATTGTCATACAGCAAACAAGTCGCAGAAACGTTCATGACGACACTCACGAATGAGAATGCGTCACTCGAAGTCGAAGCAATCGAATTATACGATGTCGATGTTCAAGAAATCGACGGCGACGTCCTCAGCGCATGGGGCAAATTCGCTTCAGGCGAAGCCCTCACTGACGTCGAAGCGGCTAAAGTCGCGACGATGAACGGCATGCTTGAGAAATTCATGGAAGCTGACATGTACGTGTTCGCGACACCGATGTGGAACTTCTTCTTCCCAGCTCGCATGAAAATGTTCCTCGACAGCGTATTGACTGCTGGTAAAACGTTCCGTTATACAGAACAAGGCCCAGTCGGTCTTCTCGAGAACAAACAAGCGATCCACATCCAAGGTACGGGTGGAATCTACACAGGTACAGACCTCAACTTCGCAGACGCATACCTTCGTCAAGCACTCGCATTCGTAGGCGTGACAGAAGTGACGACACTTCCAGTTGAAGGCATGAACCAATACCCAGACAAAATCGAAGAAATCGTTGCTGACGCAAAAGCGAAAGCCGAAGCACTTGCGAAAGAAGTCGCAGGCGCAGTCACAGTATAATGATCAAGGGCGAGTCCAATCGGGCTCGCCTTTTTGTGTGCCATCGATTCGGGTATGATAAGACGGAAAGGGGAGAAACACATGGGAGAACAGTTATCAAATCGCCTGCTCGGGGATTGGAGCGACATCATCGCATCCGAGATGGCCGAGCCTTATTTTACTAACTTGAAAGCGTTCGTCGATGAAGCGTATGCGTCATCGACCGTATATCCGGCCCGAGAAGACATTTGGAATGCGTTCGTCTATACGAAGTTCAAGGACGTCAAATGCGTCATTCTCGGACAAGATCCATACCATGGGCCAAACCAAGCGCATGGACTGAGTTTCTCGGTCCAAGACGGTGTACGTTTCCCACCGTCGCTTCGAAATATCTTTCAAGAATTGCATGACGATATCGGCTGTCCCGTACCGACCAGCGGGAATTTAGAAGCATGGGCTCGTCAAGGCGTGTTGCTGCTCAACACCGCGCTCACGGTCGAAGCAGGCAAAGCCGGTTCGCATCGGGGACAGGGCTGGGAGCAGTTCACCGATTCCATTATCGAGCGACTTGGACAGCGGGAAGAGCCGCTCGTGTTCATCTTATGGGGGAACGACGCGAAAAAGAAACAGAAATTTATTGGCCCGCAACACGCCGTCTTGACCTCGGTCCACCCGAGTCCGCTCTCGTCGCATCGCGGCTTTTTCGGATCGAAGCCATTCTCGCAAGTGAATGCGAAGTTGAGTGAGTGGGGACAACATGAAATCGATTGGTGTTTGTGACAGTCTGCAGATGCGGACTGTTTTTTTGTTGACGGCGTCCGAATCGTCTGTTATCGTTACTAGCAATAAGATACTTTAGCGCTTAAAAGCGAATGTGCATAGAAGCATAACTGTATAACAGCATAAAAGCAATGACCGAACCGAAGTAGAGACATCTTCCCTGGCCCAGAGAGCGTGTGGTGCTGTGAACACGCCCATAGGATGAATCGAATTACAGTTCGCGAGCTCTCACTTGTTGAGCGGTCCCCCGTTATCGGAGTACAGTGACTAGACGTCCGTCTAGTAATCAGGGTGGTACCGCGGCATAGTCGTCCCTATCGAGTGAATCGATAGGGATTTTTTTACGTTCAGTCAACTAAAGGAGGAAACATCATGCTCACACAAATCATTCCACGCCATTTGGCCCCTCATATTTCGCCACAGTTCTACGACGAGTACACGCCGACCGATCATGCTGTCTGGCGCTTCGTATTGCGACTGAACTTGCACACGCTTGAAGGTAAGGCCCATCCGTTTTACATCGAAGGGTTGAAAAAGACGGGGATGGGACCTGAGCGTCTCCCGAACGTCGAACAGATGACCGAAGAGATGCGGTCGGCCGGTTGGTCGACGGTCGCAGTCGATGGTCTCATTCCAGGCGTCGCTTTCTTTGATTTCCAAGGCAACGGGATGTTGCCGGTCGCGACCGATATCCGAAAAGTCGAGAATATTTTGTACAGTCCGGCACCGGATATCATCCACGAGGCGGCCGGCCATGCGCCGATGTTGATGGATCCTGAATTTTCACAGATTGTGAAGCGGTTCGGTCAGCTCGGGGCGAGGTCATTCATGAATCGAGAAGAACATGCCTCGTTTGCAGCACTGAAACGATTGACCGTCGTGAAGGAGAATGCGAACTCGACGGACGAGGAGATTGCGGCAGCCGAAGCGTCTGTTCATGCGGCCAAAGCCCAAGTGACCGGTTTCTCGGAAGCACAACAAGTCGCCCGCATCTTTTGGTGGACGGTCGAGTTTGGTCTCATCGGTGATGTAGACAATCCACTCATCTACGGGGCAGGCCTGTTATCTTCGGTCGGAGAGAGCCGTCACTGTTTGACAGACGCCGTCACGAAGCATCCATTCAATTTGGAGCATGCCCTCGAAACGAAGCAAGACGTGACGAATATGCAACGCGAGTTATTCGTCATTCCAGACTTTGAAGCGTTGAAGGACGCGCTAGACGAACTCGAGTCACGGATGGCGGTCAACCAAGGTGGGATCGCTTCGCTCGAGAAGGCGCTCGCGTCGGGCAGTCAATCGACCATCCGACTGGAAGACGGGACGGATCGCGTCGGTGTGATTCGTCACGTGACACGCTCTGGAGCCCGTGCCCTTATCCAATGGGACGACTGCGTGAACGTCAATCACGGTCAGTTGACGAACTTGCATAATCATGGCCTGCTCGTGCTCGATGGACCGCTTCAAGACGTGTTGGCGACAGCGGACATTCGGTTAGACGGTCAAGTCGTCAGCGAGACGACAGAGGCGTTGCATCTCGAAGACGTCGTCATCACCATCGAAGGACGACAGATTAAACTGGAGACACTCGAAGTGAGACAAGATACGCTGCCGTCGATTTTTCCGGGCACCGAGATTGAAGAACTCGTCATCTTGGAGAAGCCGGTCCAGATCGAACGTGACGCCCGAGTATGGACGAACGATGACCCGATGTTCAATCAGGTCCGCAATATGCGGGAGCAAGGCGAGTCGATTGATGAGCTCGTGCCGACGATTCTTGCCGATCATCCCGATGCTTGGTTGCTCCACATCGAATGCTTGGAGCTCGTCGAGTCTGATGCGCTTCGACAGGCGTTGACGGAACGGTTGCACGCGTTACGTGAGACGTCACCGTCGCGGCATGAGTTGATTGGCCGCGCGCTCGCATTGCTCAACTGACAAAAATAATCCCCGCCCAATGATGGGCGGGGATTATTTTTTAACGCGTCGTTTCACGCAAGAACGTGATTAAACGGCGATACGTTGCACTGGCTGCCGGCTTATCCATTTCAAAATGGTAGTCGTGGCCGAGTGTGTGCTCGTTTCGGTCATAAAAGACGCTCGTGACGTCCGCACGACCTGAGAGGATCGTCGCAAATTCTTTCGCTTGCGTCTCGAACGAACCGGTGTTGCCATCGGTGATAAACGTCGGAACGAACGTGGCCGGGATATTGACGAGCGGTGACGCTTCCGCGACGACCGGCAAGTCTTCCCAATTGTACGTTCCGAAGTAAGCCCAACCAATCCGTTTGAACAAGAAGCGGTTGACCGCCTTCGATGACTCGATGATGCTTCGTTTTAAGTCATAAGGACCTGACATGAGAATCGTGCCGAGGATCGACGTTTTCGGAACGACTTGATTCACTTCGGCCGATGGTGCGTAGTCGTCGTTCAATTGAATACCGACGAACTGAGCGACGAGTTGGGCACCGTTCGAATCACCCGCAAAAAAGACGCGGTCGAGGTCGAGACGGAAGCGGTCATTGTTTTCCGCGATATACGTGTATGCTTCTTCAAGCTGCTGGAGCGGGACGGGATACGTAACGTCAGGGGCAAGGGCGTAGTTGACGCTGACGACGTTATAGCCGTTGCTCGCGATTGACGTCGCATATTTGAAGACGTCGGCCTTGTCGCCACCGACGAACGAACCGCCGTGCACCCAAAAGATGGTCGGAACAATTTGTTTCTCGCCTTCATAGCGAATCAAGTCGAACGTCCCGTTCTCATAGGCTGAATGATAGTCGATATCTTTCCGGACCGATGTTTTTTGAACGACTTCATCAAACCCTTTGATGGCCACTTCGTTCCCGCCGGCAAATGAGGTCTTAACGAGACGTGAGGTCGGTTTCGGGGACAAAAATACATAGGCGGCACCGGCGACAGCCGTACCGACCAGTCCAAGTCCTGCTCGTTTCAATCCTTTATTCATCGTAATTCCTCCTTGGTTCAATCCAGTTTGTTCACTTACCGATCGATGAGGACCGTTCCCATGAACGTCTCAATGACGTGGGCAATCCCGTCTTCGTTGTTTGATTTCGTGATGAAGTCGGCTTTGCCTTTGACCGTCGTGTTGGCGTTGCCCATGGCGACTCCGAGGCCGGCCCATTCAATCATCGTGAGGTCATTGTTCCCGTCACCACAAGCGATAACGTGGGCTTGATCAATTCCGACGTGTTCGGCGAGGAAGGCGAGGCTCGTCCCTTTCGTCACACCCGCTTCAGTGAACTCAAGGAAAAACGGTTTTGAACGCGCGACAGCAAGTTTTCCTTCAAGTTCGACTTGCAGTTTCGTTTCGATTGGAGCGAGCGTGTCGCCGTCACCGAGCATGAGACATTTGACGACAGGCGTCGTGACCGCTTCTTTGAAATCGGCGACATGGATGACCGGCATCCCCGTCAATTCACCTTCGATATCAGTATACGGGTTCGGTTGATCGGTTACGATTTCGTTACCGATGTACGTATGAATCGCGATTTCTTCCCGGACACTGATATCATGGAGATGGGCGACCGTTTCCGGAAGCAACGTACTCGAGAAGATTTCTTCATTCGTCTCACAATTGATGATTGAGGCACCGTTGAATGAGAGAATATAGCTACCATATTTGGCAAGTTCGAGTTCACGGGCGGCATCCCACATCGCGTATGTCGGGCGACCGCTCGCGAGCACGACTTTATGTCCGCGTTCTTGTACATCTAGCAAGGCTGCTTTCGTCTTGGCGGAAATTGTATGGTCGCTCGTGAGGAGCGTATCGTCCATATCTAAAACAATCATCTTGTAACTCATAATGGTAAGGAGTCCTCCTTCAGAATCTAATGACTCCATCCTAATACGATTTGAGGTCAATTGACAACCTTGTCGCAAAAACGTAACTATAATGTAGAGTAGTGAACTTCAGAAGAGGTGGATATATGAATCGAATATTAGTAGCCGAAGATGAGCATGCGATTCGCAGCTTTATCATCGTTAATTTAAAACGAGCCGGATTTGACGTCTTTGAGGCGACGAACGGACGCGAGGCGGTCACAGCGTTCGACCGTGAGCCGTTCGATGTCGTCTTGCTCGACGTGATGATGCCTGAAATGGATGGATTCGAGGCATGCGCCGCCATCCGCGACTTAGATGAGAACGTCGGCATCATCATGCTGACGGCACGCACGCTTGAAGAAGATAAGATTGAAGGGCTCGGCAGAGGGGCGGACGATTATATCGCCAAGCCGTTTAGCCCAGGTGAGCTTGTGGCACGGATTCAAGCACTCCTGCGCCGTGTCGAGAAAGTGAAGCGTAAAGAGAAGAAACGGTTGAAGTCCGGACCGTTCGCCATCGATTTGGCGGCGAAGCAAGTGACGAAGTATGGGCAGGCGATTGATTTGACCCCGACCGAATACGATTTGATTTGTCACCTCGTCCAAAACGAGGAAGTCGTCTTATCGCGTGACGCGCTGTTAGATGCCGTCTGGGGCATCAATTACTTCGGGGACAGAAAGACGGTCGACGTCAACATCCGTCGTCTCCGTCAAAAGATTGAAGACGACCCGAGTCACCCGGCTTATATCGAGACGCTATGGGGGCATGGGTACAAGTGGCGGAGACATGACGGATGAAGCAACAGCTCGTCATTCGAATTATGCTCGTCATGACGTTCGTGCTCGTCTTGCTCGTGAGCGTCCTGTCGTACGGAACGTACCGCTATTACTATGAATATGAATCAGAGGCGCTACTCAGCCATGCGACGACGAGCGCCTATCTGTATCCACAGGCGCAAGTCGGATTCGAGACACCGAGCGCGTTCTCGGTGCTCGTTCGGACATTCGGCTATCCCGGTACCGATTTGACGATTGTCGACCGGACCGGTCAAATCATCAAGACGACAGGACAGCGGGCGCAACAGGCGGCCTTTTCGACCGAACAGTTGCAAGATCTCGCTCGAGGCGAGTCCGTCGTCCAAGACTACGATGCCGATGGGAATCACTATTTGTCGGTGACGAGTCCAATCATCACGGAAGAGACGAGTGAATTCGCCATCAGCTTCACGCGGCCGCTCGCCGACCTTGACACGTTGATTCGCGAGATTTGGATGGCTGTCGTCATGATTGGCATCTTGATTTGGCTGGTCGCGCTCTATGCTGTCATTCGGATTGCAGACCGCTTCGTGCGACCGATTCGAGACATCATTGAGACGGCCGATGAGATGGCACAAGGTGATTTCGATGTTGAAGTCTATTCCAATGAAAAACATGAGCTCGGGGCACTGGCCCGGACGCTCACATATTTAGGTGCGAAAGTCCAGCAGCACCAGTCGACGCGGAATGAATTTCTATCCAACGTGTCGCACGAATTGCGGACACCGCTCACTTCGATTAAAGGGTGGACGGAGACGATTCGAGGCGGGGACGAGAAAGTGTCGGACGAGACTGAGCTCGGTTTGAGCATCATCCATTCGGAGACGGAGCGGATGATCGGGCTCGTCGAGCAGCTGCTCGATTACACGAAGATTGAAGAGAGCCGGCTCGTCTTGTATCGGCAAGAACTTGATCTCGTGTCGTTGTTACGGAAAGTGACGATTCAATTGAAACAGTCGCTCGAAGACAAACAGATTACGCTCATTGAGCGATATCCGCAAAAGTCGATCGGACTGTTCGATGAGAACCGGCTGAAGCAAGTATTTTTAAACTTGCTCGAGAACGCCATCCGTTTCTCGCCAGAAGGTGGGACGTTGACGATACGGTTCGTGCAATCGGAGCGAGTCGCGTTCATCTCAATTATTGACGAGGGACCTGGTATTTCACGGGAACACTTGCAGCGCATCACTGAAATGTTCTATCAGGCGCAAGTGACGAAAGGGAGCAGCGGGCTCGGCTTGGCGATTGCTAAGGAGCTAATCGAGGCGCACGAAGGAAAGCTCGTTATCGAAAGTGAGATCGGTCATGGGACGACGGTGACCGTTCTCTTGCCGCTTGACCCGAGCGAACTGCATTAAAAGGGTTAAACCTTCCGAATTCAGGATACATGTAATTGTATGTAGAATGAGGGAGGTTTTTTTCATGGCAACGAAATCATTGAAGCCATTGTCAGGTAGTCCGAACGCCGTCTCGACCGAAACGACAATCGAAGCGCTACGCATGGAGCCGCTCCCATACGGGCGAGACCGCGCCGAGAGCATCGAGACAATCAAGATGGTGATGGGGCAACTGCCTCGGACCGAGCTCGTCAAGGAGACGGATGACACGCTCCATTATGTCGTGACAACGAAATTGATGCGCTTTAAGGATGACGTCGAATTCCGATTCGACGATGAGACAAGACAAATTGAATTCCGCTCGGCATCACGACTCGGTCACTCTGACTTTGGGGTGAACCGGAAACGGATGCAAGACGTGAGTGAACGCTATCGGAGGTTGATGAGATGAAGGATTATCAATTGATTGTGATTGGTGGGGGTGCGGCCGGAATGACGGTCGCGGCCGGTGCCGCAAATTTAGGGGCGAAAGTCGCTTTGGTCGAGAAGAAAAAACACCTTGGTGGAGACTGTCTTCACGTTGGGTGTGTCCCATCGAAAGCACTGATCGCCGCCTCGAAAGAAGCGAGCAGCATGATGCAAGCTGCCCGAGTACTCGGAGCCGAGTTTGACGGCCGCGACCATTACCAGACGACGAAAGCACGCGTCGACCGTGCCCGTGCCATCATTCAAGACCATGACGGGACGGAGCGTTTCGAAAAGCTTGGGGTCGACGTATATATCGGCGAGGCCTCGTTCCAAAGCCCATACGAACTCAAAGTCGGTGACGATTTACTGATTGGGAAGAAATTCGTCATCGCGACCGGCTCGCAACCGACGATACCGCCGATTGACGGCTTGGACGACGTGCCATACTTAACAAATGAGCAAGTGTTTGAAGAAGAGACATTGCCGGAGAGCATCATCGTCATCGGGGCCGGGACAATCGGTCTCGAACTCGCTCAGTCGTTCGCTCGTCTTGGTAGTCAAGTGACCGTGCTCGAGGCTCAGGACACGTTCTTACCGCGAGAGGACGAATCGGTCAGTAAGTTGCTCCGTTCGCAGCTCGAGATGGCGATGCGCCTTAAAATCGGCATCAACATCAATCAAGTCTCGGAAGTCGACGGACGCGTTCACGTCACCGGCGAAATCGATGGCGAAACGGTCACGTACGAGGCGGACAAGCTGCTCGTGGCGACAGGCCGGAAACCGAGAATCGATGAGCTTCGACTCGACCGGGCTCACGTCCACGTCAAAGACGGATTTGTCGACGTTACGTCGACGTACCGCACATCGCAACCTCATATATTCGCAATTGGCGATACAATCAAGACGTTACCGTTCACACACGCAGCTGGCGAGGAAGGAAAAGCGGTCGTGGCCAACGCCTTGTTCGGACTTTGGAACAAGGTCGACTACACGAAGATGCCGTGGATCACGTTCACGGAACCGGAAGTGTTCCACGTCGGCATGACCGAAGCTGAGGCACGGGAGCGCCATGGTGACGACGTCGAGGTGTTTGAAGCGAAACTGTCTGAGGTCGACCGCTTCGTCGCCGACCGACAAGAGACAGGTTTCGTCAAAATCATCACGCGCAAGAACGGCAAAATCATCGGCGGTCACGCCATCGGTATGACGGCCGGGGATTGGATGCAAATCGTCGTCTATGCGATGCAACGAGGCGATAAAATCGGCAAGCTGTCCCGCATGATTTATCCGTACCCGTCGCGAAGCGAGGCCGTGAAAAAAGTGGCCGACCTTTACTGGCGGAAACGCTTGTTCAACAGCCCGCTCACGGATTTGTCACGTAAGTATTTCGAATGGACTCGATAATAAAAAATCCCACTCTCAACAGAGTGGGATTTTTTATGGCAAGACGATCGTTTCGAGCATCTTCGGTGAGCCTTCTGATAAATCGACGAGTGGTTTAATCAACACTTCGACCCGGCGGTTTTTCGAGCGCCCTGCTTCGGTGTCGTTCGTCGCAATCGGTTTGTATTCTCCGTAGCTAGCGAGCGTGAACTGGCTAGGGTTCAAAGCATCGTTTGTCAACAGGCCGCGCATGAAAGCCGTGGCCCGGGCTGAACTGAGTTCCCAGTTCGACGGGAACCGGGCCGTGTTGATCGGGATGTTATCGGTGTGACCCGATATGACAATCTCACGGTTACCGGCTTTTTCCAGGATACCGCTAATCGAGCCGGCCACCGTTCTAGCCTCGGCGTCAAGCGTCGCTTCCCCCATACTGAACAAGGCTCGGTCTTGAATCGTCAAAACGAGACCGCTCGAGTTGATGGTCGCTTCAATCTCTTGTTCGAGCCCGTTCTTTTTGATGTATTGATTGACCTCTTCTTTTAACTCATCCAGTTTGGCGAGCTCATATGTCCGAGGATTCGCTGTCGTATCTGTCTTGTTCGTACGGCTGATGTCACTGTTCGAGGCGGTTGACGCTTGGAACACGCTCGTCCCGCCAGAGAACACTTGGTTAAAGGATTGAGACATTTTCTCGAGCTTCGTCTGGTCGATGTTACTCGAGGCGAACAAGACGATGAATAGGGCGAGTAAGAGCGTCAATAAATCGGCGTAAGGGATTAACCAACCTTCCGGGATATGTTCCTCATGATCATGCTTCTTTTTGCGTTTCATAGTCGGCTCGCTCCTTTGGAGACAAATACACAGACAATTTATCTTCTAACGTCTTCGGAGACTCCCCACTTTGAATCGAGAGAATTCCTTCAATCATCATCTCTTTGATGATGACCTCGCTCTTCGAATACTGCTTTAATTTATTGGCGAACGGGAACCAGAGGACGTATCCTGTGAAAATCCCGAACAACGTCGCGACGAACGCGGCTGAAATCGCGTGACCGAGCTTTTCGATATCAGACAAATCTTTTAGGGCCGCAATCAAACCGATAACGGCTCCAAGAACGCCGAGTGTCGGCGCGTACGTGCCGGCTTGGGTAAAGATGTCCGAGTTCGCTTTATGGCGTTGCTCCATGTTCTCGATATCGCGCGACATGACCTCGGCGATATATTCGGATGGTTGGCCGTCGATGACCATCATCATCCCTTGTTTCAAGAACGGCTCTTCAACTTGTTCGAGCGCTGTCTCGAGCGACAGGAGTCCTTCTTTACGCGCTTGCGTCGACAAGTCGACGAACTGTGTCAAAAGCCCGGATTTACTTGGTAACTCCTGCTTTTTGAAGAGAATTCCGAACAACTTCGGTACGTTTTGCAGCTGTTCTTTGGAAACGGCGATACTGACCGCGGCCGCTGTCCCGACAAAAATAATGACGAGTGCTGCCGGGTTGATGAGCGGGGCAATCCCGGCTCCTTTCAATACCATCCCTCCGACGAGGGTGAGGAACCCAAGTATGAGTCCTACTAACGTGACGACATCCATGTCTATGTTTTCCACCTTTCTAAAAAAAATCAGGAGACAAAAAAAGCGAGAGACTTAACTCGTCTCCCGCAAATGCGTTCCCGATGGTTAAGCGCCGTTTTCGTCAATCAGCATTTGGATGCTGATATTTCGTTCTTCACGCTCTATATCGGTTAACACGTCGTATTTTTTTAATAATGCGTACAATTGATTCACAACTTCTTGATCAAGTGACCAATGTAGCAGTTCTTCGAGCTGGAAATAAAGATGGGCGGGCATGCATTGTGACTGACGCTCCAACCTTCGCGAGACATCCGTTAGCGAATGATCTACCGTACTAGGGTCCACGGTTTCATTCAACCTCCTCAACATTCATAAAGTCTATCTCTCATATTACCAAAAAATCTGGCAAACAGTTAGCGATACATTTTTCTAGTTGGCAATTTTATAAGTGAGGAGTAGTATGAGCCTTAGAAAACTTGATTTGAAGGAGATAGCGAGATGCGACATCGATTGACCGTACGGGAATTGCGCATAAAACGAATTGAGGCGCTTTACCGGCTCGTGTTTGAAAAGCCGGCCCGTTTTATCGCGACAGGCTTTTTGCTCGCCATTTTTTTAGGGGCGACGTTACTCTATATGCCGTTCGCACAGACACAGCCCGTGTCCTGGATTGATTGTCTGTTTATCGCGACGTCGGCCGGAACGGTGACCGGATTATCGACAATTGATATTGGGACTTCCTTTAATACGTTCGGTGAGCTCGTCATCGTCGCCTTGATTCAAATCGGCGGTTTAGGTTTTATGACGGTCGCGCTCATGCTGCTTAGTGTGCTCGGAAAGAAAATCGGTTTAAAGCAGCGCATCTTGCTCCAAGAATCACTCAACTTGTCGGGTCCCGGCGGCACGGTCCGTCTCGTCCGCAACATCGTCTTCACGACGCTCATCGTCCAGTTTCTCGGCATGTTGTTTTTAACGGTCGAACTGTACAGCACCGGTGAGTATCGCTTTGGTGAGGCGCTGTATTATGGCTTTTTCCACGCGGTCTCAGCGTTTAACAACGCCGGGTTCGCCCTATGGCCGGACAATTTGATGCAGTTCGAGCAGAATACGGCCATTGTGATCACGATTGCTGTGCTGCTCATGATTGGGGGTCTCGGCTTCACGACCATCGCGGATGCGACCGAGGTGAAGCGTTGGAAGCGCCTCGCCCTCCATTCGAAAATCATGATTGCCTCGCTTGCCATCGTCAACGGGATTGCCTGGTTCTCGCTCATGTTGTTTGAGTGGGTATCGAATGAGGGCGGACTGTATGGCCGTCCGTTCGGAGAAGCGATGCACGTCACCTTCTTCCAGGCTGTGACGACACGGACCGCAGGCTTCAATACAATCGACCTCACGACGATGGCGCCGATCTCAATCGGGGTCGTCTTGATTCTCATGTATATCGGTGCTGGAGCCGCTTCCACTGGGTCTGGGATTAAAGTGACGACCGTAGTTGTCATCTTGGCCGATATGTGGGCGTTCATCGTCGGGAAAAAAGAGACGGTCATCCTCGAGCGGACGATTGACGCGTTCCAAATTAAAAAAGCGTACATCGTGGCTATTACGAGTTTCTTCTTCATCTTATTGATTACCGCACTGACTATCTTGACGAACGGTCATATTCCGGCGACAGCACTCTTGTTCGAGACAGTCTCGGCCTTCGGGACGGTCGGGTTATCACTCGGGATCACGGCGGAACTGAACGATGCAGGTAAGAGTTTTATCATGTTCATGATGTTACTCGGTCGTGTCGGTTCGTTGACGATCCTCTTCACGGTCGCACGCCAGATGGACCGGAAGATTCGCTATCCAAAAGAGAAGTTGCTAATCGGATGACACAAAAAAAGCCCTAATTAGGGCTTTTTTTGTGTCTCGTAATAGGCAACGACTTTTGGCAGATAGTCCTTTAAATCCGGACAGACGATATCAGTGCCGCTGAGTGCGCGGAGCGTCTGTGTCGTATCGAAATGGACTTGATGCTTAAAGTAGGCGAGTAGCTCACGCGGAACGCCGTAACGTTCCGACAGATGTAGCGCCGAGAATCCGGTCTCCGCGACCGCATGCGGAATGGTCCCGCGTGGAGGGCGACCGAACATCTCTTCGTGAATCATACGGTACACTTCGCGGGCCCCGTGTGGAAACGGGTCGGTCAAATGAAACGTCCGCTTCAAACCGACCGGAGCGTGAGCGAGATAAGTGGTCGCCTCGACGACGTAATCATAAGGAACGAGGTTTACTTCGATATTCTGTCGTCCAATGTAAGGCAGCGGGGCAGCTTGACGAAGTTGGTCCATTAACTTTAAGACGAAATAGACCCCGTCAAACTTCTTCGTCTCGCCGGTCTCGCTATGGCCAATGACGATGCCCGGACGGATGATGGTCACCGGCATCGAGCCGAGCTCGCGCGAGACGATGGCCTCGGCCTCATACTTCGTCGCCTCGTAATGGTTTTTAAAACGAACGCGGTGCCATAACTCGTTCTCATAAACGGTCCCTTGACGGCGTCCAGACACATAGGCGGTGCTGAAGTAGACGTACCGCTTTAAATAGGGTGCCCGTTTCGCCAATGGGGTGATGTGTTTCGTCCCGAGCAAGTTGATGCGATATCCGACATCATAAGGGATGCTCAAATCGTAAGCGGCTGCCAAATGGAACACGTAATTCACTTCACGCTCGATGACGGAGCGCATGATTGGATCAAGCACGACTTCAGGTAGCGTGATATCGGCCTCGACGAGCACGAGCTGATCATCTCGTAACGACGTCGCTTCCAACAGCTCCTGTTTTAAAGCATGTGCGCCGGAACGTTCGGTCGGGAGGTGGAGTGCGTAAATCGTCCCAATCTGATTCGGCAATGACGCGAGGTGCGTGATCATCTTTCCGGCTAAAAAGCCGGGGAAACCGGTGAAAGCGTAATGGTTCATAGTGTCTCCTCCGCTAAGTCCAACGTGAACGTGAATGTCGAGCCAACGCCAACGCTCGATTCGACCTCGATACTTCCGCCGTGCGATTCGATGATTTCCTTACAGATGGATAGCCCGAGACCCGTCCCGCCGATTTGGCGTGTATCCGAGTTGTCGACGCGATAAAACTTCTTGAACAGCTCTTCGAACGCATGCTCCGGAATCCCGATGCCAAAGTCTTGAATCGAGACGTGGGCTTGATTTCGTTCTTTGCGCACCCGCACCTCGATTTCGTGATGGTTCGGCGAATATTTGATGGCGTTCGATAGCAGGTTGATGATGACCTGCTCGATGCGGTCCTGATCGGCGATGAGGTGGAGCACTTCATCGGCGTCATCAAAATGGATCGAATGGTTGCTCGTCTCGCGGAAGCGTTCGACGACGTCACGGACGAGTTCGTTCAAGACGAAATGGTCTTTCTTATACTCTTGATTGCCGTCTTCCATGCGCTGAATGTCGAGAAAGGCGTTCAACAGGTCGGTCAAACGCTTCGCTTCTTTCGCCATCGTCTTTAAGTAACGCTCGCGTTTCTCGGGATTCAAGTCGCGGCTAAGCATCAGCTCGATATATCCCGACAGCGACGAGAGCGGGGTGCGAAGTTCGTGTGAGACGGTGCTGACCAGTTCGTTTTTGATTTGGTCCATCCGCTCTTCCTCGGTCCGGTTGCGGAACACGAATAAGAAGCCGCTGTCCATTCCGATTTGGCGTTTTGTATCCATACCGGTCCCGTACATCTCGTAATACTGTTCATCCCGGTCGTTCGGTTGCGGGATGGAGAAACGCATCGACACTTCGCGGGCCGACACGTCGAGTAATAAGTCGATTTTTTTCAACATCTCAGTGCGGTCGCGCGTACGGAACGTCGACAGGAGCGGAATCCGCTCTTGCATCTTGTTCGGGGCGATTCCTGGCAAATCGAGCAGGCGACGGGCGTGCACGTTCATAAACAGGACGCTTCCGTTCGATTCGGTCAAGACGAACGCTTCATTGGAGGCCTGTAAAATCGATTGGATGATATCTCGTTGCCGGGCGATGGCATTCTTCTCCCGCTCGAGCATCCGCTCGACTTTCTTCCGATCGCTAATGTCGCGCATGACGGCGACCCGGAGCGTCTGGCCTTGGAACGTCACTTCTTTCGGATACACTTCCATCTCGAGAAACGTCCCGTCCTCACGACGGCCGATGACCTCGTAAGGTGTCTGGATATGGTTCCGGATCCGGCGCAACACGTCGGCCCGATAGCCTTCAGCGATAAATTCAATCGTTTGGCGACCGACCATCTGTTCGGCCGGAATTCGGAAAATCGATTCGGCCGCCTTGTTCGCGTCTAAGATGGTCCCACCTTCGTGAAACAGCACGGCTTCGATAACTGATTCGGCGAACATGCGATACCGTTGTTCTTTGTGTAGCAATTCGCCTTTCAAGGCGATTTCGGGACTGACATCGAACACGAAAAAGAAGAAGCCGATGACGCGAGCTTGTTCGTACACCGGATGCATGAACAGCTTTCCAACGAAATGGGTCCGGTCTTTTCGTTGGAACTTCCATTCACGGTCGCCGCGGTCTAACGCCACACGCAGCATCTGTTCGAATGACAACAATCGCTCAGTCTCGTCTTGATAATGGGTCCGCTTCTCGCTCAGCTCGCGCGACTCGAATAGACCGAACGGGGTCATTTCGTAAAGTACTTCATGCGGCTCGTAACCGAACAGCTCGGTCGCCCCTTTATTGAAGCGATTGATTAACAGATTTGCATCGGTCATAACCATCGCCATGTCGAGTTCGGTGTGCATCATCGCTTCGAACGCGTTATGTTGGACCGTCACGCGCGTATCGAGCGGGAGAGGTTCAATCGATAAGATATAGACGTCACCGTTCGGGATAGCGTGGATGCGGATTGTCGGCATCTCGTACGTCCAAGGCAAGCCTTGCTCCATTCGTCTCGATAGCTCCATCGTAATCGGTGATTGGTTGACCATATGAAAGATGTTTGTTCTCGTTTGTAAGTCTTCAGGGAATTGCTCTAAAAATGGCCGGTTCGCTTGGACGATTGTCCCGTCCGTCATGATTAACGCTACACCGTAAGGCAAGGCGTGCAGCAATTCGTTTTGGAGATGTCCTCGGTTCTCCATTAACGATGATCCCTCCTTCTGTATGTCACACGGGTACATCTTCAATACATTCGACAACTCCCCCTTTGTTTTCCTGCCTCCAAACGGTAAAGTGAAGACAAGAACAGATAGAGAGGACGATAGATGTGAAGGGAATGGGGCTCAGCTTGTTGATCGCCATCGGATTATGGTGGAGAGATGCGCCGATATGGAGTATCGTCGCGTGTTTAGGAATCGGCCTGCTCTGGCTCATCTGGCGCATGCGTCTGTCGACGATTCACCGCATCGATCGGATGGACGGTCGTGAATTTGAATTGTTTTTAGAAGAAGTGTTCACCGCACTCGGTTACACGGTGACGGTGACGCCGGCGTCGCGTGACTTTGGGGCGGACCTGCTCCTTGAAGCGGAGGACGGATGGTCAATCGCGGTCCAAGCGAAACGTTATGAAAAAGCGGTCGGGCTTGAGGCAGTCCAACAAGTCGCAGCCTCCGTTCCATACTATGGGGTGAACGAAGGTTGGGTCGTGACGAACTCCTCTTATACCGATAGTGCATACGAATTGGCGGAGCCAAATCAAGTTCGTTTGATTGCAAGAACGGAGCTCGAAGAGATGTTGAAACAGGCCGGTTTCAAGCGATAATATCAGGCGTGTTCACAAGTTTGACAGAATGGCGGATTGTGTCGAAGAAAAAGGGGTTGTCTTTTTCACGAATAGGTGCAATAATCATCTTCGTCATATGAAATATGTAGTCGCTGAAACGAGAAAACGCGACGCACAGTACCAATTTGGAGTTTCATAGAAATACCAACCAAACACACACAAATCAACGGTTGGAACGTATTAGGAGGAAAAGCGGTGCGCAAATTAATTTATGTAAAAGGTTGCGTCTTTACGCAAGGCGAAGCGACCATTTATGACGAGACAAATGATGCGATCGGATCTGTTCACCGCGACGCGGAGGGCAGTGTTCAAGTGCACAACTTGTCAGGCCGTCAAATCGCTCACGGGAAGTATATCCCGAACTGTCAGAAGTGGGTCGTCATGAACCACGACGGACAAGCGATCGGTCAGTTGAAGGACAAATTCTCATTATTCGGGAAAAAGTGTGAGTACAACGTCTACGAACGCGGTCTCTATACGATTCAATACGATGTCGAGCGTTACAAGTTCAGCGTTCGAGACAAAGCAGGTAAGCTTGTGGCGGAACTCCGCAAACAAGACGATGATTGCTTCTGCCTGACGAAAGAGGCCGACCAACTCTCGATGTTCGAGTTGTTGTCTGTCCTTAAAACGTTGACAGTCAAATCACGGATGCCAATCGCGGTATCGGTGTAACCAATATGACGAACACCAGTCACTGCGACTGGTGTTTTTTTCTAAAAAAAAGCCTCATTCGACGAAAATCAAATGAAGCGGTTCAAATAGTGTTTTGCCTCGATCTCGAGTGTCGTCACGCGATGGGCGTATAGACAGAGTTTGAGGACGTGCAAGATGTTCGGGTGGGTGACCCCCATCTTTTCAATCGAGCGCTTCGCACGCGTGTCGAGGAGCTCGATCGGGCTCGTCGACTTGGCGTACTCGGCATAGAGACGATAAAAGTCAATGGGCGAGATGAGGTCGTCCTCGTCGCGGTCAGGATTGTTGAAGATGAGTGCGAGGAGAGAACTCGTCTCTTCAAGTGAGAACAAGTGCTTCAAATCATCCAGCAAATAAATGATAGCCGCTTGTTGGAGCGAGTATTTCTTTCCGACCCGGGGGACCCCGATGATTTTGCGGACTTCTCGCTTCGTCCAGTTTTGAATCGTGGTCGCGGATAAATGCTCTCCGGTCAACGTGTTCGCCAAAGCGACGATTTGATTGATTGACAGTCCGTTCTTTTCAATATGAAACAAGTGGATTTTGCGAAGCTCTTTCGGGAAATGCTCGCGCACGTCCTCGGGAAAGAGCGAGATGGCCCGGTCAACGTCGCCAACCCGCATATAGTGAAGGCAATCAGCCAAAGTTTGAATCGAAATTGCGTCGCGCATACAGGCATCCTTTCTATAGCCGCCTTCGTTCGTTGGCTATACAGTCATTTGACCTCATTCTACCAAATGTTTGAAAAGGAAGCTAGGCTATCGCTCGATTAAGGTATAATGAAAACGTACAAAAAAATGTAGATAAAGGTGGTTCATCGATGAATGAATGGGTCAGTTCCATCCTGTCCATCGTCATTGTCCTGGTGTTTCTCGTCGGTCTTGAACAGATTGGCAAACGCCTCGGTTGGACGGATGAGACAATTCGTAAAAGTGTACATATCGCGGTCGGCCATTGGTCGCTGCTTGCAGTTTGGTTAATGGAAACTTGGTACGTCGCCGCCGTGCCGCTCGTCTTTTTCACGTTCGCGAACGCGTTCCTTCTTTATAAGAGTCCGTCACCGGTTCATCAGACGGAACGTAAATCGCTCGGCACCGTCTATTATCCGATCGCCTTGCTTGTCATCCTGTTCTTCTTCTTTGAATCAGAGCCGCTCGCCTTTTTGGCAGGATCGCTCGTCTTGGCTTGGGGCGATGGCCTGGCCGCGCTCATTGGTCGGAAGTACGGGACAGTGACCTATGATTTATACGGACAGAAGCGCTCGTTCCAAGGTAGCATGGCCATGTTCCTCAGCTCGTATGCCGTCCTCTTTTTATTATTTTTGTGGGATGATATTCCACTTTGGCAAGTGGTAACATATGGATTCATTATTTCAATCGTTGCCACACTCACAGAAGCAATTTCGTATCGAGATTGGGATAACTTTACAATTCCTATCGTCGTGGCCGTTGCTACATCATTATTGTTATAAATCAATTCCTTCATTGTAAAGAAAACGTTGCTTGTCACCCCTGTCAAAGATTTGTATACTGTGTTTCGTACTGAAATCATTCAGTGACGTGCCTGCCTCTCTCTTGACGAACCGAGGCATGCTTTAAAATTGAACGTAAAGGATTGAGGCAACGCATGAGCTTTTTAAATCAACTACTCACTATCATTCCGGCCGATCGCGTGAAGCAAGATGAGCCGCTGTCGGCACACACGTATACAAAATTAGGTGGGCAGGCCGATTATTTCGTGGCCCCGCACACGTATGAAGAAGTTCAAGCCGTGCTTGAGCTCGCCCATCGCGAGAGCGTCCCATTCATGATTCTCGGGTTCGGGTCGAACTTGATTGTCCGTGACGGAGGCCTTCGTGGCATCGTCTTAAACTTGAACGAACTGAAAACGATTCGTCGAGACGGGAATCAACTGATCGCCCAAGCCGGTGCGGCCATCATCGACGTCTCACGTCAAGCGTTGACCGAAGAGTTATCTGGCTTAGAATTCGCCTGTGGCATCCCGGGAACGGTCGGTGGCGCGGTGTATATGAACGCAGGCGCCTACGGTGGAGAAACGAAAGACGTCATCACGAGTGCGGTCGTGTTGTCGCCTGAAGGGCAGCTCATGACACTTACGAAAGACGAGCTCGATCTCGACTACCGGACGAGCCGGATTTCGAAAGACGGGTTGATTGTGCTCGAAGCGACGTTTGAACTCGAGCCGCTCGGCTATGAAGCGATCAAAGACGTCATGGACGACTTGACGTACAAGCGCGAGTCGAAGCAACCGCTCGAGTATCCATCATGCGGTAGCGTCTTCAAACGACCACCGGGCTACTTCGCCGGCAAATTGATTCAAGACTGTGGCCTGCAAGGGAAGCGGATCGGTGGAGCGGAAGTCTCACTCAAACATGCCGGATTCATCGTCAATATCGATGAAGCGACAGCGACTGAGTACATCTCGCTCATCCGTCACGTCCAGGCGACGGTAAAGGAGAAGTTCGAGATTGAGCTTGAACCAGAAGTGAAAATCATCGGTGAGGACATCGCCGTCGAGAACGCATAAGCATGAAAACGCTCGAACCGATTGGTTCGAGCGTTTTTGAATGGGACGAGGAAAACAAAAAAGCCGCCAGCAACAATGCCGACGGCTTTACGTTTACGCTTGTAGTTGCTTCGTGATGGCTTCGGCTGGAGCGACAAACGTGTAGCCGAGGTCGCGGGCGACGGCTTCATACGTGACCGTCCCGTCGATGACGTTCAATCCTTTAAGCAAGGCTGCGTTCTCGCGGAGTGCTGGGAAAATCCCTTTTTGTGCGCACTCGACGATATACGGCATCGTCGCGTTCGTCAAACCGAGTGTCGACGTGCGTGGGACGACACCTGGCATGTTGGCGACGGCATAGTGTTGAACCCCGTAACGCTCGTACGTCGGCGCGTCATGCGTCGTGATATGGTCGATGGTTTCGCAGATTCCGCCTTGGTCGATGGCGACATCAACGATGACCGAACCGGGTGACATCTGTTGGACCATTTCTTTCGTGACGAGCTTCGGTGCTTTCGCGCCTGGAATGAGGACGGCACCGATGACAAGGTCACTTTCAGCGACTTGTTTGGCGATGTTATAGCTGTTTGAGATGAGTGTGTTGATTGTGTTACCGAACTGATCATCGATTTGGCGCAGGCGAGCCGGGCTGATATCCATAATCGTGACGTTGGCACCAAGACCAATCGCGATGCGGGCGGCATTCATCCCGACGACACCGCCCCCGATGACGGTGACGTTCGCACGTGGTACGCCTGGCAGGCCAGACAAGAGAATCCCTTTTCCACCGTGCGGTTTTTCAAGGATTTGGGCGCCGATTTGAGCAGCCATCCGTCCGGCCACTTCGCTCATCGGTGTGAGGAGCGGCAATGTGCGGTCGATCTCGACCGTCTCATAGGCGATAGCCGTCACACCAGAATCGACGAGTGCTTTCGTGAGTTCTGGTTCGGCCGCCAAATGCAAGTAAGTGAAGAGGGTCAAGTCAGGACGGAAATAACGATATTCCGATGGTTGCGGTTCCTTTACTTTCAACGCCAATTCCACGTTTACCCAAACGTCTGCGGCTGTGTCGACGATGGTTGCCCCCGCATCGACATACTCCATATTTGTGAAGCCGCTACCGACGCCCGCTTCCGTCTCGACGAGGACCTCGTGTCCAAGTTCAGTTAATACGGCTGCACCCATTGGCGTCAAGGCGACGCGGTTTTCGTTGTTTTTAATCTCTTTCAATACCCCGATTTTCATGTAAAGTTCCCCTTTCTCTACTGACACAATTTGTTCACACCTTTAGTATAGACCCATCCGAAAACGCTGTCTTTAGCATGGATTCTAAAAGTGATAACGCCCACTTTGTGAAAAAACACAAAGTAGGCGTCAATCGTCTTGGCGGTATTGACCGGCCTTAATGGCGAGATAAACGGCGGCCCGTTCAGGGAGCGAGACTTGTGTGATGTTCGTCAGTTCTTCAATCCGCCGAATCCGGTAGAGCACGGTGTTCGGATGGATGTGAAGATGAGCGGCGACACGCTTGACGTTCCCATCAAAATAGAAATACCATTCGAGCGTCGTGACGAGCTCGGTGTGATGCGTGACGTCATACGCCTGTAGGCGCTCGATGGTCGGATGCGTCTCGAGACGAAGCCCGATGCGTCGGGCCAAATCGGGAACGAGCTGATAAATTCCGATCTGTTCGAACGTGCGCGATGTCGCAAGCTCATACGGGAACTTTCGGCGAAGCGACGTAACGCGTCGTGCTTCTTCCATCGCCGCATAGAGCATATCGCTCTCAAAAAAGCGTCGACTGATGCCAAGACGCGGCTCCGCTTCAATGAACTTGTCTCGGAGCTGACTTTCAAAACGGTCAGCCCACTGTAAGAGCGCCGCTTCTTCCTCGGCCAAGTCCGATTTCATATAATGCCAGACGAGTAGTTGCTGGCCATCGATAGCGTGCAGGACGACTTCAATCGCTTGCTGGGTCGCTAATACATAAAACAGTCGTTCCGCCAGTTGTGGGGTGACCGGCTGGGCACATTCAATTACGGTGAGGCGGCTGGCGACGGCAATCGGTGCGAGCTCATTCAAGCGGTCGCGGTGGGGTGGCGATAAGACGGGAGTGGCCAGCACTTCTAAAAAGAAGCGTTCCAATTCGGCATCGATGCGCCGCTCGTGCATCGCGATGGTCATCAGTAGCTTTTTGGCGATGTTCGCTCCTTCTTGTAGGACGGTGAGTTCTTGTTCCGAGAACGGCGTCGTTCGGGCCAGGCTCCAAATGTAACCGAGCACGTCACCTTGTTGTTTGATGACGACGGCTGCTCGTTCGCCTAGTCCGACAGCCATTCGAGCAGGGATGACGACCGGTTCGTCACGGTCAATCACTTCTTGAAGAATCCCGCTTTCCCATAAGTCCTCGATGACCGCCTCCGGGACACGGCGGCCGATAATCGTCGCGATACGTGCCGGATCGGTCGAGTCGGGATGGGTGCTATAGGCCAGTAACTGATGGTGTCGGTTTTCAATCGTGATGGGGGCCCGAATCGCTTGTCCGATTGCTTCGGCGAGCGTATCGAGCGACTCATAAGATTTCTGCAAAAAAGGCATGTCGATTCCTCCTCTCTTTCACTATACCGTCTCTGTTGTGAAAGTTCACAAAAAGATGGTGAGTTTTTAGAAGGAGGAACGACATGCCTGCATCATTCACATTAAATTGGGAAAAACAGTCCGACCACGAGACCGAGCAAGGCACCGACGATGACTTGGAACGGGGTATGACCGACCAGTTCATTTAAGATGGGCGTCTCGTGCTTGATTCCTTTGAAGTAGTCGTTTAACAAGCGGGCCTGGAATCCGACCGCCTGACGCACACCGGTCGCATCGTACATGACGATTGTCGCAAAAATCAAGGCGAGCGCGAACATGCTGGAATCGAGCCCTTCGATTCGACCGATGACGGTCGCTAAGGCGACGACGGTCGAAGAGTGGGAACTTGGCATCCCACCCGAGGCAAACATGATTTCTAATTCAAAATCTCGTGTTTTAATGAGTTCGGTTACGAGCTTAGCTGCTTGTGCGATGAACCAAGCAAGCAAGGCGGCGAGTAAAGGTTCGTTAAAGAGCAATCGATTCACTTCCTGTCTGACAATGGTATCTACACTATACCCGATTCTGTCATCGGCTAGACGTAAAGTTTCTGTCAAAAAAGCACCCCGAGCGTAGGCTCGAAGTGCTTTCTGGTCGATTTTTGTTACCCGACGACGCCTTCAGTCTCCTGAAGTTTGTCCGCGATATTCTCGATGATATAGCGGTTGCGTGGATGCTCCTGGCACTCTTTCGAGCATGAACGCATTTGTTTTGGTTCACACTCTTCACAACAGAAGTGTTGGGCATTACACACCGGGTTGGCACAATTAACGTAGCGGACCGTCTTCGTTCCGCAGTGCATGCACTCCGAAACAACGGACGGGTTGACCGTGTTGACCGGGACGTTGATGCGCTCGTCAAAGACGTAAAGCTCACCTTCCCAGTCCTCGCCTTTCGTGGCTTCGTCTTTGCCGTACATGGCGACGCCGCCTTTAAGGTGGAAAATGTTGTCGTGACCTTGGTCACGCATATATGCGGTAAATTTCTCGCAACGGACGCCTCCGGTACAGTACGTGAGTAACGTTTTCCCTTCGTAGAGGTCCTTGTTCTCTTCGAGCCAATCTGGCATGTAACGAGAAGCCTCTACATCGATTTTGATCGCGTTTTTAAAGTGACCAAGATCGTACTCGTAGTTGTTACGAACGTCGAGGATGACGACATCGTCGCGATTCATCATCTCTTTCCATTCTGCCGGTTCGAGGTATGCACCGTGCTGTTTAGGCACGTCGAACTCACCATCAAAGCGCCACGTCACAAGCTCTTTCTTATGACGGACAAAAATTTTCGAGAACGCATGCTCTTCGACTTCATCGATTTTGAACTCGATGTCGCTGAATAGCGGGTTCGCTTTCAAGTCGTTCATGTATTGCTCGGTCTGTTCCCAAGTCCCAGAGCACGTCCCGTTGATTCCTTCGGAAGAAATCAAGATGCGTCCTTTGATGCCGAGATCCTTGCAATACTTGAGGTGCTCTTGTGTGAGCGTTTCTGGGTCTTCGATATTGACGTACTTATAGTACAGCAAGACCCGCATTGGTTTTGTTTCCATGTGTGTTACTCCCCTGTGTTCAGTTTTTTGCAGGAAAACGAACGTTGGGTTGTGTCGTTCGACGAACGGACTTGCCTGCAACCACAAGTCCATATTATATGATAGATATCACAGCTGAATTTCGCAAATACTTTTTATTTTTTTACGGCGGTGGGCAGGGGGATGCGTCTTCCTGAGCGAAATCGGGTAAAAAGGAATAACGAAAGTTGAAGGTGGAAACTGACATGCTGACATCACTCCAACAATATATTTTAAACTTGATTGAATGGCTACAAGGACTTCCGGGCGGACCTTGGGCAGGACTCGGGGCACCGTTCCTGGAGGCGATCTTTCCATTTCTCCCACTCGTCCTCATCATCTCGGCGAACGCAGCGACATATGGATTTTTGCTTGGGACGTTACTGTCTTGGATCGGGAGTTTGCTCGGAACAATTCTTGTGTTTGTAGCTGTTCGCTACGTGTTCCGAAAGCCGATGACGCGGTGGCTCGAGAGACATAAGCAAGGCGTCTATTGGCTCGAACGCATCAAGCACATGAGTCTGGTCTCACTCGGGTTTCTGTACTCGCTCCCGTTTATTCCGGTCAGCTTGATCACATACTTACTCGCGCTCATTCAAATGCCGCTCCGTACGTTCATCATGGCGGCCGGGTTCGGCAAGTTGCTCGTCGTCTTGATTTTCTCTGTCATTGGCGACCAGTGGGAAGAGTTTATCCAAAGCCCGTTCCGATTATCGATGCTCGTCTTATTACTGATTGTCCTATGGGCCATCAGCCGTGGACTCGAAGAACTGCTTAAACGGCGTGCCTTCAGAAAACGGAACGAGCAGCTGAAACGTGAACTTGAAGCGAAACGACAAACGACCTTGTGAAGCGACTGCTTCACAAGGTCGTTTTCGTTAAGCGCGTTTTTTGAAACGCGGGAAGTTGAAGGCGATGGCCAATCCTCCGCAAATGAACAACAAGAACGGATAGAACATATACGGAACGAGCGCCGGTGACGCTGTGTTCGTCAGTTCGGCCGCAATGAGAAGCTGTGCCCCATAAGGCAACAGACCTTGGACCCCACACGAGAAGATATCGAGTACACTCGCTGACTTTTTACGTTCGATGTCATAATCGTCGGCGATGTTCGCGGCGAGCGGACCAGCCACGAGAATCGAAATCGTGTTGTTCGCCGTCGCGACGTTTGTCGCACTGACGAGCCCGGCGATGCTCCACTCCGCGCCGGCCCGTCTTTTAATTCGGGACGTGAGCGCGTCACGCAAGTACGTGAGTCCGCCGTTATGCGAGATGAGTCCGACGAGCCCACCCATGAGCAATGTCAGGAGTGAAATCTCGGCCATGCCCATCATGCCGTCCGCCATGGCGGTGACGTACGTGGTGACGGCTAGACTGCCGTCCAACAGACCGATGATGCCGGTCAGGGCGATGCCGCCGAGCAAGACGAGGATGACGTTCATTCCCGTCAAGGCGAGCACGATGACCGCAAGGTACGGAATCAGCTTATACCATTCAAACGCTGCCGGCTCGATGGTCGATTCACCGCTCGATAAGACGGCGAGCAAAATCGTTGTGATGACGGCTGCCGGCAAGACGATCCAAAAGTTAGTCCGGAACTTGTCGCGCATGTTCGTCCGTTGGGTGCGGACGGCTGCAATCGTCGTGTCCGAAATGAACGACAAGTTATCACCGAACATGGCACCGCCAACGACGGCCGCTGCTGCGATGGCGATATTGACGCCGCTCTCCTCATGGATGCCGAGGGCAATCGGCGCCAGTGCGGCAATCGTCCCGGTCGATGTGCCCATCGCCATTGAGATGAAGGCCGCGATGACGAACAGGCCGCTCAAGAGGAGCGAAGGCGGTAATAACGTCAATGCCGCATTGACGGTCGCATCAATCGCCCCGATTGCTTCGGCGACGCTTGAAAACGCGCCGGCGAGCAAGAAGATGAACACCATGATCAAGATGCTTGGGTTGCCGGCGCCTTGGGCGACACGTTCGACCGTCTGGGTGACGCTTCCTTTCGTCATCATCGCCGCGACGATGACGGCAATCAAGGCCGCAATCAAGACGGGAAATTTATAAAAATCGTCATAGTAGATGCCTGCCCCGATAAAGAAGACGAGGAAGACGAGTAAGGGCAAGAGCGCCCATTTGTTAGCTGTTGGTTGTTCCAATCGATTCACCTCATTCATAAAAATAAAAAGAGAGCCTTCTGAAAAAAGGCTCTCTCTACAAGAAACACTTTTTTCATCTTTCGAGCAGACCGCTCGCTGGATTTGGCACAGGTTACCCGCTGCCGAGACGTCATCGGGCCAGTCCCTCAGTCTCTCTTGATAAAAAAGTTGTGATATTTAGTTATAAGACACGTTCCCTAACGTACCTGTTTCAAATCTGCTTGTCAATAGCAAACCCCCACGCGATGCACGTGGGGGCGAGTCAGGACGTCAAAAAATTGTAATGGGCGACGCGGTTGCGTCCTGCGTACTTCCCGCCGACGTAAAGCGCTCGGTCGGCGTTGCGAATCGTATCGTCTAGTCGTTTGTCACCGAACGCTTGAATCGTATCGACGCCGATTGAGGCGGTCACTGGGATATCGATTCCGTCAACGTGGAATGGTTTGGTTTCGATTTGTTGACGGATGCGCTCGGCAATCTCGACGGCGGCTTCGACATCGCATCGGTTCAAAAGCAAGATGAACTCCTCGCCGCCATAACGGGCTGCGAAATCATCGGTGCGGAGCACTTGGCGGATGCGGCGACCAAACTCTTGGAGCACGCTGTCTCCGACTTGATGACCGTGCGTGTCGTTGATTTTTTTGAAGAAGTCGATATCGAGCATTGCGACGGAAATCGGGTACATCGAGCCGTCCGAGATTTGTTGAATCCCGTATTCATAAAAAGCCCGTGCATTGGCAAGCAACGTCAAGCTGTCCGTCCGGCTCTCGGTATAGAGGCGGTCGCGTTCATGACAACGACTGATCGTTCGATTGAACGATTTGAGCAGTTTGACAATCTCACGTTGAATGATGGGCGGATAGCCATAGACGTGCTCGCCGGTCATGACGAGCCACGTGCGGATGCCTTCGATTTCCTCGGAACGGACCGAGATGAAGCTATGATAGTCTTCATCGAACTCGTTCGATAACGGGGCGTCCCATTCAAAGCGCATCTCATACTCGACCGAGGCTTCGTTCGGATAGGTTGCATCGAGTAAATCAAAGACGACGTGGCGATCGATCGGCTGGCGCGTCTTTAAATCAAAGTAAAGTGTGCGATCGAACAGTTTGAACTCGACGAACCCTTCGTCGTACTCGTTGAGTCGTTCACATTGACTGAGGAACACCTCAATCGCTTGCGCCTCGCTTTGTGACAACGACACGGCTTCTTTTGCCTCATCATATTGTTCAATCAACGATTTGAAGGCGTCTTGCCGACCTTTCTGGATGATGAGCCGCTTAATAAAGAAGGTGAGTGCGGCGGCGATACTGCTGACGACAAGCAAGTTCGTCTCACGGAAGAGCGAGGCTGCTAAAATGAAGACGAGACTGACGATATACGTGTAAAACGCGATGTTTAGAAAGTCGCGGACCGGGATATCGACACGGAACCACCAATCGACTTGATACTTTTGTACGACCGTGTTTAAGATGATGGCCACAATCAAGCCGGCAAGCGGCAGAAACGAATCTTGGGAATAAAAACCGAGACCGGTCACACCACCGAGTGCCAAGTAGACGCTGGCCGGGATGGCGATTTCCAAAAACGACGTGATGGCGTTCCACGGATACGTAAAACGGAACCGTCGAAGCGCGACGCGCGGTTTCAAGTTGACGAACTGGAAGACGAGTAGTCCAATCTGATTGACGAACAGCGCTGTCTCAAAATCAAAGAATAAAAAAATAATTAAGACGATACTTTCTGAAAAGGTAAAGTAGACGCCTTTCCGTTCAATGGAGTCCATTTGAAAAGTAATGACGAGCAACGCAATCAAGATGAACGGTAACGGCTCGATGGCCGGCATGTTTAATACGCCTGTAGCGAACAAGATGAGGGTCAAACTGAATAGCATACTCCAAATACTCCAACCGAGGACGGACATCTTGCGGAAATGGTTCATGGTTCCCTCCTATGTGGGAAAAATTCAATTATGTATGGTAGAAGATTCGGCACAATCACGCCCGAGTCCTGCCTATCCACCATAATGGCGGAATTCTAGCATTGAGTCTATATGAAATATCCTCTATAATGAAATTGCTTTTCAACCACATAGACGAAAGTCGATGAAAAAGAGAGTAACGATCGTTCCGTCAACAAAGCGACCTAGGGATTGGTGAGAGCCTAGGCTGACAAACATCGCGAAACGCACTTTTGAGATGCTATCCGAACTTGAGTAGGCGTAGCCGGGGGACCCCCGTTATCACCGATAAAGCGGTCTGCGTCAAGCAGGCAAGAAGAGTGGTACCGCGGGCCATCCCGTCTCTTTGCATCTGTGCAAAGGGCGTTTTTTTTATGAACAAATGATAAGGAGGAATTAGAATGAGTTATGAACGCAAATATGCGGAAGCCTTGTCCCGTGTCATCGGGGACGAGTTGACGCTCGACCAGATTGAAGCATTGATTGAAAAACCGAAACATGAGGCACACGGGGACCTTGCTTTCCCGTGTTTCCAACTTGCGAAAGCCTATCGTAAAGCACCGGTCATGATCGCGACGGATATCGCAAACGACTTGAACGATGAGTTGTTCACGAAAGTCGAGGCGGCCGGCCCGTATGTGAACGTCTTCTTGAGCCGTGACGTCGTCTCACAAGAAATCATCAACACGGTGCTCGATGAACAAGCGGACTATGCGACGCATGCGACACGCAACGAGACAATCGTCACCGATTTCTCGTCACCGAACATCGCCAAACCGTTCTCGATGGGACACCTTCGTTCAACGGTGATCGGGAATGCCATCAACCAAATCGCCCGTAAAAACGGCTATGACGTCGTCGGCATCAACCACCTCGGAGATTGGGGCACACAGTTCGGTAAACTGATGGTCGCCTATAAAAAATGGGGCGACGAGGAAGCGGTCCGGGCACATCCGATTGCTGAGCTCTTGAAGCTCTACGTCCATTTCCACGAAGAAGCGAAGACTCGACCGGAACTTGAAGATGAGGGCCGTGCGTGGTTCAAGAAACTTGAAGACGGCAACGAGGAAGCGACTGAGCTGTGGACGTGGTTCCGTGACGAATCACTCAAAGAGTTCCAAAAAGTATACGACCTCCTCGGTGTCGAATTCGACAGCTTTAGCGGGGAAGCGTTCTATAACGACAAGATGGATCGTGTTGTCGCCATGCTCGAAGAGAAAAACCTTCTCGTCGAAAGTGAAGGGGCGATGGTCGTCTCGCTTGAAGATGAGAACTTGCCACCATGTTTGATTAAAAAGAAAGACGGCGCGACGCTTTATGCGACACGCGACTTGGCAGCTGCCGTCTATCGTCATGAGACGTACAACTTCGTCCAGGCGAACTACGTCGTCGGCGGCGAGCAGGCGCTTCACTTCAAACAACTGTTCTCAGTCCTGCGCAAGCTCGGCTATGACTTCGTCGATGGCATGCATCACGTGCCGTTCGGCTTGATTTTGCAAGAAGGGAAAAAGATGTCGACACGTAAAGGTCGCATCGTCTTGCTCGAGGAAGTGCTCAAAGAAGCAATCGAGAAAGCACAAGCGAACATCGCTCAGAAGAATCCGGAACTTGCGAACGCGGACGACGTGGCACGCATGGTCGGTGTCGGCGCGGTCATCTTCCACGATTTGAAGAATGAACGCATCAACAACATCGAGTTCGACCTCGATAGCATGCTCAAATTCGAAGGCGAGACGGGCCCGTACGTGCAGTACACGAACGCGCGTGCGAACTCGCTCCTTCGTAAAGGTAACTACGACGGCTCGACGTTCACTGGCGCAAACGACGACCACACGTGGGGCGTCGTGACGATGCTCAACGCGTTCCCACACGTCATCACACGTGCCCATGAACGTCGCGAACCATCAATCATTAGCCGTTACGTGCTCGATTTGGCGCAAGCGTTCAACAAGTATTACGGTCATGTCCGTGTCCTCGAAGAAGATGCAGGCAAACAATCACGTCTCGCCCTCGTCAAAGCGGTGACGATCGTATTGACGGAAGGACTCCGTTTGATCGGTGTTCAAGCTCCAGAAGAAATGTAAGCACAAATAAGGGACCCTTTTGAGGGGGTCCCTTTTCCTATGCCTTCATGCGTGTGACCGTCCGGGCTTTTGTATCATACAGACACCATTCCCGGTCGAAGATGACGGCGCCGACATTGATGACGTACCGTTTTTTCTTCAAGGTGAACGGCTTCCCGATTTCCCAGGGAATCGAGCGACCTTTCCGGTAAATCCCCGGAATATGGCTGTGTCCGATAAAGACGAGCGGATACTTCCCTTTCTCGACAAGCGGTTCCCAGTCCGGACTCCATTTCACTTGGTGTCCATGCAAGAATAGCGCCTCATCGAGCGTCGTCTGCTCCGGTAATAAGGCGATTCGTGTCTTGACCGGATGCGACACCACGAGCACTTCGTCAATCCGCTCTTCTTGATTGCCGCGCAGGCTAGGGAAGGTGAGGAGCGCCTCGTAGTCAGGGTCGTACGTCACGACATCGGACACTTCATGGAAGCGCTCGTTGCGCCGTTTCTTACCGATATGACACTCGTACAGATCGCCGAGGCAAAGGATGTGCTCCGTCTCGCGGAGGACCGACTCGAGCACGGCTTTCAAATCATCAAACGAACCATGTGGGTCACTGATGATGGCGAGTTTCATCGGTAGTTTGTGAATTGGGCATCGACGGACAATTCGAGCTCACGGACGAGCTGCATGACGGCTTGAAGGTCATCGCGCGACTTGGCTGTCACACGGATTTGATCGTCTTGAATTTGCGACTTCACTTTCAGTTTTGATTCTTTGATGGCGTTGTTAATTTTTTTTGCATCGTCTTTATCGATGCCGCTCTTCAATTTGACGCGTTGACGCACTGTGCCGCCGAGCGCACGTTCTACTTTTTGATAATCAAGGTTTTTCGTCGGTACGCCACGTTTAATCAATTTCGTGATCATGACGTCTTTCAATTGCTCGAGTTTGTAGTCGTCATCTGAGACGAGGACGAGGTCGCCGTTATCGAGTGACATCTCACTCTTCGAACCTTTAAAGTCGTAACGGTTCAAAATTTCTTTCTCGGCGATTTGAATCGCGTTCTTCACTTCTTCGAGGTTCATTTCTGACACAATATCAAAAGAATTGTCTTTTGCCATGTTTCATCCATCCTTTACAAGGGTTTTGTTATAATGATAGCAGATTTGAAGTAGTGAAGGAGTGAAAGAGATGGAACATACTATCGATCAACAGACAAATGTAGATTTAGACCATATGGCATATCACGGCAAAGACCTCGGGGTGACGTTTAAAAGTGACCTCATCCGGTTGCGGGTCTGGTCACCGGTTGCCGAAGAGATGACGGTAAAACTATACCGGACACCGCGAGCGCGGAAGTTCGAACGGTTGTCGTTAGAACGGGCCGAGAAAGGGACGTGGGTCATCGAACTCGATCGTGCTTTGTTTGAAGGTCAGTTTTATGTGTTCGAGGCGGTCGTAGCTGGGAAACGTATCGAATCGCTCGACCCGTATGCAAAAGTCGTCGGGATCAATGGGAAGCGCGGGTGTCTGCTCGACCCATCTACGCTCAACCCAGACCATTGGGTCAAAGAACGTCCGCTCTTCCACTCGTCACAAGAAGCGGTCATCTATGAAGCGCACGTCCGTGATTTGACGAGTCATCCGGACAGTGGTGTCATGCATCGCGGGAAATTCCTCGGGATGACCGAAGTCGGAACGAAGACACCGACGGGTTATCCGACGGGTCTCGACTATATTACCGGGCTTGGCGTCACGCATCTCCAACTCATGCCGTTCTTCGATTACGGTTCAGTGAATGAGTCACGCGAGAGTGAGGCGAATTATAATTGGGGCTATGACCCGGTCCACTATTTTGCCGTCGAAGGCTCATACGCTTCCTCAGCGGATGATCCGGCCGCTCGCATCATCGAGTTGAAAGCGATGATTCAAGCACTTCACGATCGTGGCATCCGTGTCATCATGGACGTCGTGTTCAACCATACGTATGATGCATTGACGACGCCGCTCGGACAGTTCGTACCGGACTACTATTACCGCTTGAACGAGGACGGTACGCTCGCCGACGGTTCGGCGTGCGGGAACGATACGGCGTCCGAACGGGCGATGATGCGCAAATTGATCGTCGAATGTGTGTCGTATTGGGCGAAAGAGTTCATGATTGATGGCTTCCGCTTCGATTTGATGGGACTTCATGACGTCAAGACGATGAACCAGGTCCGCAGGGCGCTCGATCGCGTCGACCCATCGATTCTCGTGACCGGAGAAGGCTGGGATCTCGACACACCGCTTCCGTTCCGTAAAAAAGCGAACCAACATAACGCCCACAAGATGCCGCGCATCGCCCAGTTCAACGACGCGATTCGTGACGGTGTCCGTGGGGATGTGTTCATCGAAGACTTGCCAGGTTGGATCAGCGGCAACGCGGATATGACGGCGGACGTCAAACGTGGGATTGCCGGTGCAGTCACGAGCCAAAGCTTTGCTGACGAACCGAACCAAGTCGTGAACTATGTCGAGTGCCATGACAACTTGACGCTTTGGGACAAACTGGCCGTAACGAATCCGGACGACGATGAGACGACACGCCGCCGCCGGCATCGTCTCGCGACATCGATTGTGTTGCTCAGTCAAGGCATCCCGTTCCTGCATAGCGGTCAAGAGTTCTTCCGCACGAAAGACGGGGACGAGAACAGTTTCAATTCGGGTGAGGTCGTCAACCGTCTCGATTGGACGCGAGCCGAGCAAGAGACGCCGAGCGTCGAATACGTGAAGGGCTTGATCAGCCTGCGCAAACAATATCCGTTGTTCCGTCTTGAGAACGCGGAACAGATTCGTAAACATTTACGTTTCTTCGATGAAGACGAGGGCGTCATCGCCTTTGAACTGAGTCGCCACGTCGAAGGTTACGTCGAACGCCATCTCGTATACCATAACGGACTCGAAGAAGCGGTCGAGGTGAAACTACCGTCCGGCAAGTTCGAGGTCCATGTCGAAGATCACACCGTCAATTTGACGGCACCACGTCTCCTCGAGGAGCGGCATGTCACGGTCGCGCCGTTATCGACACTCGTCGTGACGGAACGCCGTCCGGATTACAGCAAATATGCGGTCGCCGGTGGAGCTGCCTTGGCTATCCTCGGTCTCTGGTATGTTGCGAAAAAACGGAAACCGAAACAAAAGTAAGCGCGAAAAAAGGAGACGTCATTCCGTCTCCTTTTCCTCGTTCGTTTCAGTTTTGGCTGCCTCGAGCTCCATCATCTTTTTGACGATGATGTGTTTTGGCATATGCATGAGTTCCTCGAGTGGGACGTTTAGCTTTTTGGCAAGCTCAACCGCCGTCTCGGGAGAGAGTTGAAGTGGGCGCATGAGGGTTCCTCCTTTCCGATTACGGTACGCTACTGCCAGTATACAGGAAAAGCGGACAGATGGAGAATGTGTTCTGTGAACACATTCAAAATCGAAAAATGCGTCGTGCGTTGCTAAGCTGAAACTAGGAAGTGATCAAATGTACAAACAAGTAGCAGACTATCAATTTCATGAAACGGTTGAATGGTTAGAGCGCGTTGGTGGAGGATGGATGTTGTATTTGGCGCAAACCGGGTTTCTGTTTTTTGACGAGACATTCCAAATCCGATGGGAACTCGAGTGGAAATGGGCACCTTGCGCACTATATATTGAACCACATGGTAGAAGAGCCGTCGCGCTATTTCGAGATTTGCAGACATACGGAGTCATGGATTTGACGAACGGGACGATGGAACGTCACCCAATTCCACGGACGTTCCATGACGATTGGTTCAGTAACCTGCATTACTGGTCAGGGGACGATTTGTATTTGTACTCGGCCGAATCAGATATCGTCGCCTTGAACTTGAACGATCACACGTTTCGGTATAGCCGTTACGAGGAAATCCCGGAGTTCGGGAACATCATCGAACTCGCATATCAATCGACCTATGATTTCGAACGATTCACGGCACCTGGCCTCGTGACCTTGTACGATGAACGGAATCAACAGTTCATGGTCGAGGACGTCGAAGCGGGCGCGCGTTGGAAGATTTCATACGGGGGTGACCGTGACTTGGTCATCGTCGATCAAATGGGTGTGACGACTGCTATCACCTCGATGACATCGTTCCAACTGTTTGAGCGCGATTGTGAAGTGTTCTCATCAGAAGTATGTGCCGAGACCGAATTGTTGAAAGTCGTCTTATTGGACGAGCCGGGCGACAGACTTGTCGTCCTATCGACGCCGCGTCGCTTCTGCCATAGTTGGCTGCAAGTGTTCGAGCGTTGACAATCCTGGACCAGGGCATGGTTCAGGATTTTTTTACGAAGGCTTACAGAATCTCGTCTAAAAACGGGAACAGTCTTCTTAGATGGAGAGGAGTGGACAGGGATGGAACGATTAGGACAAGCGTTAGTCCGATGGCGCTACGCTGTCGTGTTGATTTGGACGGTATTGCTCGCGGTATCGGTATATTTCGGATTACAGTTGCCAAGTGAACTGCGCGGCAATGGATTTGCGATTCAAGACGGGCGCTTCGCCCAAGTGGAAGATACGTTGAACGACCGGTTCGACCGGGCCGGGGCCTCGATGATCGTCTTGTTGGAAGGTGGGGACCTTGATACGGTCATCGAGCAGCAACGGGATCGACTGATTGACGTCGATGGAATCGACGGCGTGATCACGCCAGCCGAGAATCCCGATGCCCGCTCAGGGGACGCAGCTTACTTATTGCTCGAGTTCGAGGATTACGATACGGCCGAGGCGTCAATCGATGACGTTCGCAACGCCTTGATTCGAGATACGGATACAGACGTGCGATTGACCGGAGAGCCGGTCTTCGCGGATGACTTGAATGAAGCGTCGAAGAATGACTTGATTCGGGCCGAGTTGATTGGAATCCCGGTCGCGTTGCTCGTCCTCTTGCTCGTCTTCGGGACGCCGCTCGCCGCGGTCATGCCATTATTCGTTGGATTGATTACATTCATCGTGGCTGCCGGCTCGTTGTTCTTCTTTGCCCAGACGATGGAACTATCCATTTTCGTCTTGAATGCGGTCGCGATGATCGCCATCGCGCTCGGCATCGATTTTTCCCTATTGCTCGTCAACCGTTACCGGGAAGAGCTCGCACATGGGAAGTCGCGAGAGGCAGCCATCGTCCGAACGGTCGCGACGGCCGGACGTTCGATTCTGTTCTCAGGGCTTTGTGTGTTCGTCGGACTGGCCGGGTTGCTATTCATCCAAGTCGACGTGTTCCAAGCCATCGCGCTCGGTGCGCTGATTGCGGTGGCGGGCGCGGTCTTATCGGCGCTCACGCTGTTGCCGTCCGCCTTATATATCGTCGGAGATGCGATCAATAAAGGGCGTCTTATCAAAACGAATGAGACGCGTTCTGAAGTACGGTGGCAGAAGTTGGCCCGTTTCGTCATGAGACGTCCCGTCACGATGACACTCGTCGCGCTCTTGCTGTTACTACCGAGTCTCTGGTTCGTCCGTGACCTCGAATTGAACATCCCGGACGCCGATGCACTCCCGACCTCGTACGAGTCGCGGGCCGCCCTTGAGCGGTGGGACGACGTGTTCGGGGAGACGTCGACCGATGCGGTGCTCTTGTTTGAGACGAATGACTTGACCGATTCGATGATTCTCGATGAATTGACCGCACTCACCGATGAGCTATCCGAGGATCCGATTGTCGACAACGTCACGACGTTCTTGACGGCATCCGGTCTCGAACCAGCCGAATTCCAACAACTCGCTGAAGCGGCACCAGAGCAACTCGAGGCGTTCGAACGTCTCGTCACGCTTGAAGGGAATACAGACCTTGCCCTCGTCAACGTTAGTTTCAACGTCCCGCCGAGTGATAAAGACGCGCAAGCGTTCGTCCGAGATTGGCGCGAGAGCGGTTTTGACGTCGGGGGACCAGCCGCGTTCAACGAAGAAATTTATGAAGAGATTTATGACAGCATCCCGTATGCGGTCGTGACTGTCATCTTGGCGACGATGGTCATTCTCATGTGGGCGTTCCGCTCAGTCTTGATTCCAATTAAGGCGATCATCATGAACGTGCTCGGTCTCGGGGCGACGTTCGGTCTGCTCGTCATCATCTTCGAATCAGGCTACGTGTACGATGCCGAGACGATCAGTATCTTGACCCCGGTGTTCATCTTCTCGCTCGTGTTCGGCCTATCGATGGACTACGAGGTGTTTCTCGTCTCGCGGATTGAGGAATATTATCGGGAGACCGGGGATAACGATTACGCGACGGAGATGGGACTCGCCAAGACGAGTAAAATCATCACGTCGGCCGCAGTCATCATGATTGTCGTCACGGGGGCGTTCGCTTTTACCGGTGTTAGTCCGATCAAACAGCTCGGTGTCGGCATCGCGCTCGCGATTTTTATCGATGCGACAATCATCCGTATTTTACTTGTCCCGTCCTTGATGAAACTGCTTGGGGACTGGAACTGGTGGTGGTTCGGTAAGAAAGATTTACCGAAACGTAATCTACACTAAATATACATTTAATGAAATAGTCGTGAAAATGTGTTAAAATAGTTTCATGATTACGCGCAATTTGGGAAAGGAAGGTCTTTATGGATACCGAGAGGACATGGCCTCTGTTTCAATTACCGGACTTCTAGCGTTGAGTTTTTACAAGCGACATCAATGTAAAAATCAACAAACGGAAGATCGGAGATGGAACAGATGGAACCGCGGCTACGACTGAGGATCCTCCTCTCCGTTGAAAACGGGGAGGACAATCGGAATGAAACGAGTTGCTACCATAGTGCTCGGAACGCTGATCATGGCGTTCGGTTATTATTATTTGAATGAACAGTTTGGTTTGGCAGAAGGGGGCTTCGTCGGGCTAGCATTGCTCGGCCGCTATTTATTTGATATCGATCCGGCGATCTCGATGATCGTACTCGATATCCCCTTCTTTTTAATCGCCCTTTGGTGGAAAGGCTGGCGCTTCGTCGGGCAAGCCGTGCTTGCCGCGGCGTCACTGTCGCTCAGCTACGCCATGTGGGATCGGTTGGATTTACTCACGTTCGATATCCAAGTGTGGCCGGCGACGTTGTTCGCCGCCATCGCGAGCGGGATTGTGACTGGTTACGGTCTCGGTCTCGTCTTGAAATCGGGCGGGGCGACCGGGGGCGACGATTTATTCGCACTCGGCCTATCGAAATGGACCGGCGTATCGGTCGGGACGATTCTCATCATATTTGATGTCATCGTCTTGGCGATTTCGCTCATCTATTTGCCGCTGTCGAACGCGCTTTATACGCTTCTCGCGGTCTCAATCGCGGGTCGTGTCGTCACGAAGATGTTGACGGAAGACGTGGTCGAAGTAGCCGTACCAAGTGTGACCAAACTAAAAACAAAAAACGATCTCGCGTGAGATCGTTTTTTGTTTTGTAAAATTTATCACAGTTTTACAGTCATCTTTCTTCTACACTACACATAGAAGGAGGGAGTCACATGAAATGGATGATTCCAAAACAGCACGGCGCTTGGTCGATGCTGATTTTACCGTTCTTACTCGGCGGCATTGTCGGAGGGTGGACGCTCGCGCACATCCCGTTCGCCATCGCCTGGTTGTTCGTTTATATGGGTACATTTTTCTTGTTCCAATACATTAAGCAACGGAAGAAGTCACAAGAGCTGTTGCGTACGGTCGTGACGTATTTGACGGTTGCGATTGTAGCTACCATCCCGGTGTTTTTGTCCGAGTGGCGTCTTGTCTGGTTTGTCCTTGCTATGATTCCATTCGGTCTCATCAACGCCTATTTTGCCAAAATTAAGGATGAGCGCAACGTCTGGAACGACGTCAGCGCCGTCACCTCATTTTGTATCGGCGGGATGGCGAGCTATTATCTCGGGGCGCGCATCTTGGATGGGACGATAGTGTGGATGTTCGCTTTGCCGTACTTATATTTCCTCGGAAGTATCTTTTTCGTCAAAACGATGATTCGGGAGAAGAAGAGCTTGTTTTATCGGAACGTATCATGGGGGTATCACTTTTTGCTCGTCGCCATCTTCATCGCGTTTGGCTATCCGGTCTTGGCACTCGCTTACGTGCCGAGTCTCGTCCGGGCGGTCGCGTTCTACGGCAAAAAGATCCCCATCATGAAGATCGGGATTGTCGAAATCGCCAACTCGGTGTTCGTGCTCGGTTGTCTCAGTTGGTATTTATTTAGTTAAGAAGGGGAAACCCTTCTTTTTTAGTCGCTCGAAGATGTACTCGAAATGATAGCCACGGTCGCCGCTGCCGTTGCCGCCTGTTGCATGGCGAGCAGATGGGCGAACGTCCCGTGCAACAGTAAATCGCTCGCGTCTTCCTTGATGTTGTTTGCCGCGACGAGTTGCAAGGCGACCGTCAACGCATGGGTGTGGAACCAGCGATGCTTTTCCTTCTCGGCGTTCGTGATGTCGATCAGGTCGCGCTCGTCGTTGTCGTTCGGGGCCGCGACGATGGCCAAGAGGGCGAGCGCTGGCAGATGCTCGTTTTTGACGGCGATTGCTTGTCCTTGGAGTCGCGTGCGCCACTCGAGCAGGCGATTGATGACCTCGTCTGAAGGCAAGTCGCTAAAAGCAAGCAGATGGGAGACGAGTTGGAGCTCGTTTGAGCGGGGCAACTCGGCTTTCAACGCTTCGTAATACGTCTCAATCCGTTGGCTCAACGCATCGTGGTCATCGAACGCTTGAACGAGGACGAGAGCAGACAGAAGGTCTTCTTCGCTCGTCAGCCAAGGATGGTTTCGTTTGAACGTCTGATAGAGTGCGCTCGCCTCGTCAAGCCGGCGCTCGGGTTCATCGACGTTGATCAGTTGGCTCGCGATGAAGGGCCGCAACATACTGAAACGGAAGTGCTTCCGGTCGAGTAGCGTATCAAGCCGGAGTGCCTCGTCGATGGCGGATTCGATGTCTTCATACTTGGCATCGAGAAACGACAGCCAGACGAAATTATTGCTGCCGCGAAACTTGGAGAAGGCTTTTGTTTTCCGTTTGACGGCCGCTTGAGCCTGCTCGAACCGCGCTTCATCGAACGGGGTGTCGTGTATGGCATAATTGATGGCCATCAAGCGTCGGAAATCATCGGTGAACCACTTTGTCGCTCCTCTGATTGCCTCGAGTGCTTCGAGGTAATGCGTATAGCGTGTCATCATCAGCAATTCCTCCTTTTTCTCCTTATACGAGCTTAATCGAAAGAATGATTCAAAAAAAGCCGCCCTGGATTTGAACTGCTCCCCGTCAAGTAGACAGGGAAAATAATGAAAATCAGATTAGGCGGCTTGAGACCTGTATTAGACAGGCCTCGAGTTATTTTGTCATTTCTGGAGACAATCATGATTATAGAAGGGGAAATTTTGATTTGCTCAGGTTTCAGATACTTTGTCGAAATTCTGACCTGAGCTGCGCCCACTGATATTGAAAAAAACGAGCAACCACCCAAAGGCGGTCGCTCGTCATCGTTAGCCAACATCGCATAATAATCACTCTTATTTTGAACTACACAGTTATCAGAGAAAAATGAAAAAACGCTGTTGACACCTTCTCTGAAATATAGGCTATACTCCCAAAATTGGGTTAATCCTCATTAGTCTCCGTGCGTTCAAAAACAATCTGTTGTGATTGTTCGTCCCATTTAGCTAATATTTTATCCCCTTTCTCAATAGCCCCTCCTAAAATTTCACGAGCTAATTTCGTTTCTAGCTCACTACGGATTACACGTTTGAGTTCTCGGGCACCAAATTCAGGTTTGTACCCTTCTTCTGAAAAGTGGCGAGCTAAAGTTTGATCGAAAGAAATAGTAATACCCTGTTTCGACACATTCTTCGCGACACGTTGTAGTTGAAGTGATACAATTTCGTGTATTTGATCCTTATTTAAAGCACTAAATACAATAATTTCATCAATCCTGTTTAAAAACTCAGGACGGAAATGACTTGCCAAGACAGTCATAACTTCTTTTTTTACGCCTTCATAATCTTCTTTAGAAGAACTATCGCTGTTTAATCTAGTACGAATAATATCCGACCCTAAATTTGACGTAGCTATAATTATCGTGTTGGTGAAATCTACAACTCTTCCTTTTCCATCAGTAAGTCGTCCATCATCGAAAACTTGAAGTAAGATATTGTACACGTCAGGATGAGCCTTTTCAATTTCGTCTAACAATATCACGCTGTAAGGTGAACGTCGTACTTTTTCGGTGAGCTGACCGCCTTCATCATAACCCACATACCCAGGAGGAGCACCTACAAGACGTGCTACTGCATGCCGCTCTCCATATTCTGACATATCAATTCGTAATAATGCATTTTCATCTCCATAAATAACTTCTGATAAAGCCTTTGCAAGCTCGGTCTTACCTACCCCGGTAGGTCCTAAGAAAAGAAAAGTAGCGACAGGCTTATTTTCTTCGCGTAATCCTGAACGAGACAAACGAACTGCATCTGAAACAGCTTTTACTGCCTCTTCTTGACCTACTAAGCGCTGATGTAGTTGTTCTTCCATGCGTAAAAGTTTGTCTTTTTCTTCTGTTGTTAGTTCGTTCACTGGAATGCCAGTCAATTGCGAAACCACATGAGCAATATGTTCAGGTTTTACTTCTGTACTCCCTGATCCTTTTTCGGCTTCCCATTCTTCTGTTAATTTTTTTAACTCACTTTCTTTTTCTTCAATAACTTTTGTAAGTTCGCTTGCTTTATCGTACTGCTTTCTATTTGCAACGTAATCTCGCTCTCTTAGAAGGTGCTGCAATTCAGCTTCGATTTCTTGAATTCCGGCAGGACGTGAAGTGGCAACTAGTTTAACTCTAGCTGCCGCTTGATCAAGAAGGTCAATGGCTTTATCAGGTAAAAAACGAGAAGGAATATATCGATCTGATAACTCTACTGCAGAAATAATAGCTTCTTCGGTTATAGTCACCTTATGATACGCTTCAAAAGTATCGCGCAAACCTCTTAAAATCATAATCGTTTGCTCTGGAGTCGTCTCGTGAATAATAACCGGTTGAAATCTTCTTTCTAAAGCCGCGTCTTTTTCAATGTACTTTTGGTATTCATTCAGAGTAGTCGCGCCAATGAGATTCAACTCTCCTCTAGCAAGCATTGGTTTGAAAACGTTAGCTATATCTAGACCGCCTTCTTCCCCACCTTGTCCAGCGCCTACAATCGTATGGACCTCATCAATGAACATAATTAAATCATCTTTATTTTCCGATATTTCCTTCAACACTTTTTGAACACGTTCTTCAAACTCTCCTCTGTATTTTGATCCAGCAACCATTGCGTTAATATCTAACTCCATTAATCGCTTATCCTTTAAACCTTCAGGTACTTCACCGTCAACAATTCGTTGTGCTAAGCCTTCTACAATAGCAGTTTTTCCAACCCCTGGATCACCAATCAGTACTGGATTATTTTTTCTACGTCGAGCTAATATCTCTATTGTGGTTTCCACTTCTTCGGCACGACCTATGACCGGATCTAGCTTCCCTTCTTTAGCCATCTTAGTAAGATCGCGCGAAAATTTCTCCAGTTCAGGGGTGTTACTCAAATTGGATAGACCTCCTTTGTTTTCACCGTTCCCGACAACCTTACTCACTTGCTGTCTTATAGATTGAGGCGTCAAACCATATTTGCGAAGGATGTTTGCAGCCAGTCCCTCTCCCTCTTCAGATAAACCAATCAAAAAATGTTCGGGACCAACATAAGTGTGTCCTAAATCATTTGAAGCAATAAAAGAACGACTTAAGGCGTCTTTTACTCGCGGTGAAACGCTAATCTCACCTTCATGCATTGTCTCTCCATGCTTCGCCTCAGCTTGAATTTGTCTTTTCAAATCTTCCACTTTAATTTTGAATTGATTAAATATACTTTGAACAACCTCACTGTCTGTCAACGCCAACAATAAGTGCTCTGTATCTATTTCGGGTCTGTTAAATTCAGATGCATATTGTCCCGCTTTTTGAAGCATCTCTTCCGCGTTTTCACTCAATCGGCTAGTTAAAGCACTACCACGCTTGCGCCGTGCCACTTCGCTCGAGGTTTCATCATAAACATTTTCTTTACTAACTTCTTCATCTACATTAAAAAAAGGTAGTTTGCTCGAAAAAAAGTTATCGAGCATAGTGCCACGTATTCCAAATAACGATTCGATTGGAGAAATGTTTAATCCATTGCGTTGTAAAAATTCTTGATAATGACCTTCACATAACTCCATATTTCGTAACTGACCATTCAAGTTTGCCTGGACTCTGACTGATGCTGGCTTTCCACAAATATCACAGCTGTTCGTCGACATCTTCCTTGCCCCCTTAATCAATCTAATAGTTTGGTTCATGTATATTTCCCCGATCTAAGTTAATGTAAAACATGATATTTATAATAAATAATTGTTTTGGATCACTCTTAAAAGAAATGCTGACTTTAACTTACCTGTGCATAAGATACATTCGTCCTTTAGATGGGCGGTTTGTCAAATTAAGCGCAATACTTCCTCGTAAAGGTCCGCTGTGCCGTTTTCCGGTTCAGACACTTTCTCGGCCTCCCGTTGCTCTTGGCGAGCGCGTCATGCGTGATTTTCGCGAAGGATTCTCTTGGAGTTCATGTTGCCATGACAAGTACGGGTCGGCGAAATTCATCGGCACGCCAATCAATGCACGAATCGTTCCCTTTATCGAGGCCTCGGTGCGGCCCTTGATCGGCAGTGTGGGCTCTTTCGCCGCGATGCAGGCCTTCGCCTTCCCTCGTATTTAAACCACCGTGTTTAGCTTCTAGTGCCCGAACGTCTCGCGTGTGCGCACCTCCCACGGGCGGTCCGGGATGGTCAAACCGACGTTGATAAGCCCGCAGGTCTGCACTCGTTTCCGGTGCTTGTCCTTCTGCCGGAGCAAGGTCATGGGCACGTAGATTACCCCCATAGACCCAGCGATAAATCGTCGAGAAGGCGATTTTTCCCATGTAGAGGTGAGCGACGATCTGTTCTGGGGACCAGGTTGCCGGTAGCTTCCGGATGATCGTCAGGAGCGTAGTTTCGTCAAGCTTCGTATTTAGCGCTCCTGTGTGCGTTCAGCTATCTCACAATAAACCGTATGGACATCCCTAGCTCCAGATGAATCCCTATATATATGTTTGTTCTTCCATCGTATGTAGTGCACTCAGTTTTTGTTCGATTGAATGTCGATTTCTTGCCATAAAAAATACTCCCCGAATTAGATAAACAGATTTGTTATTTCATCTGTCTACCTAATCGGGGAGCAGTTCACCCAGGCTTAGCGGGTCTGCGGTATATATTTTCTAGTACGGCAGTTTGTCGAGCGTGGTGCGACGAGGAAGAAGATTCCTAACATCACGCCGACCCCAAGTCCCCAAAGACTGTTGAACAGAAGCATCAACACGATCCCGAAGACGAGTCCAATACTCACATCACCCATACGGTCAAACATTCGTAACCACCTTTTCTGTGTTCGCTAGGCTAAAGGTTTACCCACCAATGAGAAGTGAACCACCTGGGAGGCTAGCACATCTCCCTTTTGTTATACGTGATTTTTCTGACCAGGTTTCGTTTTATAGAAACTATAGACGACGCTGATCAAGATGACGAGGATGATGGCGCCAAGTGACATCCAAATCGGCATCTTGTAGACGTCGCCCAACACCATCTTCGCCCCGATGAAGACGAGCATGAAACTGAGCCCGTGCTTCAAATAGTAGAAGCGGTCAATCAAGTTGGCGAGGACGAAGTAGAGGCTACGGAGTCCAAGAATCGCCATGATGTTCGCATAGAAGATGATATACGGGTCACGCGAGTAGGCGAAGCTAGCCGCGACCGAGTCGACGGCGAAGACGATATCCGACAGCTCGATGAAGATGAGCGCGATGAAGAGCGGCGTGAAAAACAGCTTGCCGTTGATGCGTTTCGTGAACTTACCAGACGAGATGTCTTGCGTGATCGGCAAGCGGCGTTCGAGCCAACGGATCGTCTTGTTCTCCTCGAGCGACTCGTCCTTGCCGATGTTCTTGAACATCATCCATCCTGTATAGATGAGGAAGGCACCGAACACGTAATAGACCCAACCGAAGTTTTCCAAGAGTGACACACCGGCGACGATGAAGACGGCCCGGAAGAAGATTGCCCCGAGAATGCCCCAGAACAACACCTTGTGCTGATACTTGAGCGGAATCGCGAAGTAGGCGAACACGAGCGAGAAGACGAACACGTTATCGATGGCGAGCGCCTTCTCGATGAAGTAGACGCTCGCATATTCTGTCGCGACGGTGCTGCCTTGCGAGTAGAACAACCAACCGCCGAACGCGATGGCGATCCCGATCCAGACGAACGTCCGTGTCCATGCCTCGCGGAGCGAGACTTCGTGTGCCTTGCGGTGGAACACCCCGAGGTCAAGTGCGAGCATGAAGATGACGAGTGCCAAAAAGGCGATGAGTAGGGTCAACAATAATTCCTCATTTTAAGGTCATATGAACTCTATATAATCAATTTGAGGTCGTAAGAACTTAAAGTAAAGCATTTAAATACAGATTGTTCGAATTAAAAGCAGGTTGAGGAATTTTGGCGAGGGAACTGTGTGAAAATACTGTCGAGCACCTGCGAAGTTGAGAATGAAGGACAGGCTCTCGTATAATGTGAAGTAACAAACTTGAAAGAGGTGGAATAAGCCTTGGATTCATCCTGGCTGATTGATTTATCGATTATTTGGTTTCTCATTGTATTGAACGGTATTTTTGCGATGTCGGAGATTGCGCTCATCTCTTCTAAACCGAGCCGACTCGAGGCGGCTGCGTCAAGAGGTAGCCGAAGCGCGGAGATTGCCTTACGACATTCGAAAGATCCGACCGACTTGTTGTCGACCGTCCAAGTCGGAATCACGTTGATTGGAATCATCAACGGGGCGTTCGGTGGAGCGCGGTTCTCGGAGCCATTGGCGCAACAGTTGATTGCGCTCGGTATCGGGAGCGAGCTTGCTGGCACACTCGGATACATCATCGTCGTCACGATCATCACGTACTTGTCGCTTATCATCGGGGAACTTGTCCCGAAACGGATCGCCCTCGTGACACCGGAGCGGGTGACGATGACAATCATCCCTGCGCTCGACTTTTTCAGTAAAGTGATGAAGCCGTTCGTGTGGGTATTGTCGAAATCGACACTCATCGTATACAAGTTACTCGGGTTAAAATCTGAGCAATCAAGCGGAGAAACGGAACTTGAAATCAAACAGTTGTTGAGCGAAGGGATGGCACAAGGTGATTTTGCCCATGACGAAGTCAAACAAGTCGAGCGATTGTTTGCCTTCCATGACCGCTACATCTATCAATTGATGCAACCACGTACGACTGTCGAATGGATTGATCTCGACGACTCAATTGAAGGGATCCAAGAGAGAATTTATAAGAGTCAACATAGCAAGCTGCCGGTCGGTCGCGGAAGTCTTGATCAGTTCATCGGTTTCGTCGAAGTGCGCGATCTTTTGACGCTCCCGTCACTGAAACACGAGTCGCAGATTTTGAAGCGGGTCAAACAAGCGCTCGTTGTGCCGCGCCAGCGAGAAGCGAGCCTCGTCTTACAAGCTATGCAACAGAGTGGTGTCGGGATGGCGTTCGTGTTGGATGAGTATGGCGGATTCCTTGGGATCGTCACCTTATTCGATATATTAGAAGAAATCGTCGGGGAAGTCATCATCGAGGAGGAAGAGCCATCGGTCGTCCGGCGCGAGGACGGCTCATATCTCGCCGATGGCATGCTCAATATCGACGAGGCCAAACAGTTGTTTGGACTTCCAGATTTTTTAGAAGGACAAGAACGGGCCGCCTATCACACATTGGCCGGCTTTTTGATCACGCAGCTCGGTAAAGTCCCTCAAAAGGGAGACGTAATCGAGGCGTACGGTCTGCGTTTTGAGATTGTCGATATGGATGGTCGTCGAATCGATCAAGTCTTAGTTCGACCAATCGATTCGGAACCGTCTATCGAGCCTCAATAAACAAGAAACCTCTCCTGTCACCGAATAGTGAACCGCCCCCTGTCAAGTAGACAGTGGAAATAATAAAAATCGTTTAGACGGCTTCAGCCCTGAATTCTAAAGGGCTGAGGCCGTTTAGTCGTTCTTGGTAACGGTCTTGGTTGTAAAAACGAATGTACTCTGCCACGGACTCACTGAGATCGTCATAGGTACGATACTTTCGAAGGCGATAGCTCTCACATTTGAGCGCACCGAAAAAGGCTTCCATCGGGCCATTGTCAATACATCGACCCACACGTGACATACTCTGGGTGATACCGGCCTCCTTAGTCATTCGGCCGATCGGCACGGAACTCCCGGTTCAAAAGATTCTCAGCTGTCTGTTGAGGAGTCGAATAGACGTATTTCTTCTTTCGTCTACGGATGACACAACGCAGGCCACCGGCCTCCATGAGTCGGTACACACGCTTGTGATTGATATGTCGGTCGAACCGTCTCCGAAGATTCATGCCCATGCGACGATACCCGTAGATACCCTTGACCTCAAGGTGGACGCTTCGCAGTTCTTCGAGGATTTGTCTGTTCTCGATTTCACGTGCCGAGGGTTCGTGTTTCAACCATTTATAATATCCTGCTCTTGAGACGACAGCGATTTCACAGAGGCGAGCCACCGGGTGACCACACGTGGAATGTAGACGGCGGATGGACTCATATTCATGCGCATACCAAATTTGGTTCAGCTTTGCCCCCTTCCGATTTCCTTCAATTTTTTTAGGTAGTCATTCTCCATGCGGAGGAGCTCGTTCTCTTTCGCTAAACGTTTTAGCTCTATTTGGACACGTTCATCAGGTGTCAAGGCAGCTTTATCCTTCTTGTGCCCACGTCGATCAAGCAGGGCGTCAGGGCCACCCTGGTCGTACTTCTTCACCCATGAATAGATCTGTTGATAAGATACCCGATGGGTCTCCGCAATTTTGCGATAGTCCCTTCTGTGGCTCAAACAGTCAATCACTGCGTCAAGTCTCTCTTCGAACGTCGTCTCTCTCCCCTTGGTCATCGTGTCTCTTCCCCTCGAGGTGGCTTTGAGTTCTTTATGACCAGTATACTGATTTATCCATCCCTGAAGAACACTCCGACATGACAATCCGTATTTCCTGACAATCTCATTAGGTGAGAGTTTGCCGTTAACACAATCTAGAACTACGTTGGTTTTGAGTTCTTTCGAATAGTTCTTCCAAGTACGCGGTTTTAGGAAAGCGTCAATCCCATCGGCTCGATAGAGCCTAATCCAATCTTGGAACGTCTTTTGGGGTATGTCGTACTGTCGTAATACCTGAGAGAAAGCCATTTGACCTGTTTCGTAGGCTGTGACAGCTTCAACTTTTAACTCTGGAGGATACTTTTTTTGAGCCATACAAAAAACTCCCTTCAAAAGGAAACAGGTTTTATTTTTTAACCTGTCTACTTTTTAGGGAGCGTATCAATTCGTCCGGGGCGGCTGCTTGTTATTGGACTTGCGTATACAACTTCTGCATATACTCGTTCACTTCATCGGCCGCTTGGAACATCATGAATGAATGTTGCAAGATGATCTCTGGCGAGAAGCCGAGGTCGAGGTCGAGCGTCGAGGCGAGCGTAACATCACGGTCGCTGTCGAGTACGCAGCGGAAGTATTTGAACTCTTGGTTGAACTCGTTCAAGGCGTTCAGAATCGGTAGGTCTTCGACGTAATCCGGCACGTGGGTGACCGTCGCGGCATACAGTTCCGCATCTGTCGTCTTTTTATTGAAGGCGATAATCATAACGGGCTGAGCCCCGGATTTAGTCGTTTCACGCGTCAAAAATGTGACATGCGTTTCAGTCTCGCTCTCTTTGAACGTCATATTGCGTTCAGCGACGAGCGCTTTAAATGATTCTACTTTTTCTTCGAAGTTCACAAACAAGTCCCCCTTAAAAGTCGTTACTCTAACTTTCGCCCATTTGCGGAGGGAAAGCAAGTGGAACTAGCGTTTCATCAACATTTTGATGGCTTCTTCGACGGTTTCTGACGTATCTTCGCCATCTTGTTGGGCGGTGATGATGCACTGCTCCAAGTTCTTCGCGACGATGATGGTCGAGGCGCGGTCAAGCGCTGATCGAGCCGCACTCAACTGTGTCACGACGTCACGGCACTCTTTCCCTTCTTCCATCATGCGGATGATGGCCCGGATTTGTCCTTCGACCCGTTTCATCCGGTTCAACACTTTTGTATCGTATTGATACTGTTCCATTAGATTCACCTCTATATTCAAATCGTTCAGTAACCCAACTATTTATTGTGTAGTCTCATCTTAATACGTGGGGGAGTATGTGTCGAGCAACAACGTTTGATGTGAAATTTTTTCAAACGTTTACCGATTCGACAAACAAATCCCTTGCAATCAAATACCACAGGGGGTATATTAATGACGTGAAAGCGATATGTTCAACGAATCACAAATTTTCGTCGAACGCCCGCTACCAAGCTGACGAATAAATAAGTGAAATATCATAGATCAAAAGGATGGGTAAACAAACATGAAAGCATCTGCCTTGAAACGTCAAATGGATTTCGAAGTACCAGTGAACATCGTCGACGTTCGTGAACGTGACGAGTTCCAGGAAGCGCACATTGCTGGTGCGAGAAATTATCCGCTATCTGAAATTTCGGAATGGATTGAGACACTCGACCCTGAAGAAGAATACATCGTCCTTTGTCGTTCAGGGGCTCGCAGCACGCAAGCAACTTGGCAAATGGAAGCGAAAGGTTATAAAGTGGTCAATATAGAAGATGGCTTGATGAGCTGGCCAGGTGAAGTCGTCAAAGGAGGAAATGCGCAATGAGTAAAAAAATCGTAATCGTCGGTGGGGTCGCTGGTGGTGCTTCGGCAGCCGCCCGTCTTCGTCGCTTAAATGAAGAGAACCGAATCGTCATGTTCGACCGGGGCGAGTATATCTCGTTCGCGAACTGTGGACTTCCTTATTACATCGGTGATGTGATTCAAGACCGTCAAAAATTGCTCATTCAAACCGTCGAAGGGATGAACAAGCGTTTCCAACTCGACATCCGTAACTTGACGGAAGTGACGAAAATCAACCGTGCCGAGAAGACGGTGTCGGTGAAACACGTCCAGACAGGTGAGACGTACGAAGAGTCGTACGACGTCCTCGTCTTGTCACCAGGTGCGAAACCAATTCGTCCGAACATCCCAGGGATTGAAGAGGCAGAAGACATCTTCACGCTCCGCAACATTCCGGACACGGATAAAATCCGTAGCTACGTCGATGACAAAGCGCCGAAACACGCGACAGTCATCGGTGGCGGTTTCATAGGGATTGAAATGGCTGAAAACTTACGGGAACGTGGCGTCGATGTCACGCTCGTCGAGATGGCCGACCAAGTCATGACGCCGCTCGACCGTGAGATGGTCGCACCGGTTCACGAGCATATGCGTTTGCACGGCGTCGACCTTCAGCTTTCTGACGGTGTCGACTCCTTCTCTGAGAAAGGGAAACGTGTCCACTTGAAGAGCGGTCGCGTCATCGAGACCGATATGGTCGTCTTGTCAATCGGTGTTGTGCCCGAATCTTCGATCGCAACGGAAGCAGGACTTGAAACAGGCATCCGCGGCGCCATCCGTGTCAACGAGAAGATGCTCACGTCAGACCCGAATATCTACGCCATCGGTGACGCCGTCGAAGTGCTCGATTATATCTTCAAAGAGCCGACGGTCGTTCCGCTTGCATGGCCGGCCAACCGCCAAGGTCGTCTCGTCGCCGATATCATCAACGGTCGTGACGTTAAATACAACGGAACGATGGGGACTGGGATCGCCAAAGTATTCGATATGACCGTTGCTTCGACAGGTTGGAACGAGAAACGTTTGACAGCAGCTGGTAAAGAGTTCGAAGCCGTTCACGTGCACCCGGGTTCACATGCGGGCTATTACCCAGGATCGACACCCGTGTCGCTCAAACTGTTGTTCCATCCGATGACCGGTGAAATCTATGGCGCGCAAGGCGTCGGGATGAACGGTGTCGATAAACGGATTGACGTCATTGCGACAGCGATGAAAGGTAGCTTGACGGTCCTTGACCTTCCAGACCTCGAACTCAGCTATGCCCCACCGTTCAGCTCGGCGAAAGATCCGGTCAACATGATCGGTTACGTGGCGTCGAACGTCGTCCTCGGCGATAACGAAGTCGTACATTGGAACGAGATTGACGACTTGGTCCAAAACGGTGCGACATTACTCGACGTCCGTGACGAATCAGAGCACGAGCTCGGTAAAATCCCAGGCTCAATCAACGTTCCGCTCAACTCGCTACGCGATCACTTGGACAACTACAGCAAAGACGAAACGATTTATGTGACATGCCAAGTCGGGCTTCGCGGATATCTCGCATCCCGCATCTTGCGTCAAAATGGATTCAAGGTTAAAAACTTGAGCGGTGGCTACAAGACGTGGTCACAAGTGAGACGTGATTTTGATGCGATTGAAGCAGGAACGAAGGCAGCGAATGAGACTGCCGCAACAGCAACGGAGGAGGCACCACCAGTAATGATGAATGAACCGATCGGGGAACCGATTTTCCTAGATACGTGCGGTCTGCAATGCCCAGGACCAATCTTAGAAGTCAACAAAAAAGTAGCCGAACTTGGCGAAGGCGAGACGCTCCGCGTCCTCGCAAGTGATCCTGGCTTCTTTGCGGACATCGAAGCATGGGCGAAGAAAACGGGCAACAAGCTCGTCTCAAAACAATTTGTGAACGGTCGCGTCGAAGCGGTCCTCCAAAAAGGTCAAGGCCCTGCAGCCGTCCAAGCGGGCGCACCAGCAGGCGACGGCGCGTCGATGGTCGTGTTCAGTGGGGACCTCGACCGTGCACTCGCTTCATTCATCATCGCGCAAGGTGCAGCAGCAATGGGTAAAGACGTCACGATGTTCTTCACATTCTGGGGACTCAACGTCATCCGTAAACCAGATGCGCCAGAAGTGAAGAAGCAAGGCCTCGAGAAGATGTTCGGCATGATGATGCCATCTCATGCGGGTGAGCTTCCGCTCTCGAACATGAACTTCGGTGGCGTTGGTCAGAAGATGATGAAGAAAGTGATGAGCGACAAAAACGTGCCATCACTTGATCAAATGATTAAATCGGCTCAAGAGGCAGGCGTTAAAATGGTCGCTTGTACGATGTCGATGGACGTCATGGGCATTAAAGAAGAAGAGTTAATCGACGGCATCGACCTCGGTGGTGTGGCAGCATACCTCGGGGCAGCCGAAGGCGGTAACTTGAACCTCTTTATCTAACCAACTGAGATAATCTAGGCGGCCGGTCACTTGACCGGTCGCCTTTTTGTTGTTCGACACCCGAAATGAAAATTGTCGAAAAAGATTGCATTTTTTAAACGTTTTTCCTATAATTCTACTCATGTAAAGAAAGTTGACATAACTTTTTCTTATAACTCACACATACACGGAGGATTGAAAGATGGAGAAATTCGTAGAAGATCTCGTTTCATCAGCCAACGACCTGCTCTGGTCGTCAGTGCTAATCGTTGTCCTTGTCGCCTTAGGTTTGTATTTCACCGTTCGCATGGGGTTCGTCCAGTTCCGGATGTTTCCAGAGATGGTTCGTCTCTTATTCAAAGATGGCATGAAGCGTGAAAAAGGCCAAGTTTCGTCGTTCCAGGCATTCGCCATCGGGACGGCGGCGCGCGTCGGGACCGGGAACATCGCCGGTGTCGCGACGGCCATCGCGCTCGGAGGCCCGGGAGCCGTCTTCTGGATGTGGCTCATCGCCCTCATCGGATCGGCTTCGGCATTCGTCGAAAGTACGCTCGCGCAAGTATATAAAATCCGCGACGGTCGCACATGGCGCGGTGGTCCAGCTTACTACATGGAACGTGCGCTCGGTCAGCGCTGGCTCGGGATTTTGTTCGCCATCTTGATCACGTTCTCGTTCGGTTTCGCCTTCAACTCGGTTCAGTCGAACACAATTTCGTTGTCAGTCAGCAACCAGTTCGGGATTAGCACGACAACAGTCGGTATCATTTTGGCGCTCGTCACTGCAGTCATCATCTTCGGTGGGATTCAATCGATTGCCGTTCTTTCGAGTATCATCGTTCCGGTCATGGCGGGTGGCTACATTCTACTTGCCACTTGGATTATGATTACGAACGCTTCACTATTGCCTGAAGTGTTCGGCTTGATTTTCTCGGAAGGCGTACTCGGTCTTCAGCAACTGTTCGGTGGTGCCATTGGAGCAATGGTACTTCAAGGGATCCGTCGTGGTCTCTTCTCGAACGAAGCGGGAATGGGTTCAGCCCCGAACGCGGCAGCTACAGCTGAAGTATCACACCCGGTTAAACAAGGGTTGATTCAATCACTCAGTGTGTTCGTCGATACACTTCTCGTTTGTACATCGACAGCGATGATCATCTTATTGTCAGGCGTCGCCGGTTCAGAGTCGTTCGCTGGTGTCGAGTTGACACAGGCCGCGCTCACTGCCGAGATTGGTCCGATGGCGACATCTTTCCTCACAATCGCGATTTTCTTGTTCGCGTTCAGCTCGATTCTCGGAAACTACTACTATGGTGAGACGAACATCCAGTTCATTTCGGATAAAAAGATTTACGTCACGCTCTACCGCATCGGTGTCGTCGGTATGGTCCTCTTCGGAGCGGTCCGTTCGGCCGGTCTCGTCTGGTCAATCGCGGACGTGTTCATGGGTCTCATGGCACTCGTCAACTTGTATGCGATTTTCCGCCTCGCGAAAGTTGCCCGTCTCGTCCTCGACGATTACTTGGAGCAACGCCGTCAAGGTGAAGATCCGGTCTTCTACGCCGATTCGATTGAAGATCTGCCAGGCCGCGAGTACATCGAGGCTTGGGAATCGGAAGAAGAAGTCAAAACAGGTACAATCCGTTCATAAACGACAAACCGTCTACGAAAGCACGTAGACGGTTTTTTTGCGCCCGCAAGATGGGTAAACTGAAGAAAAGGGGGGCGTTCAATGATGGAGACGACACACTATATACGCATTTCCCCGGAAGTATGGGTCTCATTCGGACAAGATCCGGAAATGATTTTAGATTGGCTGCTGCACGTGCATAGTCAACAACGTGACACGTATGAGACATTGACGCTCCCGAGTATCGAGCGCTTCCAAAAGATTCTCGGACAAATCGAGATTTATATCGATGGGGATGACACGTATAACTTAGAGATGGCCGTCATCGGGGAGGAGTTAATCGTCAACGAGAAGCAGGCGGTCGTCGTCGGGATTTTGACGCCGCAGCTGCTCCATATCGTCAAAGATGCGATGAACGCATTCACGAAAGAAGATGTGGCCGATATGGCGTTCGTCGACCATGAAGGCCTCGATGACGTCTGGCTCAAATGGACGCTGTTGAAACGATTCTGTGAAGAAGCGATGGAGCGGGATGAGCTCGTGTTGATTTATTATGAATGATATCGCCTAAATGGTATAATATTGAAAAAATGGCGGTGGGATAAGTGGGTAATTTCCTTGTTAATTTGGCTTTATTGTATATGATAGTTAGCCCTGTGTTTGCATATCGAATCGGTAGAAAACGCTTTGCGAAGCTGAATATGATGACGATTTTGTTTTATATCGTAAGCTGGGGATATGTCCTTGGCGCGGGGACGCTTTCCGACCATCCTGTCTCGATACTTTGGGGCATCTTGCTGTTCTTGAATCTTTTATTAACTGTGATGACTAGCGCAATGTTTTTATATGAACGTTGGCCTAACCATTCTTTGATGCGGATCGTTGCCGTAGCAACCAGTTTCCTTTTAGGAAGCTTAGTAGTCGCGTATCGTCTCGATTCACGTGATGGGCTATGGGAGATGATGCTACAAGCGAGTATGATGACAGTCGTACTGTTTGTCACAAGTGTCATCTGGATTCGGTTGCGACAAATCGATTGGCAGCCGGACAAGTGAAAAGTTCGACGACATAGCGTCGAGCGGTGCTGTGACCTGATTAACTAGTAATGTATCTATAATTCGATGGAGGTCCACTGAATGTTATCTTGGTTAGGCATAACGAATACAGATCAAACTGAACGTCAGTTTTTCGGAAATGTGAAGAAAAAAACTAGAATCATCATTCTCCTTACGGCTCTACTAGCACTTTATAGCGTGAAGTCCTTATTCACTTACCTAATCCCAGCCTCATATTTAGCCGACCCGATCGTGGCCGTTTTACCAGGTACCGTGGGAGTTTTAGTTTCTCTAGTCTATGTCCTGGTCGCGGAACGACTTCTACAGGACAAAGCCAATCACGACAAACGCTAGTAAGTGAGACGAGTGTAATGCCATTCCAGACAAACAAAAACTCGACGCCGCAGCGCCGAGTTTTTGTCTTATTTTAATGCCGTCTCAAGCGCTTTGACATTCTCGCGCATGAGATCGAAGTAACTCTTGTCCATCTGCTCTTTCGTGACCGATTCTAAGTTGTAAATCGTCACCGTCTCCGCACCGATCTCGTTTTGAACGACCTGTGCGACTTTCGGTGTCACCGTATCCTCGAAAGCGATATATTTCAAGTCGTGAAGTTGTGCCTCTTCGATGACGCGCTTCAACGCTTGCTGTGACGGTTCTTCAGAAGGTGTGAGACCCGTGATTGGAAGTTGGTCAAAGCCGTACCGTTCCGCCAAGTAACCGTAAGCTGCATGCGTCACGAGGAGCTCAGACTTCGAGCCGCCGTCGACTGTTGCTTTGAGCTCGGCGTCGAGCGTGTCGGCCTCTTCTTTGAAGGCGCTCAAACGATCTGCGAACTCATCTTTATAGTCCGGCGCCTGTTCGCTGAATGCCGCTTCGACCGCTTCAGCCATCGAGACGGCATTCATTGGATCGAGCCAGACGTGTGGGTCGTACTGGCCGTGGTTATGGCCATCATCTTCGCTATGACCGGCCTCTTCCTCGGCATGGTCATCTTCCTCGTGTCCGTGCTCGTCCTCGCCATGGACGTGGACCGTGTCTTCTGCCGAGAGGAGTGTGACGTCCTCGGCCGTCTTCACGAACGTGACGTTCTCATTGGCCAAGCTCTTTTCCATCGACTCAACGTACGGCTCAAGATCGTGGCCGACCGTCAAGAACAAGTCGGCTTCGGCGATATCGGTCATCTGCTTCGATGTCGGTTCATACGTATGAGGGTCAGCGCCAGGCGGGATGACCATCTCGACGCGGACGCGGACGCCCCCGATTTCCTCGGCGAATGATTTTAAGGCGAACGTTGACGCGTAGACGGTCAACTGGTCGCTCGTCTCCTCCGTCGCACCGCTCTCTTCATTACTTGCACATCCACCTAATAGAAGTGTGCCGGCAGCGGCGACACTTAATAACTTTTTATTCATGAACTCTTCCACCTGTCCTCTCTATGTGAACCTTTAAATCGTAACCGTTACGTTCTGTGACTGCGAGTTATATTATAGGTGGCGAATCCGTGCACGTCAAGTCCGACTTCAGATGGATGGTTTTTCGAGAAAAAGGGAATATGATTAAAAAAAGAACGAGGAGTGGATGTATATGAGAAAGGAGACCGCCTGGTTCGTCGGAGGTGCGGCACTCGCGGCCGCCACGGCAGCAGGGGCCAGCGTATGGAACCAGTATGGATCGCTCGTGCGTTGGCAAGAGCCCGAATTGCCGGCGCAACCCTCCACCCGTAAACGTCGAACGCACACGTACAAGATTGTCAATGACCGCCCGCTCCAGTTTGACGTGTATTATCCGCCAGGGGATGGACCGTTCCCGGTCGCGGTATATGCCCATGGGGGGGCGTTCGTCCGAGGGAACCGAGGCATGGTGACGTTGTTCCATCCGTTACTCGACCATTTTCTCGCCAAAGGGTTCGCGGTCATCAGTATCGACTATCGTCTGTTCGAGGATGGGGTCTATTTCCCGGACAACATCATCGACGTCTCCGATGCGCTCTGTTATTTGAAACAGCACGACGGTCTGCTCAACTTGGATATTAACCGATTGATCGTCTGGGGTGACTCGGCAGGTGCGGCCCTCGTCTTAGCGACGGCGCTCGATCGAAGCAAACAGTTCACCGGTGAACTTGGAGATGACGTGCCACCGATTAAAGGGGTGATCGCGCTCTATCCGCCGACGAACTTCTTATTGTTCAAGTTCATCCAGACGTGGCTCGCTCATTTGAAATTTTATGAGGGGAGTCGCGAAGCGTGGCGCGAGCTGATGGTGAAGTGCTCGCCGGTCACACATCTCTATGACGATGCACCACCGATTCTCATCTTGCACGGAAAGAAAGACCCGATCGTCCCGTTCGGACAGGCGCTTCACTTCGTCGAACACGCGAGTGAGGTCGGTGCGAACGTGCAACTGATTTCCTTCCCGAACGGCACACACTCGTTAGCGAGCTTTCTCCAATCCGACAACCCGATCAAAGAAACGCAGCTCATGGCTCGCATCGACCGTTTCATCGATGACGCGATGATGTGACGTTGCGCTTTTTCGCAAAGATGGTACGATGGGATAGGATTTAGGAATCAAAAAGGAGTGACTCGCGTGACAGAACTTTGTTTGGTCCGACATGGTCAGACCGATTGGAATTTTCAAGAAATCATTCAAGGACGGGAAGATATCCCGCTCAACGCACTCGGACATCGGCAGGCCGAAGAGAGTGCGGCCTTTTTAAGTCAAGAATCTTGGGACGTTATCGTGGCGAGCCCGTTGTCACGGGCCGTCGACACGGCGCGTTACATCGCGGAGGCGTGCGGCATCGACGCAGCACACATCATTCAAGATGAGCGCTTCATCGAGCGTGAATTCGGAGCCGCGTCGGGAAAACCGGTACCGGGCATTTATGAGGCCGTTCAAGCCGACGATCAAGACCGCGTCCCCGGTCTTGAGTCCGAGGATGAGATGCGGGCCCGCGTCTTGAGCGGCATGCGCGATCTCGTCGAGACACATGCCGGGAAGCGTGTCATCGCCGTCTGTCATTCACATGCGATTAAAGCCGCCCTGTCGGCGATTGATGACACGTATACGTTCCGTCATGCCATGCGCAACGCCTGCTCGAACTATATCGAACATCAAGACGGTCAGTTCGTGGTCAAGGCGGTCAATGTCGCCGACCATATTACGAATGTGATCGTCGCAAAGTGAGGAGAAGCTCATGACGACATTGCTCTGGATATTCATCATCGCTTCATTTGTTGTCGCGTTCGCGGGATTGATTTATCCGGTCATCCCGAGCGTCTTGTTCTTATTCATCGGTTACATGATTTATGGCTTCGGTTTCTCATTCGAGCCGCTCACATGGACGTTTTGGCTCTGGCAGATTTTGTTCTTGATCTTCCTGTTCGTGGTCGACTATATCGTCACCCGGGCTACGGTCGATAAACGGGGCGGCTCTGAACGGGCGAAGTGGGGAGCGACCATCGGTTTGATTGCAGGGCCGTTCATCTTCCCGCTCGTCGGAGTGCTCATTTTCCCGTTCATCTTCGCGTTTTTAGCGGAACTCACGCTCGGGAAGTCGACGCGGGAAGCGTGGAGCATCGGTGTCGGGACCGTACTCGCTTTCCTCGGCAGCACGATGCTTAAAGTTGTCGGGATGACGATGATGGTCATCTTGTTTTTCATCTACATCTAAGGCGAAGAAACTTCTTCGCCTTTTTTGGTTGAGAATTTTATAAAAACGGGGAAAGAAAAACAAGACCGTTCGATTTATTCGAACGATCCTGTCTTGACGAGCTGGGTGAAGGCGGAGCGGCTGAACGACTGCTGCTGTTCGACTTGTTTTTCGAAGAAGGACGGTTTGAGTTCGGCGTTCGCCACGCCTTCGGAAATCAACGAATCGAGCACTTGCTTGGTCGGATCTTGTTTCGGCATCAGCATGAGCCCTTCCGCGACGAACGTGTGATGGTCGCTGAGCGACCGTTCGCTCGTGAACGTCAACGCGAGGGCGGCCGGGCGGTTCGCCGGTGACGTGATGACGGCTTCGGCAAGGAGCAGGATTCGCTTATTCAAATAGTGATGAAGCGTGACGGCAAATTCGGTCGGAACGAGCATCTCGAGGAGCCATTCGTTGTCATGCTCTTTCGAGATAATCAACCCATCGAGCAGTTCGACGGGGAGGTTCAACTCGTTGCCATACTCGTCTTGGACGAGGCGAACTTGGACTAGGCGGAACGTTTTCATCATATCGGTCCCTTCCACATTTTCTTTAATCCATCTTAACATAGTCTGCTTCGAAGATTGTGTTACGATAGCGGGGAAGCGACGTAAAAAAATAGAGGACAAGGAGGCATCAAGATGAGTTGGGTTGTTGGCATAATCGGGTATATCACGATTCTAGCAATCGGTTATTATGGTGTCCTTTTCTTCAAAGTAAAGCAGGAGCGGAGTCGGGCCGGATATCGAATCTTTCTCTTGCTCGCGGGATTGTTTTTCGTGAGCGGGAGTGATTATATCATCGCGTTGTTCCAAGGGGATACGGAAGCGACGTTTTGGCAACGGACCGTTTACTTCATATTGATTTTGATCTCTCTTTCAATCGCACTTTACTTTCGGAGAAAAGAAGATAAAATCCATGCGAACGAGATGACGACGGCATAAAACAAGAGGCTACGGAAAAAAATCCGCAGCCTCTTGTTTTTATTTCGGAATCCGTGTTTGACGAATCATCTCGAGTTTCAAGTCCCAGAGCGGTTTGCTGAAGGTGACCGAATATACTTCAGGCAAGCGGAGACGTTTATACTCTTCCCATAAACCGTTCATTTGCTCATGATGATATGCGCGAATCTCTGTCGCGTTCGGTAAGTCATAGACACGTTCGCCGTCTTGGAAAATCGGGACGAGCAAACGTTTGACACTAAAGTTGCGTGTCTTGATGCGGAACGCTGGGTCGCGCACATCAATCAAGTCGATCTCTTTATACGTCTCGACCGGCTCGTCAGCTAGGGCGATATAATCCCCTTTGAACTTCCCGGTCTCGTTATCGATGATGCGATACAATTCTTTCTTGTGTGGTGTCGTCGTCTTCACTTTCGAAGACGAGACTTTGATGACCGGCTTCAGCTTCCCGTCGGCACCTTCGCGGGCGACGAGCTTGTACACCATGCCGAGCGCGGGTTGTTCGTAGGCCGTGATGCCGCGCGTCCCGACGAGGAACGTGTCGGCTTCAGCGCCCTGCATCCGCAAGTCTTGAATGACGTACTCATCAAGGTCGCCCGAGACGACGATTTTGACGTAGTCGAGTCCGGCCGCATCGAGTGCTTTCCGAGCCCGTTTCGACAAGTAGGCCAAGTCACCTGAGTCGAGTCGGACCGACTTCAAGCGATAGCCTTTCGCCTCGAGTTCCTTGGCGACCGTGATCGCGTTCGGAAGACCGGACTTGAGCGTGTCGTACGTGTCAATCAACAGGCTCGTGTTGTCTGGATACATCTCGGCGAACGAGCGGAACGCCTCAAGCTCCTCATCATGGAACTGGATGTCGGCGTGTTCCATCGTTCCGCCGGTCGGGACATCAAAATCGCGTCCGGCCGAAACTAAACTCGTGACGTCGAAACCGGCGATATAGGCGGCCCGAGTCCCGTAATACGCAGCATCGACACCTTGGGCGCGACGGGCCCCGCCTTCGAGCAACGTCTCATTCGGCGCGGCTTGACGGATACGCGCGTATTTCGTCGCGATGAGTGATTCATGGTTGGCGATATTCAAGAGCGCCGTCTGGAACAGTTTCGCCTCAAAAATCGTCGATTCGATGCGGACGACTTGTTCGTTCGGGAAGATGACTTCTCCTTCACGGACGCTATAGAGCGAGCCGGTGAACTTGAAGTTGCGGAGTACGTCCGCAAACTCGTCCTCGAAGTCGAGTTGTTGTTTCAAGTAATGGATGTCCTCTTCCGTGAACGAGACGTTCTCTAAGTAGTGGACGATGTTTTGCAGGCCGGCGAAGACGACGTAGCCCCCGCTGAACGGATTCGAGCGATAGTAGAGGTCGAACACGACCCGTTCGTTGTGACGACCTTGTTTCCAATAGATATACATCCAACGTGGGAGGTATAGGTCAGTGTGAAGCGCTAGGTTGCGATGTAACATAATCGTTCCTTTCTGTTTTACGTCACTTCCCGGTCACAGTGGCCCCGAGTGTCGTGACAAAATGTTCGAGCGCCCAATCGTGTCCGACTGGGTTGAAGCTTTGGACGGCATCGGCGTGGACGACGATTGTATAGCCGAGGTTGTACGCGTCGACTGCCGTATGGAGTACACAAATATCCGTGCACACACCGACGAGATGGATTTCCGTGATGGCCCGTTCGCGTAAACGCAAATCAAGGTCGGTCCCGGCGAAGGCACTGTAGCGTGTCTTATCGATCCAATGGTCGGCCCGCGCTGCTGCCGCTTTGACGGTTCCATACAGTTCACGGCCTTCCGTGCCGCGGATGTTGTGGGGCGGGAAGAGCGTCGTCTCAGGATGATACGTGTCGCCGGCGTCGTGGACATCGTTCGCGATGACAACATAATCCTCGTCAGCAAACTCCTCGATTAACTGGACGATTCGTTCTTCTATGTCTTGCCCTGGTTTTCCACAAGTCAAACGACCCGTATCTGCGATAAAATCAAACGTGTAGTCGATCACAATCAATGCTCGCATGGCGAGATCTCCTCTCTCATGTGAAGAATAGTTGGCTATCCTTTTTATTCTAAATCATTTTGCGTAAAGCGAAAAAGATTATTTTTGATTGCGGTCGGGTACTAGGTGTAAGAAGAACTGTTTGCGAAAGGGGAATCAGCACATGCTGCTGTCATCAACCGAACTGTCAGAGCAACTGTCCCGCTTAAACGGCTGGGACGTTGTGGAAGGGGAATTGCAAAAGACGTATCGTCTCGAGACGTTTCCAGAGGCGATTCAATTCGTCCATCTCGTCGCCGATTTGGCGGAGTCGCTCGATCACCATCCGAACATCTTAATCGAGTATCGGAACGTCACGTTGACCGTGTCGACGCATGACGAAGGTGGAATCACGGAGAAAGACATCATGCTCGCGAAAGGTTGTGAGGAGCTTGTCTAAGCTATTCATGACATTTGCCTCAGGTACGGTCGCTGAACGATTGCGTCAACAACCGGGTGTGCTCGTCGCAAACGGGACGGAAACGATTTTACTCGCCGAAGGGGACAAGTCTCCGTTCCAGAGCGGAAAGACGTTTCAAATCGAAGAAGCAGAAGGACAATTCGCCCCGAAAGGGAATATTGTCTATGCGAACATTCCGGTCGATTCGAACGCCCGGTCGCTCTTGTTCCATCGTTTGTTGAAAGACAAATCACGCCTTGGGTCTGGCCATAGCGGTTTTGCCGCCTATCGGCTCGGTGTCGACCCGGAAGACAACCACGGGGTTGTTTTCATCCAATTCACCGAAGGCGGGAATCGTTTTCGTGATTCGACCGACTACGTCTTGTTCCAAGAATGGCTGAAAGAAGCCGTCGAACAAAAAGGAGCAGGTCCGATCATAAAACACTATGTCGTCGATGCAACAGATGACCTATAATAAACATAACGTCACGTTAGGGGAGGATTTTTTATGAACAAGAACTATTTCTGGTTAGGTATGGCCGCAGGTGCCGTCATCGGAGCCGGGGCATCGCTTCTCCACAGAGAGACGCGCGAGCAACAAGTCAGCCAGCTCAAGCATATGAAATCACGACTCAAGTCACACGATACGTCTACACAAGCTCATTCGGTCGGCCTTCAAGCCTCTTCGAAAGCGAGTTTGAAAGATCGCGTCATGGATTTGAAGGCGCTCTACGAAGAGAACCAAGATACGATTCAAAATCTTGTCGAAGACGTGAAAGACTTGGTCGATGCGCTTCAAGACGCTCGTCATAAAAATCAAATCTAATTCATGTCCACGGTCCGGTGCTGTTGCACCGGGCCGTTTTTTCATGTTCCGGCGAGCATCGCTCTATTCAATTTGTATAAAAATACAATTGACAGTATAAATATACGTATGTTTTAATCAATTTATTCTTTTAAGGAGGTTCGGCAGATGATCACTTGTGGAATCGTCGGCGTCACGGGGTACGCCGGGATGGAGCTGTTAAAGCTCATCGGCAAACATCCCGAGTTCACGCTCGTCCGGGCGATGAGCGACTCGAGCGCCGGGTCGACGCTCGCGCAACTGTATCCATGGTTAGAGATTGAAGATTTGACGCTCGAGCCGTTCCAAGTGGACGCATTGGACGACATCGACGTCATCTTTTTAGCGACGCCGAGCGGGGTGTCGGCGCAATACGTTACGCAGTTGACGGAATATGAAGGGGTAGTCATCGATTTGAGCGGAGACTTACGTCTGCCGGCATCGAGCTACGAGACGTGGTATGGCAAACCGGCCTTACCGGCATCGTTACAAGCGCAGGCGGTATATGGATTGACGGAATGGAATCGGGACGCCGTGAAGACGGCGGACTGGATTGCCAATCCCGGATGTTACGCCACGGCGGTCGCTCTCGGCTTATTGCCGTTCGTGAACGGCGGTTGGATCGACCCGCACGAAATCATCGTCTCGGCGTGCTCCGGCATCACGGGAGCCGGGAAAGGACTCAGCGCCAAGACGCACCACGCCCGCTCCAACGAGAACGTGCAACTGTATAAAATCCATGCGCATCAACACATCCCAGAGATTGAACAGACGCTTTATGCAGTGAGCGGGACGCAAGCGACCGTGTCACTCTCCACACATCTGTTGCCAATCAATCGGGGCATCATGGCGACGATGAGCGTCGTCCCGACGATTGAGCAGAGTGAAGCGGATTGGGTGAACGCATTGCGACAGGCTTACGCGGATGAACCGTTCATCCGGGTGCAACAAGGCGAACCGGAGATTCGGACGGCCGTCGGCTCGAACTACTGTGACATCTGGGTGTACGCCGATGCACGGGCGAATCGATTGACCATCGTCTCGGTCATCGACAATATGCAAAAAGGTGCGGCCGGACAAGCGATTCAAAACGCCAACGTCCGCTTCGGAGTAAACGAAACAGCCGGGTTGACTGAACAACCCCAATACATATAAGGAGGTCAAACGGATGATTGAAACAACGATTAGCCCTGTCGTCCACGTCGTCACGCCGAAAGGGTTTCAAGCGTGCGGAGTTCACGCCGGATTAAAACGAAAACGTAAAGATTTGGCGTTGCTCGTCTGCGAACAGCTGGCCAGTGCCGCCGCGGTGTATACGACGAACCAGTTCCAAGCGGCGCCGATTCAAGTGACGAAAGAATCGCTCCTTGCGACGAGCGGGAAGCTTCGTGCCGTCCTAATCAACAGTGCGAACGCCAACGCCTGCACCGGTCCGCAAGGGATCGAGGACGCGTATGTGATGCGCGACAAGGCGGCCGATCATATCGGGGTCAAACCAGAGGAAGTGGCGATTGCCTCGACAGGTGTCATCGGTCAACTGTTGCCAATGGAGACGCTCTTGAGCGGCATCGATTTGCTTGAACCGATTCATGAGGAGACGGGGGCGGAGTCGTTCGCGGAAGCGATTTTGACGACCGATACGGGAACGAAATGCACAGGCGTCGCGTATGCCGAAGGCGATGCTACCGTGACGATCGCAGGTGTGGCCAAAGGTTCGGGGATGATTCATCCGAACATGGCGACAATGCTCGGCTTCATCACGACCGATGCCGTAATCGCGCCCGACGTGTTGCAACGGGCGCTGAAACAGAGCGTGGACGCCTCGTTTAACAGCATCACCGTCGACGGGGACAGTTCGACGAACGATATGGTGCTCGCTTTGGCGAGCGGACTGACCGAGATGGATGAAATCATCGAAGGGACACCAGCCTATGACCGCTTCTGCCAAGAGTTGACTGACGTGTGCACAGATCTCGCCAAGGCGATTGCTCGTGACGGGGAAGGGGCGACGAAATTGATTGAAGTCGAGGTCGTCGGGGCGAAGACAGATGAGGCGGCTCGGATGATTGCGAAACAAGTCGTCGGCTCGTCGCTCGTGAAGACGGCCGTCTATGGACAAGATGCGAACTGGGGACGCATCATCGCCGCCATCGGTGCATCGGAGCAACCGATTAACGTGAACCACGTCGACATCCGCATCGGGTCACAGCATGTGCTGATGGAAAGTGCGCCGGTCTGGTTCGATGAGGCGCTCGCGACAGAAGAGATGGGACAAGACGTCGTCTCAATCCAAATCCGATTGCAGGACGGCGCCGGACAAGGTCAGGCGTACGGCTGCGATTTGACTTACGATTACGTCAAAATCAACGCGAGTTACCGGACATGAAACAACGGAAAATCGTCAAACTCGGCGGGAGCGTTTGGGACACGCTCCATCCGGACTATTTCAACGAGTGGCGGACGTGGCTCGACGCAGGGCATGAACTTGTGATCGTTCATGGGGGTGGACCTGCGTTGTCCGCTTATTGCGAGCACCAACAAATCGAACCGGTGTTTCAAGACGGACGTCGTGTCACGACAGCGGACGTGTTGACCGGTGCCGAGCGCGTGCTCGCGGGGGAGATGCAGACCGAAATCGTCGCTGCCCTCGGTCGTCATCATATTCAAGCGGTCGGTCTCTCGGGTGTGGACGGACAGACGCTGACAGGAAAGCAATTGGTGGAACTCGGGGCGGTCGGTGAAGTCGACCGGGTCGAGACAGACTTGTTCGAGCTGTTGCTCGCGGGTCGCTACGTGCCTCTCGTGACATCATTATTACACGGTACGGAAGGCACGTTGAACTGTAATGGGGACGATTGTGCGATTGCCGTCGCGGTCGCTCTCCAGGCCGACTGCTTCGAAATGATCACTGACGTCCCAGGTATCCGGATTGATGGGACGTTCCGTCAAACATTGACACGTAAGGACATCCAGACGGCCATCGCCACAGGGGATATCTATGGGGGGATGATCCCGAAGACCGAGGCGCTGTTGGCTGCTCTAACAGGAGGGATTGATGTCGCCGTCATCCGTGACGGCAAGGACCCGGTTCATCCCGGGACAACACTACAGGAGGTGCACCATGCATTCACTACTACCGACATACGGACAACGACATATTGAGATTGAGCAGGCGGGCGGGTCCTACGTGACCGATACGGCGGGGAAGCGGTATCTCGATTTCGTCATGGGCATCGCCGTCTGCGGGACGGGTCATCGTCATCCACACGTGAGCCAAGCGCTCGAGGCGCAGCTGCAAAAAGTGTGGCACACCTCGAATTTATATAACATCAGCGGGCAGGCGCGTGTCGCTGAAAAACTCGTGTCGGAGACGCACTTGACGCATGTGTTCTTCTGTAACAGCGGGACCGAGGCGAACGAAGGGGCGTTCAAATTGATTCGGAAATGGACGAACAAGACGAAAATCGTGACGTTCACGAAATCGTTCCACGGTCGCTCGTTTGCCATGCTTGGGGCCACTGGACAAGACAAGGTCAAAGCCGGATTCGGCCCGATGGTGGCTGATTTCGTGCACGCACCGTTCAGTGATATGGACGCACTCGACATGATCGATGACGAGACGGCTGCGGTCTGGCTCGAAATCGTCCAAGGCGAGGGCGGGGTCGTCGTCGCTGACACGGCCTGGCTCGAAGCGCTTCAAGCGAAAGCGACCGAGTATGGAGTCAAAATCGTCGTCGATGAGGTGCAGACCGGGATTGCCCGCACAGGTACCCGTTTCGCGTTCGAACAGACCCCGCTCAAACCGGACGTCGTCACGCTCGCGAAAGGGCTCGGCAGTGGGTTCCCCGTCGGAGCGATTTTGACAGCAGCAGGTGCGGAACACGTCTTCACGGCTGGCAGTCACGGTTCGACGTTCGGCGGCAATCCGCTCGCGATGGCCGCGGCGGAAGCGACGCTCGACATCTTGTTCGAGGCGGACGCACTTGCTCACGTCCATGCGGTGGGCGCGCGATTACGAGCGGGCTTGGAACAATTTGTCGACGGAGAGACGTTCACCGAGGTGCGTGGACTCGGCTTGATGCTCGGGCTCGTCGCGACGCAACCGGTCGCGACATGGATTGAACAGTTGCGAGACGCTGGCCTCTTGGTCGTCGCGGCAGGTCCGGACGTGATTCGCTTCTTGCCGTCTTTGCTGCTTACAGAAGCTGAAGTGGATGAGGCGCTCGCAATCATTGAACATGTGATTACAAAGGAGATGGTGTCATGACGGGGACAGTGACGTTACAAAGCGGTCAACAGTTCAACGGGACGTGGGAAACGAGTGCACGCTCGGCGAAAGGGGAGTTCGTCTTCTTCACAGGGATGACCGGTTATCAAGAAGTGTTGACCGATCCATCGTACGCCGGTCAAATCGTCGCGTTCACTTATCCGCTCATCGGACAATATGGGTTGACCGACACAGCATCTGAAAGTGCGGACATTCAAGTGGCGGGCGTACTCGTCCAGACGTTAGCCGGGAACGGGGCGGCGACCGACTTGAAGGATTGGCTGGAGCAGTCCGGGGTGCCGGTACTGTCTGACGTCGACACGCGCTCGCTCGTCCATGCCCTTCGTGAACACGGCGATCAGTGGGGTGTGATGACGTCTGAATCAGATGTGTCGTTCGATGGGGACTTACATCAGATTACGGAGACCGTTTCGACGCCAAGTCATGTGCGTCACGGTGACGGGGTGAACGGACATATCGTCTGTCTTGATTTCGGCGTGAAGGCATCGATGGTTCAAGCGATGGTGGAGCGAGGGTACGCGGTGACAGTCGTTCCGTTCGATACGACGGCCGCCCAAGTCCATGCGCTCGCGCCGACCGGGATTCTCGTGTCGAACGGTCCGGGAGACCCACGTGATTTAATCGACTACCTCGATGATGTGCGTGAAGTGTCACTGGCGTATCCGACACTCGGCATTTGTATGGGCCATCAACTGCTCGCGCTCGCCTTCGGGTGTGAGATTGAAAAACAGACGTACGGACACCGCGGATCCAATCATCCGGTCCGAAATGTCCAGACGGGTGAAGTGTGGATGACGTCGCAAAATCACGGGTACGTCGTCAAACAGGACAGTTTGGAAGCGACGCCGCTCGAGCTGTTATTTGAGAACGTGAACGATTTTTCGGTCGAAGGGACGTTGCACCGAACGGCCCCGATTCTAACGGCCCAGTTCCATCCGGAGGCTAGTCCGGGACCAAAGGAAGCACAAGCCATCTTTGACCGCTTCGACGAAATGATTCAGCAAGGGGTGAACGTCTATGCATAAAAAAGTACTCGTCATCGGTTCAGGTCCGATTATCATTGGACAGGCGGCCGAGTTTGATTACTCGGGCACACAGGCGTGCCAAGCGCTTCGGGAAGCAGGCTGTGAGGTCGTGCTCTTCAACTCGAACCCGGCCACGATCATGACCGATCCCGGTTTGGCCGATCATACATACATCGAGGCGATGACGTTAGAGAAGGCCGAGTTGATTATCGAGACAGAACGTCCGACCCACTTGCTTGCCACGGTCGGCGGGCAGACCGCCCTCAATTTGGCGCTCGCCTTGGACGAGGCCGGTGTGCTCGAACAATACGGGATCGCCCTCCTTGGGACGTCGCTCGAGACGATTCGCGACGGGGAGGACCGCGAACGGTTCAAACAGAAGATGAACGAACTTGGGGAACCGCTCCCCGTCAGCACGACCATCGAATCGATCGAAGCCCTTAACGGCTTTATCGCCGAGACGGGCGTCCCGCTCATCGTCCGTCCGGCGTTCACGCTCGGCGGTACCGGCGGTGGGATTGCAGAGACGATCGATGCCGCCTACACGCTCGCGCAACGTGGTCTCGAGGCGAGTCCGATTTCACAGTGTTTAATCGAGCAGAGTATCGCCGGTTATAAAGAGTTCGAATATGAGGTCATGCGCGACGCCAACGGGACGTGCATCATCGTCTGCAACATGGAAAACATCGACCCGGTCGGCGTCCATACGGGCGATTCGGTCGTGTTCGCCCCGGCCCAGACGCTATCGGATGTCATGCATCAGACGTTACGGAGCGCCGCGTTCCGAATCGTCTCGGCACTTGGTGTCGTCGGCGGGTGTAACATCCAGTTCGCCGTTCATCCGACGGAAGACGCCTATTACGTGATTGAAGTGAACCCGCGTGTCTCACGTAGCTCGGCGCTCGCCTCGAAGGCGACCGGTTATCCGATTGCGAAGATTGCGACCCGTCTTGCCCTCGGGGAACGACTCGACGATTGCATCAATCCCGTCACGAACGGGACGATGGCGAGCTTCGAGCCGGCCCTCGATTATGTGACGGCGAAAGTGCCGACGTTCCCGTTCGATTTGTTCAATGGGACGGACCGGACGCTCGGACCGCAGATGAAAGCGACCGGGGAGAGCATGGCGATGGGCAAAACACTCGAAGAAGCGCTACAGAAAGCGTGGCGCGGTGCCGGTGTCGAGCAGAATCCGCTCTATCCGAGTTGGATGGCGACAGCTGATGCCGACGTGCTATACGATGAAATTTCGGCGCCGACCGATCGTCGTCTCCTGGCGTGCCTCGCGCTACTCGACCGAGGAATCGCCACGACGTCACAACTTGAAGCGCTGACGGGCATCGTCCCGCACTTCATGATGACGTTCGAGCGACTCGTGACGATAATCCGTCTGAATCTGTCCACGCCAGCGAACCTGTTACAGGCGAAACGGTTCGGTTTCACCGACGCTCAGATTGCGCAACAGATGAATGTCACGGCCGACACAATCGCAGCAATACGGCTCGAACACGACATCCATCCGGTCTACCAGATGATTGACACGTGTGCCGCCGAATTCGAGAGCCGCACGCCGTACTTTTACGGGTCGTGGCACGGGACGTCTGAAGTCGTGCCGAGCGAGCGCCAGAAAGTCGCCATCATCGGGTCTGGTCCGATTCGAATCGGGCAAGGCATCGAGTTCGATTACAGTTCGGTGCATGCGGTCTGGGCGCTTCAAAAGCTCGGGGTCGAGACGATTATGATCAACAACAACCCGGAGACGGTGTCGACCGACTTCACAGTCGCCGACAAACTGTACGTCGAACCGTTGACGATTGAAGATGTCGTCCACGTATTGGAGGCAGAAGGCTGTCAGGACGTCCTCATCCAGTTCGGCGGCCAGACCGGCATCTCACTCGCCCATGCGCTGGAAACCAAAGGCTACCACTTGCTCGGGGCGCCGGCAGACGTCATCGATCAAATGGAGGACCGGGATCGGTTCTATCAATTCCTCGACGAGATCGGGGTGGCCCACATCCCTGGAGAAGAGGTCGGATCAGTAAACGAGTTGACGTCCGCAATCGATCGTCTCGGCTATCCATGTGTCGTCCGTCCGTCTTATGTCATCGGTGGGAAAGGGATGTATATTATCCGGACCGCGGCGGATTTGCACCAAGTCGAACCACACTTGACCTATCCGCTCCTCGTCGATGCGTATGTCGATGGACGTGAACTCGAAGTCGACTGTGTCACTGATGGGAAAAGCGTCTACGTCCCGGCTTTGCTCGAACAGATTGAGGCAGCCGGTGTCCATTCGGGCGATTCGACGATGATTCTGCCGCCGGTCAAGACGTCACTCGCGCAACAAGCCGAGATTGAAGCCATCGTTCAAACAATCGGGCGAGCACTCACGTACCGTGGCGCGCTCAATATCCAATTCGTGTTGAAGGACGACGTCATTTACGTGCTCGAAATCAATCCGCGTGCATCTCGGACGGTCCCAATCGTCAGTAAAGTGACCGGGGAACCACTCATCGAATGGGCGACGCTCGCGGCGTTCGGCCATGAGTTGGCAACCGTCGTCCCAGAGGCACGTCCGGTATGGAGCGGCTATGCCATCAAGACACCGGTGTTCTCGAGTTTGAAATTGCCGGGCGTCGACCCGCTCACCGGACCCGTCATGCGCTCGACTGGAGAGACGCTCCAATTCAGCATGACCCCTTACGTGTCCGAACGGTTCTGTTACGATGCGACGACGACGCGCGTCATGAATCGGACTGAGACCGTAGCCGGCCAAGGCTGGTCGTCATATAGTGATCAAACGCTTGATGAGACGACCGAGTTCCAAAACGTGTCGGTCCTATTCTCGAACGCACCAGAAGAGCAAGCGGCACGTGAGACGGCGGTCCGAAATGGCGTCCACGTCATCTCGGAGACACATCTTGCCGAATACTATCAACAAGCGATGCAAGCGGAACCGATGCCGGTCCGTTCACTTCAAACGATGCAGACAGGAGAGGGACTACCATTATGACGACGAAAACCATCAATCATCTACTGACACTCGAGGAACTGACTCCGTCCGCCCTCGACGACTTGCTTGGACTCGCGGCCGAAGTGAAACGACAGCCGGAAGCGTTCCAGTCGGCGCTCGCCGGCAAGAAAGTGGCGCTCTTGTTCGAGAAGGCCTCGACCCGGACCCGGATGTCGTTCGAGGTCGGTGTCGTCGAACTCGGCGGTTATCCGCTGTTCTTGAGCAGCAGTGATTTACAAATCGGGCGTGGGGAACCGCTGACGGATACGATACAAGTCATGAGTCGTTATGTCGATGCGCTCATGATTCGGACGTACGCCCACGCGACGGTCGAGACGCTCGCTTCGGCAGGTTCGATTCCAATCATCAACGGATTGACCGATTCCCATCACCCGTGCCAAGTACTCGCCGACTTGTTGACGGTCGAGGAAGTGTTCGGCACGAGAACAGGGAAGACGTTGACGTACATCGGCGACGGGAACAATATGGCCCACTCGCTCATGATCGGGGGCGCGCTCAGTGGGATGCACGTCCGCATCGCCTCGCCAGAAGCATATACGGTCGAGACCGACATTTTCGAACGAGCGAATGAACTCGCGGCAACGACAGGGGGTAGCATCACGCTTTGGCAAGACCCGGTTGCTGCCGCCACGGGTACGGATGTCATTTACACGGATGTGTTCGCGAGCATGGGGCAAGAAGCGGAAGCGGCGGAACGGTTGACGCAGTTTGCGACGTTCCAAGTCGATGCTTCGCTCATGCAGCAAGCGAAGTCAGAGGCGATTTTCCTGCACTGCCTCCCGGCCCATCGTGGCGAAGAAGTGACGGCCGACGTCATCGATGGTCCGCAGTCGGTCGTGTTCGATCAAGCCGAGAATCGCTTACACGCGCAAAAGGCGCTCATGCTCACTTTGCTCGCCTAAACAAAAGAGAGGATTCGCCGCTCGGGCGAATCCTCTCTTTATTACTGTCATAAGAAGCGGGCGAACAAACCGAACACGGCCAGTCCGACGATGACGTAGAAAATCCATTTGCCTTCACCCGTATGAATGATTGGAGGTGAATATTTGCGCGGCTTGTACTTTCCGTAGCGGAGCGGGCGCGAGTATGGGACCGCGAACCGGGAGAGCGGGATTGCGAGCAAGAACCCAGCCAGGAAGCCATACACATGCCCCCAGAGTGATACGTTCGCACCGATGAGCGTGAACACGGCGCTGATGGCGACGAAGATATAGACAAGTCGCGCGTCCTGGCTATAGATGAGCGTCCGACGGAACCGACCGATGTACACGTAGAAACCGAGAATCGCTAAAATCGCACCTGACGCACCGGCTTGCAGGTAGAACAGTTCACTCACCGTGAAAAACGTGAGCAGGTTGGCAAGCACACCAGCGACGATATAGAACACGGCGAATTTGATATGGCCGACCATACGTTCCATGGCAGGTCCAAAGATAATCAAAGCGAACGAGTTGAACAGCAAATGACCGAGCCCTAAGTGGATGAAGTTGGCCGTCAAGAGACGGTACCATTCCCCTTGGGCGAGCGCGAGATGGAACGACCCACCGAGTGCGACGATTCGGAGATCGGGTACCAAAGAATCGATGACAAACACGAGCAGTTGGATTACAATGAACAGCGTTACGAGCGGATACGCTCGGACGAACGTTTGGACATTCTCAGTACGACTAAACATAGCATCACCTCTTTCCTTAATTGTATAAGGAAACGAGTGAAAAAGGAAAGGAGCGAGTGTCCTGTGATTGTGGGAATCGGAATCGATATCGTCGAGCTCGAGCGGATTGCTCGCTCGATCAAGAATGACCGTTTCGTCGCGCGTCTGTTGACCGAAGCTGAGCGGGCGCTCGCCGACGCCTATCCAGAACAACGCCGCATCGAATTCGTCGCTGGACGGTTCGCGGCGAAAGAAGCGTATGCCAAAGCGGTCGGGACCGGGATTGCCCGGGGCCTGTCGTGGCAACAAATCGAAATTTTACCGGACGAGGCCGGGCGACCACATATGACGGCGCCGTACTCAGGCCGGATTCATATGAGTATCAGCCACAGCGAGCAATACGCCGTGGCACAAGTCATCATTGAAGAGGGGGATCACGATGTTTCGTCCAAGTTGGATTGAAATTGATCGGGCGGCGATCAAGCATAACGTAATCGAAATCAAAAAACGGATCCCGCAAGCGCTCATGGCCGTCGTCAAAGCGAACGCTTACGGACATGGAGCCGTCGAAGTCGCGAAAATTGCACTCGAGAACGGGGCGACGATGCTCGGTGTGGCCTTACTCGAGGAGGCAATCGAGCTCCGAGAGGCCGGGATTAAAGCGCCGATTCTCGTCATGGAGGCCCAGTTCCCAGAAACTGCGGGCGTCGCAGCCGAACACGATGTGACGTTGTCCGTCTTTTCGGCCGACTGGTTGCGTGAGGCGTGCACACATCTATCTGACCGTCCGCTGACCGTTCATGTGAAAGTCGACACGGGGATGGGTCGTCTCGGTTTGCGGACCCGCGCCGAACTTGATGCCCTTTTAGAAGCGGCAGATGACCGTTTCGTCATTGAAGGGATCTATACGCATTTCGCGACGGCGGATGAGCCGGACAGTGAGCTTTACTATGAGCAGCAGGAGCGGTTCGCTCAATTGATGGATGGACTCCACTCGCGATTCCGTTACATCCATACATCGAACTCGGCCGGGGCGATCCGCATGGCCGGACAAGATGTGCCGTATAACTTGGTCCGGGTCGGCATCGCGCTCTATGGATTGTATCCGTCGGCTGAGATGGCTTCCTTCTATTCATTTTTACGTCCGGCCTTCACGTTGAAGAGCAAGCTCATGCAAGTGAAGCAACTCGAAGCTGGACAGACGATCAGCTACGGAGCGACGTATACGACGACTGCAGATGAGTGGATCGGTACCGTGCCGGTCGGATATGCCGACGGCTGGATTCGTAAAGCGAGCGGATTCGAAGTCGGTGTAAACGGACACCGTTGTCCGATTGTCGGTCGTGTCTGTATGGACCGCTTCATGGTAAGGCTTCCCGAGTCAGTTCCGGTCGGGACGGTCGTCACGCTCATCGGCGGACCGGTCGCGATTGATGAACTGGCCACGCATCTCGAGACAATCAATTACGAGGTCGTCTGTCAATTGACGAGCCGCCTCCCACGACGTTATGTGTAAAGCGGAAAACGTGTGAAATTATCTGAATTCTTTCGGGAATCCTCTATATTTTCCCAAACTCGCGTGTTATATTGGTAAAGAACGCGGGAAGATTTCCGCCAGTCATTGAAACGATTCTGGAGGTGTAAGATGTTGAAACAGCGAACTGCGGGTGCTTTAGCGTCCGTTCCAGATCGGTTCTCGCAACATGTGGGTCCGATTTCGATGAAAGATCGTGAATCATTGTCATTGAACGATGTAGTGACGTACTTGTCCAAAGAAATTGCTGATCGACAACAAACACTGCGCGAAGAATTGGCGAGAGGCTATCAAGAGATGGCCGCGTTTAATTTGAATATGGCAGAAGAGATGCTGATGATTGAGACGGAAGCCGAACATGCTCTCTTACGTCAAGTAAGCGGGGTGTGAGCGGAGTGATCGTAAAGCGTGGTGACGTGTTTTATGCGAATCTGTCGCCCGTAGTCGGTTCAGAGCAAGGTGGAGTTCGTCCGGTTCTCGTCATTCAAAACGATATCGGCAATCGCTTTAGCCCGACCGTCATTGTCGCTGCGATTACGGCTCAGATCCAGAAAGCAAAACTGCCGACTCATGTAGAGGTGTATCAAGTCAAACATGGTCTCGAACGAGATTCCGTGATTTTGCTTGAACAGATTCGAACGATTGATAAGCGTCGTCTGACAGATAAAGTCACTCATCTCGATGATGAGACGATGCACAAAGTTGACCGAGCGCTAGAGATTAGTCTGGGATTAATCCCTCTCTAGCTTACATATAAAGAAACCGATACATGGGTATCGGTTTTTTTTCAAAAAAATCTTCAAAAAATAGTTTAGAATTCTGTAAAACGGGAATTTAGTTTAATCGTACTCAATTTTTCTGTACGCACATTAGGAGGGAATATACGATGGATTTAGCGATTCGCGAGCAAGTCATTGGAGAACAATTACACCTTTACGTATCCGGAGAAGTGGATACATATACCGCACCAAAATTGAAGGAAGTCTTGCACTCGGCTATTACGGAGCAGGATGTTACCGTTCATTTGGATGAAGTGGATTATATGGATTCAACTGGTCTTGGCGTATTTGTCGGTGCCCTTAAAATAGCCAAACGTAACGAGAAAGAGTTGTCGCTCGTCGGCGTCACCGACCGCGTCAACCGTCTCTTTGAATTGACAGGACTGCACAAGTTGCTCTCGATCAATACAAACGTAAGAGGTGGCACGCAATGAGTAACATCGAACAGACGGTGATGACGTTCCCGGCCAAACCGGAGTATGTCGGTGTGGTCCGTTTAGTCGTCTCAGGAATCGCTAACCGTATGGGATATACGTACGACGAGATCGAGGATATTAAAATCGCGGTCTCGGAAGCCTGTGGCAATGCTGTTCAACATGCCTATGAAGATCAAGAAGGTGAAGTGAAGCTTACGTGTGGCGTTCATCAAGATCGTCTCGAAATGACGATCGAGGACTCGGGCAAAACATTTGCCGACGACGTGAAACGCCAAGCGGCGCCAGTCGAAGAGACGGCTGAAATCGAATCGCTTCACGAAGGAGGACTCGGTCTTTTCCTCATTGAAGCCTTAATGGATGACGTCTCGATCAACAAGGACAATGGTGTCAAGGTGACGATGACGAAACTCCTTAACAGGGACGAGGTGGATCAGAGTGCCAGCAAAATCTCAACAACGCCATCACAGTGATGATGAAGTATTAGAGTGGATCGAGCGTTATCAACAGGACGATCAAAACGAAGAAGTCCAAATGCTCCTCATCAACCGATACTCGGACCTCGTTGAGGCGCTTGCACGAAAGTTTTCGCGAGGCCGGGCCATTCATGACGACCTCGTTCAAGTCGGCATGATCGGACTTCTCGCTGCCCTTCGTCGTTTCGACCCTGAGTTTGGACGCAGTTTCGAGTCGTTTGCCGTTCCGACGATTATCGGTGAAATCAAGCGTTTCATCCGTGACAAGACGTGGAGCGTCCACGTTCCGCGTCGGATTAAAGAGCTTGGGCCGAAAATTAAGAAGACGGTCGAAGAATTGACTACCGAACTGCAACGTTCACCGCGCATCGATGAGATTGCTGATCACCTCGGTGTTTCAGATGAAGAGATTCTCGAAACGCTCGAGATGGGTAAGAGCTACCAAGCCCTTTCCGTCGACAGCTCAATCGAAGCGGACAACGAAGGTTCGACCGTCACGCTCCTCGACCTCGTCGGGAGTCAAGAACGTGGTTACGAATCGGTTGACCAGCGCCTCATCCTTGAAAAAGCGTTCAGCGTGTTGAATGAACGGGAACAGGCGATTCTGGAATGTGCTTATTATAAAAACATGAGCCAAAAAGAGACGGGTGAGCTCCTTGGGATTTCACAGATGCACGTATCGCGCTTACAGCGTCGTGCGCTCGAAAAATTACGCGAGGCCATCAAAGTCCCGCTCAATGAAGTATTCTCAAACGATGACTAAACGGTCATCGTTTTTTTGTCGTCCACGCGTGAGTTTGCTACACTTCAAGAGAGAAGAGAAAAGGAAGTGATTCGATTGATTACGAAAATCGCAAAAGATTTGAAGTTGAAGACGAGTCAAGTCGAGACGGTGCAACAACTCGCCGCGGACGGAGCGACGATTCCGTTCATGGCCCGGTACCGTAAAGAAATGACCGGTAATCTCGATGAAGTGGAAATCAAAGCCATTCTCGATGCCTTACAATATGAAGAGAGTTTGCACAAACGTAAGACGGACGTCCTCGCCAAACTCGAGGAACTCGAGAAGGCGACACCAGAGTTGATCCGTGCGCTTGAAGCTGCGACGAGCCTGCAACAAGTCGATGACATCTACCTTCCTTATCGTCCGAAGCGACGGACGAAAGCCGAGCAAGGACGGGAGAAAGGGCTCCAACCGCTCGCTGACTGGTATCGTCAACCAACGCCATATTCGGTGACCGAAGCACAGTCGTTAGCGGGGGACCTCTCGCTTGAAGAAGCACTTCCGTTCGTCCAATCGATTATCGGGGAGGAGTGGGGCGAAGTGGCGACGCTTCGACAATCACTCCGTACACGAGTCCGGAAAGAGGCGCTTCTTCGTTCACAGAAGAAAAAACAGGCGGAAGATGAGAAAGAAGTGTTCGCCCAGTATTATGAATATGAAGAGAAAATCGCAGGAATCGTCCCACACCGAATCCTCGCCTTGAACCGTGGAGAGCGCACTGATGTGTTGCAAGTGAAGGTCGTCTTCGATGAGACGGGTTTCATACGACAAGCGCTCGGTAAGTTTGACCGCTTGCCGACGGAGAAACGCGAACTCGTTACGCTCGCCGTGAAGGATGCCTTCAAGAAGTCGGTGTTCCCGGCCATCGAACGCGAAGTCCGGAGTGAGTTGACCGAGACGGCTGAAGAACAGGCAATCGATGTGTTCTCAAAAAACTTGAAACAGCTCTACATGCAACCACCGCTTCGTGAGGTCGTCGTCCTAGGGATTGACCCAGCCTATCGAACGGGTTGTAAATGGGCTGTCGTCAATGAAATTGGAAAAGTCGAAGAGGTCGGTGTCTTCTATCCGACGGCACCGAAACATGATGTCGCCGGTTCAGAGAAAGTGTTGACGTCGCTCGTGAAGCGTTATCCAATCTCGGTCATCGTCATTGGGAATGGGACCGCCTCCCGTGAGACGGAGCAGTTCGTATCGACCTGGCTGAAGAAGGCGGAACGCGAGATAGCCTATGCCATCGTCAACGAAGCGGGAGCGAGTGTCTATTCGGCTTCAGAAATTGCCCGATCAGAATTCCCAGAATTGAAAGTGGAAGAACGTTCGGCCGTCTCGATTGCTCGGCGTATTCAAGACGCGATGGCGGAACTCGTCAAAGTCGATCCGCAGTCTGTCGGGGTCGGGCAATATCAGCATGACGTCAGTCAGAACAAGTTGAAAGGATCGCTCGAGTTCGTTGTCGAGAGTGTCGTCAACATGGTCGGCGTCGATGTGAACCGGGCTTCGGAGTCATTGCTCACGTATGTATCCGGATTGAATAAGACGACGGCTAAAAATATTGTCGCGTATCGGGATGAGTTCGGCCGCTTTGATACACGGAAAGAAATCAAGAAAGTACCACGTCTTGGAGCGAAGGCGTATGAACAAGCAGCCGGCTTTTTACGAATCACGAACGGGAGCGATGTGCTCGACCAGACAGAGATTCATCCAGAGAGCTATAAACTGACACTCTCTCTATTGAAGGAACTCGGTGTTTCGAAGCAAGCGGTAGGCACGGCCGAACTGCGGGAACGATTAAAGACGGTCGATGCCAAAGTGCTAAGTGAGAAGCTAGATGCCGGATTACCGACAGTCGAGGATATCTTGAAGTCGCTCGCGAAGCCTGGGCGTGACCCGCGCGAAGATATTCAGAAACCATTGCTTCGGACCGACGTAATGAACTTAGAGGACCTCCAAGTGGGGATGGAGTTCCAAGGGACGGTACGCAACGTCATCGACTTTGGGGCGTTCGTGGACATCGGGGTGAAGCAAGATGGACTCGTCCATATTTCGAAATTGTCGAATCGCTACGTCAAGCATCCACTTGATGTCGTTGCGGTCGGTGATATCGTCACCGTATGGATCGAACAAGTGGACGCCAATCGGGGACGGATCAGTCTCACGATGTTGGAGCCGAAACGTTAAATAAGAAGGAACTAGCACCGAGTAAAATGTTTTTCATTTTGCTCGGTTTTTTTATGAAAAAGTGTTGACGGTCTTTTCTGCCCGTGCTATCTTATAGAAGTCGCCGAGAGACGACATGGAATATTAAAGCTTTTCTAAAAAAGTGATTGACAGGTTTCTGGTTTGCGGTTACAATTTAAATCGTTACTTCGATAAATTCAAGCAACGTTCCGCAATAGCTCAGTGGTAGAGCAACCGGCTGTTAACCGGTAGGTCGTAGGTTCAAATCCTACTTGCGGAGCCATTTTATTTTGGAGACGTACCCAAGAGGCTATAAGGGGCTCCCCTGCTAAGGGAGTAGGCTGGGAAACCGGTGCGAGGGTTCGAATCCCTCCGTCTCCGCCACTTATTTTTTAGAAAACACATACATCTGGCCCGTTGGTCAAGCGGTTAAGACACCGCCCTTTCACGGCGGTAACACGGGTTCGAATCCCGTACGGGTCACCATCATACGGAGGATTAGCTCAGCTGGGAGAGCACCTGCCTTACAAGCAGGGGGTCGGCGGTTCGATCCCGTCATCCTCCACCATTTCAAATTTAAGCACGTATAACGGTCTTGTGGTGTAGGGGTTAACATGCCTGCCTGTCACGCAGGAGATCGCGGGTTCAAATCCCGTCAAGACCGCCATTTACGTTGGGCCGTAGCCAAGTGGTAAGGCATCGGATTTTGATTCCGACATGCGAAGGTTCGATCCCTTCCGGCCCAGCTTATAATTTGAGTCATTAGCTCAGTTGGTAGAGCATCTGACTTTTAATCAGAGGGTCGCAGGTTCGAGCCCTGCATGACTCACCATTTTTTATCCCTCGTAACACCTTAATACGCTGCGGTCGTGGCGGAATCGGTAGACGCGCTAGGTTGAGGGCCTAGTGGTGGTTAACACCGTGGAGGTTCAAGTCCTCTCGACCGCACCAATATGCACCCTTAGCTCAGCTGGATAGAGCGTTAGACTACGAATCTAAAGGCCGGGAGTTCGAATCTCTCAGGGTGCACCATTTTTATTATGGGCCTATAGCTCAGCCGGTTAGAGCGCACGCCTGATAAGCGTGAGGTCGGTGGTTCGAGTCCACTTAGGCCCACCATTTAAACTGACGAACTTTGAAAACTGAACGATGAGGCAAAAATGTTTTACAATTTTTGAATGAAGCGCAAGCTTCGTCATTTTTAAAGAGCTATATCAAATTCTTTGGAGAGTTTGATCCTGGCTCAGGACGAACGCTGGCGGCGTGCCTAATACATGCAAGTCGAGCGCAGGAAATCGAC